>JADLHU010000063.1 GCA_020848655.1 Novosphingobium sp.
AGCTGTCGTCTTCAGCAGATACGAGCCCAGAGCATTCGACCAAGGCTCGAGATTGCACCTGGGGACCCGCTCGGAAATCGTGTCGGAGTGGTAACCGCGATCGCCATGCCCCGAAACCCTGATCGAGGAGGAGTATGGCCCGCGAGCCATCGCGATAAGAGATCGTCAGCTTGCGGCTGTGAGGTGCCCCCTCGTCGTCATAATTGCACGCGAGATTGAACCGATCTGCCATCGCCACGATGACATCTTCACGGTCACTCTCATTGTTCCAATTGCTCCAGATCATTCTTGGCGGCGCGTCATTCCGATCGAAGCGCAACGCTTCTGTTGTTATGTTCAATTCGAGCGATGTGCCGCGGGTTGCCAGCGCGTCACGCAACGCGGCAGCGGTCTGCATCATCAGCAAGACAGGCAACGGTGCCTTCAGATAGACAGGCGCACCTTTCTCCAGTCGGGGGAGATAACTTCCTGCCTGCGAAGGTCGGCTGCAAATTTCTCTCGGGAATCGCGCTCCATCGAAGTCACCTCTCCAACGAAAATGTTCGCATGTACTCGATCAGCCGAGCACGTTCGGGACCGGCAAACCGCGCGCCATTGGCGAATTCGATACGGGCCAGTCTTTCGAGTTGCTCGTTCGTGAGAACGAGGCGGACCTCCGCAGCGATCTTCGCGACTTCACGGACCGCCTCGTCGTAGAGATCCCAGTCGATCTGATGATAGTGCCGTGGCGGCGCCAGATCGTTGCCCATGATCACCCATTCGGGATCGACGTCGAAGACTTCCCTGATCCTGACCAGCGCCACGACCGGCGGCGGGGTCAGGTCTTTTTCCCATGCGTGCAGCGTTCGCCGGGAGAAGCCCAGCTTTTCCGCGAAGGCCCCCTGCGAGAGTTCGGCTCGCTTGCGGATGGCCTCAATTCGCTTGCCCACAGACATTGTGAAGACATCTTCCTATTTGTGAAGGAGTTTGGTAAATGCGGAACGAGTCGTCAACTTACCGGACCCGCCGGAAATGACAAATTCGATCGACACCTCCCGACTGCTCAAGGACCTCCTGCGGCTCCATGGGACGAGCTACGCGCAGATCGCACGCGAACTTGGTGTGTCGCGTACGGCAGTGTCGCTGGTCGCCAGCGGCCGGTCGAACTCCGATAGGGTCAGGCGAGCGATAGCCGATGCGGCGGGTCTGGCGGTTTCGCAGATCTGGCCGGAAGGTTCCGGCACCAGTTTCGGGACGAGCGCCCCGCGCGCTCCAGCATCCACACATTCAACCGGGCAGAGACAAACCTTTCAAGCAAGGAGGTCCCGATGGTGAAAAGAAGAAAGCGATCCGAAGCCGAGCTCATGCCCGTTGAGCGGGTCACGGTGCTCGACGCGGTGCGAATTACCGGCATTTGCGCGCGAACGCTGCAGAACCTGGCTGCGCAAGGCCTGATCCCCGGAGCGGCAAAGCCCGCCGGGCGCTGGACCTTCGATCTCCTCCTATTGAGAAAATGGGCGCAGCAGACGCCCGGAAAGCCGGAACAATGGCAAAGAACATATATATCCGAGGCGACACCTACTACGCGCGTTTCCAGATCGCCGGACAGCCATACCGCCAATCTCTACATGTCCGTGTTGAGCCTGCGAAACGGTCCGAAGCGAAGGCTATCCGCGCGCTAGAGAAGCTGAAGGCCAAGATCGAGGACGAGGTCAGGCATGGCATCACCCCGCCCAAGACATGGCAGGATGCCGTCATCGCCTGGAACGAGGTGGCCCTGTCGCTGATCTCGGAGAACTCGCATCGGCGGTACATTGTCAGCTTCAACCAATGCCGGTTCTGGCTTGAGGACAAGCATATCCGGGACATTGACGGCGCGTGCCTGCGGGAACTGATCAAGGGGTGACGAGCTCTTGGGGTCAGCAATGCAACCATCCGGCGTGACTTGACGGCCATCTCCTCGGTCCTGGCCGTGGCGCAGGATGAAGGGTGGATCGTCGACAACCATGCGCACTCCATGAACCGGAAGCGCATCCCGGAGCGGCGCAGCCCCATCGTGCTTCCACAGCAGGCGTCGATCTCGGCGATGATCGAGGCGATGCCACCCAAGCTTGGCGACATCTGCTCCATCGCGATCGAGACGGGCATGCGCCAGGATGAGATCGTGCAGCTCGAATGGAGCTGCATCGATACAAAGCGGCGCATCGCGACCATCCACAAGACCAAGGGCAGCAAGCTTCGCGCCGTGCCGCTATCGGCTCGTGCGCTGGCCATCCTAAAGCGTCAGCCGCGGACGACCTACTCCGATCTCGTGTTCTGGCGAGGCAAGGGGCTCACCATCGACTGGGTGTCCTCCCAGTTCGGTGCGGTGGCACGAAAGTTGACACAAACCTCGAAGGGGTTCGTCCGCTTCAGATTCCACGATTTGCGCCACCTTTTCGCGGTTCAGTACCTGCGAAAGGGGGGCAGCATCTACACACTTCAGGGCATTCTCGGACACACCAGCATCCAGACGACCGAGATGTACCTGGCACACCTGACACCCGACCAACAAAACGTGGCCCGATTGGGGAAGGCACAAAAGTTGTCACATCCCCAACGGTCTGTAACCCCGGAGGGAAGCTGAAATGTTCGAAAAAATGGCGGAAATGGCGGAGACGGAGGGATTCGAACCCTCGGTACCGGATTTACCAGTACGACGGTTTAGCAAACCGTTGGTTTCAGCCACTCACCCACGTCTCCGGATCGCAGCGGCGAGGGGGCGCTATAGCGGGGGGTGGCGGGGGCGGCAAGGGGCTGATCGCAGGGAACCGGCGAAAATTCGTCGATGGCTGCGCACTGGATAATCCCCGCCGGTCCATTACCTTGGCGCGATGGCCCAATCCCACGCAAAGCTCATCATCCGTCCCGCGCTCAGCGCCGATGCGAAACCCGTCGCGGCGCTGTCCGCCAAAGTCTATGGCAAGGGAGAGGCGTTCTCGCAGGCGCAGATCCGCGGCCTGGTGAACAATTTCCCCGAAGGCCAGTTCGTCGCCGAATACGAAGGCGCGATCGTGGGCTATTGCTCGGCGCTGCTGGTGTCCTCGCGCCAGGCGTTCGCGCCGCATAGCTGGCATGAGATCACCGGCGGCGGCTTCGGCGTGGTGCCGGCGGACAATGCCGACATCCTCTATGGCATGGAAGTCTGCGTCGATCCCGATTTCCGGCGGCTGCGCATTGGCGAGCGATTCTATCGCAAGCGCCGCGAGCTGTGCCAGAACTTCGAACTGAAGGGCATCGTCATCGCCGGCCGCATGCCGGGCTATGCGCGCCGCCGCCGCCAGTTTCCCGATCCGCAGGCCTATCTCGACGCGGTGATCGACAAGCAGTTTCGCGACCAGGTGATCAACTTCCAGCTCAACCAGGGTTTCCAGCCGCGCGGCGTGATCGCCGATTACCTGCCCGACGACCGCGAGAGCGGCGGCAACGCGGTGCTGATGGTCTGGCCCAATCCGCTGGCGCCCGAGGAAACCACGGTGCGGCTCAACCGCCGCAAGGCGCGGCTGCCGTCTTCGGTGCGCGTGGCGACCGTGCAGTTCCAGATGCGCGGCATCACCACGATCGACCAGTTCGAGGAGCAGGTGGAATACTGGGTCGACGTGGCGTCCGACTATTCGGCCGATTTCGTGGTGTTCCCGGAACTGTACACGCTGGAGCTGCTGTCGATCGAGGCGCGCAAGCTGGAGCCGGCGAAAGCGATCGAGAAAGTGGCCGACTATACCGAGCGCTACTGCGCGTTCATGGAAAAGCTGGCGGTCAGCTATAACATCAACGTGATCGGCGGATCGCACCCCACGCGCATGGACAACGGCGAGATCCGTAACATCGCCTATGTGTTCCTGCGCGACGGTTCGATGCACACGCAGGAAAAGCTGCACCCCACGCCGTCCGAACGGCGCTGGTGGAACATCAAGGGCGGCACCGGTGCCAACGTGATCCAGACCGATTGCGGCCCGATCGGGGTGATGATCTGCTATGATTCGGAATTCCCCGAACTCGCCCGCCATCTCGTCAACCAGGGCGCGCTGCTGCTGTTCGTGCCGTTCTGCACCGATGAGCGGCGCGGCTACTTGCGCGTGCGCTATTGCTGCCAGGCGCGCGCGGTGGAGAACCAGTGCTACGTCGTCACTTCGGGCGTGGTCGGCAACCTGCCCAACGTGGAGAACATGGACATCCACTATGCCGAAAGCGCGATTCTGACGCCTTCGGACTTTCCCTTCGCGCGCGATGGCGTGGCCGCCGATACCGCGCCCAACACCGAAACGATCGCCATCGCCGACCTGTCGATCGACGACTTGCTGACCAGCCGCCAGTCGGGCGCGGTGCAGAACCTGAAGGATCGCCGCTTCGACCTGTACCGCGTGACGTGGAAGGAGAAATAGCGCGCCCCCCACGCACGCACCGCCCGCCCCCAAACGCTTCACCCGGTCGCAGGCGCGATTCGTCCCGTCGCGGGGGGATTGCCGTGTGGCGGTTACCAATTGTTAACCATAACGGGCGCACCAGTCGGGCCTGATTTTGGTGCACAGGCGATCCGCCTGGGACGGAGGTGCAAGATGGCTGCACGTATGGGCAAATCGTTTACGTCGATCTCGATCGTGTTCGCGGCGGTGGCCGCCGTGGCGGCGACGCCGGCTCTGGCCGAGATGCGGTCCGTCGATCCCGACAGCGCGATCGACGGGGATCTGGCGGCGCCGCGCAGTGCGCCGGCGGCCACGCCGGTCTACAGCGCGCCGGCCGCCCCGGCGCCAGCGCCGGCAACGGCGCCCGCCTATATCCCCGATCCTTCGGCGCCGGCCACGCCGGTCGCTGCCGCCGATGGCAGCGCGACCTATCGCAAGGACGACCTGATCGGCGCGGCCGAAGGCGTGTTCGGCAAGGGCGCGCGCGGCCTGGCCACGATGATCGAGGATGTCCTGGCCAAGCAGGGCGAACCCAACGGCTATATCGTCGGCCGCGAAGGCGGCGGCGCGCTGGTGGTGGGCCTGCGCTATGGCTCGGGCACGCTGCATCACAAGGTGGAGGGCGAACGCCCGGTCTACTGGACGGGGCCTTCGGTGGGCTTCGATGCCGGGGCCAACGCCGGCAATGCCTTCGTGCTGGTCTACAACCTTTATGACAGCCAGGATCTCTACAAGCGCTTCCCGGCCGGCGAAGGGCAGGCCTACATGGTCGGCGGCTTCAACGTCAGCTACATGCGGCGCGGCGATGTCGTGCTGATTCCGGTGCGCATGGGCGCGGGGCTGCGGCTGGGCGCCAATCTGGGCTACATGAAATTCTCGCAGAAGCAGAACTGGTTGCCGTTCTGAACGCCGCCGGCGCCATGCGTCGGCGCGCGCATTTGCGGCTGACGCATGCGCGCCTGCAATAAAGCCGCTTGCTCCTACGTACCCGGCGGGGCTAAGGCCGCGCCGCCATGCTTACCAATCTCCAGCAACAGCCCGCCGACGCGCTTCTCGCGCTGATCAAGCTCCACAACGCGGACCCGCGCGCCACCAAGATCGATCTTGGCGTCGGCGTCTATCGCACCGGGCAGGGCGATACGCCCGTGTTCGGCGCGATCAAGGCGGCGGAACGCAAGCTGGTCGAGACGCAGGATTCCAAGGCCTATCTTGGCCCCGAAGGCGACATGGGCTTTGTTTCGGCGCTGGCGCCCTATGTGTTCGGCAAGGACAACCCGACCCAGGACGGCCGCATCGAAGGCATGCAGACGCCGGGCGGCACCGGTTCGCTCCGGCTTGCGCTGGCGATGGTCAAGGCCGCCAAGGTGAAGCGGGTGTGGATGGGCACGCCAAGCTGGCCGAATCACGCGCAGATCTGCGCCGACCTTGGCCTTGAGATGAAGACCTTCAACCACGCCGCCGCCGATGGCACCGCTGATATGGCGGCGCTGCGCAGCGCGATGGCCGAAGCCGATGAAGGCGATGCCTTCCTGCTGCACGGCTGCTGCCACAACCCCACCGGCATCGATTACACCAACGCCGATTGGGACGAGATCACCGACCTGCTGCTGGCGAACAAGCTTCTGCCGGTGCTGGACCTGGCCTATCAGGGCCTGGGTTCGGGCATGGAGGAAGACGCCTATGGCATCCGCCGCGTCGTGCGCGCGGTGCCCGAGGCGCTGATCGCGCAAAGCTGCGACAAGAATTTCGGCCTTTATCGCGATCGCACCGGCGCGCTTTACATGCTGGTGGCCGAAAAGGACCAGTTGCCGATGGTGGTATCGAACGCCCACGCGCTGGCCCGCGCCAACTGGTCGCAGCCGCCCGATCACGGCGCCGCCGCCGTGCGCCTGGTGCTGGAAGATGCGGACCTGACCGCGCAGTGGCTCGATGAACTGGACACCATGCGCGAACGCATGCGCCAGGTGCGCGCCCGGCTGGCCGCCGCCGGCAAGACCGGCGGTGTCGACCTGACCCCGCTGGGCAGCCAGCACGGCCTGTTCTCGATCATCCCCTTCACCCCCGATCAGGTGCAGGCGATGCGCAGCCAGCACGGCATCTACTTTGCCGGTTCGGGGCGCATCAACGTGGCCGGGCTGACCATGGCCAACATCGACCAGTTCATCGCCGCCGTCGCGGATGTGACGGGCTGAGGCTGCCGGCGAAGGCCACGTGGCGGCCAAGGCCGCTGCGTGGCCACGCGAATCCAGCGTTACCCTGAACCCGGTTGCCGTTTATCCGGTTCGGCACCGTAACCCCTTTTTCGTCACTCCCGCGCAGGCGGGAGGCCATCTCCTGCCCTGTCCCTCGTCACCCGCGTTGCGTGGTTTGAGGCGCCGGGAGATGGGTTCCCGCCTGCGCGGGAATGACGAGCGGAAAAAGGATATCAGCGCGAAACACGTTCAGCCTGGCGGGCTGCGCCGTGAGGGATATTACCCGCGCAGGCTTTGCATCCGCTGGAGATAGCGGGCCAGCACATCGATTTCGAGGTTGACCGCCGTGCCCGCCGCCAGTGCGCCCAGCGTGGTGACTTCGGCGGTGTGCGGGATGATGTTCAGCGTGAAATGGCAGGTGCCATCGGGCTGGTCGGCCACATCGTTCACCGTCAGCGATACGCCATCGACGGTGATCGAGCCTTTGGCGGCCAGATAGGGCGAAAGCGCTTTCGGCGTGGCGATGACGACCTGGCGCGAATCGCCCGCCGGAGACACCGAAACCACCGTGCCCACGCCATCGACATGGCCGGTGACGATGTGCCCGCCCAGTTCGTCGCCCAGTTTCAGCGCCGGTTCGAGGTTGATCTGGCGGCCTTGCTGCCAGCGACCCGGCACCGTGCAGGCCACCGTCTCGCCCGAAATATCGACCGCGAACCAGGCGTCGCCGGCGGTGCCGCCGCGATCCACCACGGTCAGGCACACGCCCGAGCATGCGATCGACGCGCCGATGGCGATGCCTGCGGGATCATAGGGGCAGGCGATGACGGCGCGCAGGTCGCCCGACTGGCGGGTTTCGCGGATGGTGCCGATTGCGGTGATTATGCCGGTGAACATGGGGCGCGGGTGTAGACGTCCAGGCTGTCGCTGCCAAGCTGGCGGCGATCGGCAATGCACCATTGTCCGTGCGCATCGGCCAGCCTGGCCAGCCCGATCTGGGCAATGCCGGGCAATCCGCCGCCGATCACGATGGGCGCGCGGTACAAGAGGATGCGATCGACCAGCCCTGCGGCCAGGAACGCCGCCGCCGCGCCCGCGCCGCCTTCGACGAACAGGTGCTGGACATCGCCCATCGCGGTGATGGCGGCGGGAGAGGGCAGGGCGCGCCAGCCGGCGGGCGCATCGCCGCGCGTCAGCACCCAGCGCTGCGGGCTGCGTGGTTCCAGCCCCGGCAGGCGCACATCCAAGCGGGGCGAATCGGCGCGCAGCGTGCCGCCGCCCACAAGAATGGCATCGGCCTTTGCGCGCATCGCGTGGGTGTGCGCGCGCGCCACGTCGCCGGTGATCCACTGGCTTTCCCCGCCGGCCAGCGCGATGCAGCCATCGAGCGAGGTGGCGAGCTTGAGCGTGACTTCGGGCCGCCCGCGCCGTCGCAGCGAAAGATAGCCCGACAGGCTGGCCGCCACTTCGGGCGAAGGCACGAGGTCGGCGGCGATCCCCGCCGCGCGGATGCGCGCCAGGCCTTGCCCGGCGGTGCGCGAATCGGGATCGCCGCAACCGACGACAACTCGGGCCAGCCCCGATGCGGCGATGAGATCGGCGCAGGCCGGGCCGCGCACGCTGCGATGCGCGCACGGTTCCAGCGTGACGTAAAGCGTGGCCCCGGCGGCGGCGCTGCCGGCCTGCGCCAGCGCCACGGCTTCGGCATGGGGGCGGCCCCCGGCGCAAGTCCAGCCCTGGCCGACGACGCGCCCGCCCGCCACTATGATCGCCCCCACTGCGGGATTGGGGTGGCTCAGCGGCCAGCCGCGCGCGGCCAGGCTGGCGGCGGCGGCCAGCCAGCGCCGGTCGTCCCCCGCCGCCCGGCTTTCACTCACCGGTGGCGGGCCGGGCTTGGCGCGCGGTGGCTTTTTCTATCGCGGCCTTCTGGGCGGCGGCATCGGCCGCGCGCTCGGCCGCGGCTTTCTTCTCGATGGCGTCCACGTCCATGCCCGACATGCGGCCCAGCGTCTTGTACATGTCGCGGCGCAGCGCCTCGCGCTCGGCCTCCTGCGCGGCCAGGCGGTCCTTGCGTTTCTGGTTCTCGATGTTGGAGGCGACGATCTCGGCCATCGTGCGGTGCGGGTCCCACACGGTGATATAGGTCACGTGGGGCGGGCGCGGGTTGCCGCGCACTTCCTCCTGGAACATGACCGAGAAGATCCCCGTCGTCACCGCCGCCGCCGCCACGGCGATGCGCCAGCGGTTCTTACCGGCCTGCCGGAACACCGTGATGAAATCGCCGATCGCCGTGGTGGGCGTGCTGACGTTGCGAAAGAATGTGCTGGGGCGAATAAGGGCCATGGGCGTAAAATAGGCATGCGCGCGGCAAAGCACCAGCGCTTCGCGCGGGTTTCGGCCGCAAGCGCGGCGAAGCGGCTATCCGAACAGGGCGTAAAGGTGCCGGCTCTCGCGCTTCAGCCAGGCATTGGCGGCGGGCAGGTCGCCGTCGAACAGCTCGTCCAGCAAGGCGTGGAAGCGCGGGCTGTGATCGAAATGCACAAGGTGCGCCACTTCGTGCGCCACCACCGAACGGCGCACGAAATCGGGCGCCATGACCAGCCGCCAGTTGATGCGGATCGCCCCGTCCGGCCCGCAACTGCCCCAGCGCCGCCGCGCGTTGGACAGCGCCAGCTTGGGCACCGGCGGCCCGGCGCGCGCGCAATAGTGGGCAAGGTCTTCGGTGCACAGCGCCTGCGCCTCGGCCTCCAGCCAGCGGCGCAGGCGCGCGGGCAGCGCGGCGGCCGGGCCGCCCAGCCGCAGCACATCGCCCTCGCGCCGCGGCCGGCGCGGCGCGTCGGCGCTGTGCGCCACGGTCAGCCATTGGCCGCGATAGGGCAGGCGCTCCCCCGGCCCGACCGGCGCGGGCGCGGGCAGCGCGGCAAGCTGGCGGGCCAGCCAGTCGGCGCGGGAACGGGCAAAGGCCAGCGCTTCGGCGGTGCGCCCCCATTGCGGGATCGAAACGCGCACTTCGCTGCCATCGGGGGCGAGGCGCAAGGTCATGCGGCGGGCGTGCGCCAGGCGGCGGATGGCGATCGGCAGGCGCTGCCCGGCCAGCTCGATCGCCGGTTCCTCGCGCGGGGGGCGTTTCAGCCAGTCAAGCATGGCTCTGTGTGGGGTTCTGTCCGTCCTCGGTGTCGTTCTCGTCGTCGAATTCCCAGCCATCGGGCCAGACGATGTGCTGTTCCAGCGGTCCGGCGAATTCCTCGCTCACCGCCTTGCCGACCACCGAAGCCCCGGCCTGGTGGACGGTATCGCGATCCCCGCTGACCAGGTAATGCCATTCGGGCAAGGGCTGGCCCAGCCCGCGCAGGCGATAGGCGCAGCTTTCCGGCAGCCACGGCAGATCGGCGACAAGGCGCGGCGTCAGCCGCACGCAATCGGGCACGAAAGCGCGGCGGTGCTTGTAATCGCGGCACCGCGCGGTGCCGAGGTCGAGCAGCTTGCAGGCGACATTGGTGGCATAGAACGCGCCGGTATCCTCGTCCTCCAGCTTGTGCAGGCAGCACTTGCCGCAGCCGTCGCACAGCGCTTCCCATTCGGTGCGCGACAGCGAATCGAGCGGCAGTTCCCAGAAGCGGCGAGTCACTTCACCCATTTTGCCAGCTCCGCCGCCACGGCTTCCGGCCCCTTGTCCACCGGCAGCATCGAAATCGGCTGGCCGTCGCGGTCCATCAGATAGGCGACGCGGCTGTGATCCATCAGATAGCCGCCCGCCGTGGCCTTGCCGCGCGCGTAATAGGCGGAGAACGCCTTGGCCGCCGCCGCCACCTGTTCGGGCGTTCCGGTCAACCCCAGCAGGCGCGGGGAAAAGGCGGCGGCGAATTCGCCCACCACCTGCGGCGTATCGCGCGCCGGATCGATCGAGATGAAGATCGGCTGCACCTGCCGGGCCAGCGCGGGCGATTGCTTTTCGAAGCGCCCGAAGCCCTGCATCATCGCCTGGACATCAAGCGGGCAGGCATCGGGGCAGAACGTGTAGCCGAAATAGACCACGCGGTAGCGGCCCTTGAAATCCTCCCAGCGCACGGTCCTGCCGGCCTTGTCGGACAGCGTGAACGGCCCGCCGATCGCCGCGCCTTCCAGCGGCGGGCGTTCTTCGGGCGCGGCGGCGGGGCCGCCGCAGGCCGATAGCGCAAGCGGCAGCGCGAGAAGGGCGGGAATGGCAAGACGGGCCAGGGCGCGGAGCGGGTTGGTCATGGCGAAGCGGTTCATGCTCTGCTAAACCGCGCCGCGCAAGGAAGGAGTTGGCGCGGCCGTTGCCGCGTGCTTGCGGGTACGATCATACAGGAGAATCGCGGTGTTGAAGGGTTGCGGATCGCTGGGACGGGCGCTGACGCGGGTTGTCATGCCGCTGCTGGCGGGGGCGTTGTGCCTGGCATCGCCGGCCCAAGCGCAGTTCTCGCAAAGCTACAAGTTCCTCGAAGCGGTGAAGAAGAAGGACGGCGCCGCGGTAGAGGAAGCGCTGAACGAACCGGGTTCCACCATCGTCAACACGCGCGACGCCACCAGTGGGCAGACCGCGCTGCACCTTGTCACCCTGCGGCGCGACCTGACCTGGATGAGCTATCTGATCGGCAAGGGCGCCAATGTGAACGTGCGCGACACGCGCGGCGTGACCCCGCTGCAACTGGCGACGAACCTGGGCTTCATCGAAGGCATGGAACTGCTCGTCACCAATCGCGCCCGCATCGACGATCCCAACGACGCCGGCGAAACGCCGCTGATCACCGCCGTTCATCGCCGCGACGTGGCCATGGTGCGCATGCTGCTGAAGGCCGGGGCCAACCCCGCGCGCGCCGACAATTCGGGCCGCTCGGCCAAGGATTACGCCACGCTGGACGGCAGCACCGCGATCCTCAACGAGATCCAGAACAACGCCAAGCCGGCCGCGCAGCGCCCGGGATCGCCTGCGGTCTATGGCCCCAGTTTCTGATCCCGCGATGGTTTCCGATCCCGCCGTCGCGGACCTGACGCTCGATGAACTGCGCGCGCGGCTGGCCGCGGCCATTGCCGCCGTCGCCGGGTTCGATGGCTGGGGCGACGAAGCGATCGCCGCTGCCGCGGACGCGGTGGGCGTCGATCGCGCCGCCGCCGCCTATGCCTTTCGCGGCGGTGCGATGGACATGATCGCCGCGTGGACCACACATGTCGATGCGGCGATGGCGGCGGCGTTCACGGCCGATGCGCTGGCCGCGCTGCCGATGCGCGAACGCATTCGCCGGCTGGTGCGCTTCCGGCTGGCAAGCGTGGCCGGGCAGCGCGAATCGCTGCGCCGCGCGCTGGCGATCATGGCCCAGCCCGTGAATACAGCTCGCGCCGTGCGCCTGGGCTGGCGCACCGCCGATGCGATGTGGCGGCTGGCCGGGGATACCGCCACCGATTACAACCATTATTCCAAGCGCGCGATCCTGGGCGGCATCTATGCCGCCACGCTCGCCGTGCTGGTGGGGGATGACAGCGAAGGGCAGGCGGATACCATGGCCTTCCTTGACCGGCGGATCGAAGGGATCATGCGCTTCGAAAAGGCCAAGGGCCAGTTGCTGCGCCCGACCGAACAGCGTTTCAGCATGGTTCGGCTGCTGGGCCGGCTGCGCTATCCGGCCACCTGAATCGCGGCTTTATCGCGGCTTTTCGGGCCGATCGCGAAATCGCGTCAGGTTATTATTGCGAACCAGTTGCAAAAAGGCACGCGATCTGGCAGCGACGGAGCATGACGTTCGCAACGACTCTTGACCTGCTTCCCGTTGGCAAGCGTGCGCGCATTGTCGCGGTCGATTGGTCGCAGCTTGTCGATGAAGAAGCGATGCGGCTGCGCTCGCTGGGCATCGACGAAGGCGCCCGCGTGGCGATATCGCATCGCGGCGTGTTCGGCGGGCGCGATCCGATCGCGGTGATGATCGGCCGGATGACCGTGGCGATGCGCCGCGCCCATGCCCGCGCCATGCAGGTAGAGACGATCTGAAATGAGCCGTCCCCAATGAGCAGACATCGCAGTGCCGCGCTGGTCGGCAATCCCAATGCCGGCAAAAGCGCGCTGTTCAACGCGCTGACCGGCGCGCGCCAGAAGATCGCCAACTATCCCGGCGTCACCGTGGAACGCAAGGCGGGCCGGCTGGTGCTGCCCAGCGGCGAGCCGGTGGAATTGACCGACCTGCCGGGCGCCTATGGCCTGCATCCCACCAGCCCTGACGAGGAAGTGACCAGCAAGGTCATCCTCGGCCAGTTTCCGGGCGAAGCCGCGCCCGATGTGCTGGTGGTGGTGCTCGATGCCTCGAACCTCGAACAGCATCTGGTTTTCGCGCAGGAAGTGATCGCGCTGGGCAAGCCCACCGTGGTCGCGCTCAACATGATCGACCTGGCCGAGCGGGACGGGCTGGTGATCGATCCCAAGGCGCTGGAAACGGCGCTGGGCGTTCCGGTGATCGCCACCGTGGCGGTGCGCCGGCGCGGGCTGGCGGAACTGTCGGCCGCGATCGCCGAAGCCGAAGCGCGCGCGGCGGGGCCGGTGCAGCCGCATGTCACCCTGCCCGAACGCCGGCTGACCGCGCATGCCATCGCCGATGCCGCGATCGTATCGGAAACCGCGCGCCATCGGCTGCATTCGCGGCTCGATACCTTTTTCCTCCACCCGTGGCTCGGGCCGCTGTTCCTCTTCGCGCTGTTGTTCGTGGTGTTCCAGGCGGTGTTCGCCTGGGCGACGCCGTTCGCCGATGCGCTGGAAGCGGGGGTGGGCTGGCTGGGCACGTTCGTGAAGGCGGAACTGCCGCCCGGCCTGCCACGCGATCTGCTGACCGACGGGATCATCTCGGGCGTCGGATCGGTGGTGGTGTTCCTGCCGCAGATCGTGATCCTGTTCTTCTTCATCCTGGCGATGGAAGCATCGGGCTACATGGCGCGCGCGGCGTTCCTGATGGACCGGCTGATGGCGCACGTCGGCCTTTCGGGGCGCAGCTTCATCCCGCTCTTGTCGAGCTTCGCCTGCGCCATTCCCGGCATCATGGCCACGCGCAGCATCACCGATCCGCGCGACCGGCTGACCACGATCCTGATCGCGCCGCTGATGACCTGTTCGGCGCGGCTGCCGGTCTATGCGGTGATCATCGCCGCCTTCATCCCCAACCGCAATGTCGGCGGCGGGGTCGGCCTGCAAGGGCTGGTGCTGCTGGCGCTTTACGTGCTGGGGATCGTCGGGGCGATGGTGGTGGCGCTGGTGCTGCGCCGCTCGATCACCAAGGGCGCGGCCAGCGGCTTCATCATGGAACTGCCCAAGTATCAGCTCCCCCGCCCGCGCGACCTGGCCATCGGCCTGTTCCAGCGCGCCTGGATCTTCCTGCGCCGCGCCGGCACGATCATCTTTCTGGTCACCGTGGTGCTGTGGGTGCTGCTCAACTTCCCGCGCGCCGCCGAAGGGCAGAATCAGGTCGACGCGTCGATCGCCGGCAAGCTGGCCAATGGCCTGGCCGTGGTGGTGGAGCCGATCGGCTTCAACCGCGATATCGCGCTGTCGCTGATCCCGGCGATGGCCGCGCGCGAAGTGGCGGTCAGCTCGCTGGCGACGACTTATGCGGTCGCTTCGGACGATGAGGACGCGGCGGCGATGGCGCTGGGCGATCAGCTCAAGGCGCGCTGGAGCCTGCCCACGGCGCTGGCCTTCCTGGCGTGGTTCGTGTTCGCGCCGCAATGCATGTCGACCATTGCCGTCACCCGGCGCGAGACGAACGGCTGGAAGTGGCCGGGCTTCATGCTCGCCTACCTGTTCGTGCTGGCCTATATCGCGGCGGGCGTGACCTATTGGACCGCGGTGGCGCTGGGTCTGTAGCGCGCGGCGCATTGCGACTGTGGGAAAGGCGCGCGTTCGACTCGCGCCGGGCGATGGCATCCATTAATCGAAACACCCAATTCAAGAGGACTTCGATTCGATGGCAGGCAGCGTCAACAAGGTCATCCTGATCGGCAACCTGGGCGCCGACCCGGAAGTGCGTTCGTTCCAGAACGGCGGCAAGGTCTGCAACTTGCGCATCGCCACGTCCGAAAGCTGGAAGGACCGCAACACCGGCGAACGGCAGGAACGCACCGAATGGCATACCGTCGCGATCTTCTCCGAAGGTCTGGCGGGCGTGGCCGAACGCTTCCTGAAGAAGGGCAGCAAGGTCTATCTCGAAGGCCAGTTGCGCACGCGCAAGTGGCAGGACCAGTCCGGCGCGGATCGTTATTCCACCGAAGTCGTGCTGCAAGGCCCCGGCGCGGTGCTGACCATGCTCGATGGCGCGCCCGGCGGGGGCGGCGGCCGTTCCGGCGGCGGTGGCGGTAGCTGGGATGAAGGGGCTTCGGGCGGCGGACGCGCGGGCGGCGGCTTTGGTGGCGGCCGTTCGGGCGGGGGTGCCGGCGGCGGCGACTGGGGCGGCGGCGCGGCATCGGGCGGCGCTGCGCGTGGCGGCGGTGCGGCTTCCGGTGGCGCAGGTGGCTTCGCCGACGATCTGGACGACGATATCCCGTTCTGATCGGATCGCATCGCTGTGAAAGGGTCGCTTCGGCGGCCCTTTTTTATTCGGCCTTCTTCTTGAGCGCGGCCAGCGCCGCGAAAGGCCCGCTCGCGGTTTCGTCGAGCAGGCCCGCCTTGCGCCGCGCCTCGTCGGCGTTGGGGCCGGTGGCGAACGGGTCGATGGCCAGGGCCAGGCTTTGCGCTACCGCTTCGCCCAGGTCGATCGTGCTGCCGGCATATTCGATCTCGTCGCAGGCATCGGCGTCCAGCTCGATTTCCTCGTCGGGCTGATGCCCGACCGTTTCGGGCACGAAGCGGAACGCCAGCGGTTCGCGGATGGCCGTCGCGAAATCCTCGGCCGAAACCGCGCAGCTTTGCAGGATGTCGGCCGAAAGCTCTCCGCTGGCGTTGACCGCGCGGCCTTCGCGGGTGAGCAGCAAGGTCGCTTCCAGCCGGTCGATCGCCACGATGTCGAAGCGGCGGGACAGGGCCTGGCGTTCGGCCTCGGTGGCGCGCAGCGTCTCGGTCTTGCCTTCGGCCTGGCGCACGTCCAGCGGGCGCGAGAATTCGGGCGCGGGCAGGGCTGCGGGGGTGGTCATCGCGCGATCCTTCCGGCCAGCAGGTCTGCGTCGGCGGTGGTGTCGAGCGTGGCCGCCAGCGCCAGCGCGGCGCGCGTGGCCAGCAGCGGATCGGCGCCTTCGACCAGCGAGACATTGCGCGCGATAACGTCCACCAGCGCGGTTTCGCCCTGGGGCAGCGCCGCACGCAAGGCGCCCAGCCGGCCGCCCAGCACGCCCATCAGCTTGCCCATGCGCTTGCCGACGACGAGATCGCCCACGCCGCTTTCGCGCAACTGGCCGTCCATGTCATCGACGAACAGTTCGGTCAGCCGCACCGAGGGCGCGATCAAGGCTTCATCCCGTTCCAGCCGCAGCAGCACCAGCGCCAGCACCAGCGTGATCGCATCGAAGCGGCCGGGCACGGTATCGGCCACGCCGCATTGCGCATACCATTGCGGTTCGCGCGCGATTCCGACGGTGCGGTGCCACAGCGGGCGCACGTCCACGCCCTTTTCGGCGCGGGATCCAAACAGGCGGGAAAAGAACGACAATTCGCGGCAAACCTTTTTCGTTCAGCGGCAATTCAACGCATGCCGGGCAACCGCGTTGGGCGTTCCCCTTGGTATCGGGACCATTGCGGTATCGGGCGCGGCGGCCTAAGGCTTCCCGCCTACACGGCGGCGGGGCCGGCTGGCAATGGTCTGCCTGCTCCGACCGGCAAGGGCGATGGACGCCAGCGGTTCTGGCAGCGATTCTGGCTTGCGATTCTGGCCAGCGATTCTGGAGTGTGTGCATGCGGTTCAACGGACGGATGGCCTGGAAGGTCGCGGGCACCATCACGGCGCTGGGGCTGGGTGTCCTTGCGGGCGGGTGCACCTCGATCCGCGATCATCGCGGCTATCTGGTGGACAACGCGCTGGTCGGCTCGGTCCAGCCGGGCATCGACAACCGCCTGTCGGTGGAGCGCACGCTGGGCCGGCCCACGTTCGTCAGCCAGTTCGGCCGGGGCGATTGGTACTATATCTCGATCGACACCCGCCAGACACCCTTCCGCCGTCCAAAGACATCGCAGGAAACGATCCTGCGCGTCCGCTTCGACGAGGCTGGCAACGTCGCGGCCATCGACAAGGCCGGGGCCGAAAAGGTCGCGCGGCTTGATCCCGACGGCAAGCGCACGCCCACGCTGGGCCGCGATCGCAGCTTCCTGGAAGATCTGTTCGGCAATATCGGCGCGGTCGGCGCGGCGGGCACCGGCGGCGGCGCCACGCCCAGCGGTCCGGGGCCGAACGGCAGTTGATCGCCGCTTGATCCGGCATCGGTCGGGCCGCCGCCCGGCTTGACGCCGGTCCGGCCATCCCCATATGCGAGCGCATGGATAATAGCGGGGCGAGCCACGGCCTTCTCCAGTGGCACGGTACCACCATCATCGGCGTGAAGAAGGGCGGTCGCACCGTCATCGCCGGCGATGGCCAGGTTTCCATGGGCAACACGGTGATGAAGCCCAATGCGCGCAAGGTGCGCCGCATCGGCGAGGGCGGCAAGGTCATCGCCGGCTTCGCAGGCGCGACCGCCGATGCCTTCACCCTGTTCGAGCGGCTGGAAAAGAAGCTGGAACAGTATCGCGGCCAGTTGATGCGCGCCGCGGTGGAACTCGCCAAGGACTGGCGCACCGACAAGTACTTGCGCAACCTGGAAGCGCTGATGATCGTCGCCGATGCGGAAACGATGCTGATCCTTACCGGCAATGGCGATGTGCTGGAGCCGGAAGGCGGGATCGCCGCGATCGGTTCGGGCGGCAACTATGCGCTGGCCGCCGCGCGCGCGCTGACCGATTACGAGGACGACGCCGAAACGATCGCGCGCCGCGCCATGCAGGTGGCGGCTGAAGTCTGCGTCTTCACCAATGACCGCGTGACGCTGGAAACGATCGAAGACTGATCCTGCCGTTCTCTGCGAACGGCTGTGGCGAGGAACTCCATGAACGACACATTGACTCCCAAGGCGATCGTCGCCGCGCTGGACGAGCACATCATCGGCCAGGCCGAAGCCAAGCGCGCGGTCGCCGTCGCGCTGCGCAATCGCTGGCGTCGCCAGCGGCTTGGCCCCGAACTGCGCGATGAAGTGACGCCGAAGAACATCCTGATGATCGGCCCCACGGGCTGCGGCAAGACCGAGATCAGCCGCCGCCTGGCCCGGCTGGCCGACGCGCCATTCGTGAAAGTGGAAGCGACGAAGTTCACCGAAGTCGGCTATGTCGGCCGCGACGTGGAACAGATCGCCCGCGATCTGGTGGAAGAGGCAATCCGGCTGGAAAAGGACCGCCGCCGCGATGCCGTGCGCGAAGCCGCCTCGCACGCCGCGATGGAGCGCCTGCTCAACGCGCTGGTCGGCGAAGGTGCGTCGGAAGCCACCCGGCAGAGCTTCCGCCAGCGCGTGGTCGAAAACGCGATGAACGACACCGAGGTCGAGATCGAGGTGGAGGACGCGCCGAGCACGCCGATGGAGATTCCCGGCATGGGCGGCTCGATCGGCATGATCAACCTGTCGGACATGATGGGCAAGGCGTTCGGCCGTTCCAACATGAAGCGCCGCAAGCTCAAGGTGCCCGATGCCTGGGACAAGCTGGTCGATGAAGAAGCCGAAAAGCGCATGGACCAGGACGATGTGGCCCGCGTCGCGCTGCAGAATGCCGAGCACAACGGCATCGTGTTCATCGACGAGATCGACAAGATCGCCGTCTCGGACGTGCGCGGCGGTTCGGTCAGCCGCGAAGGCGTGCAGCGCGATCTGCTGCCGCTGATCGAAGGCACCACGGTGGCCACCAAGTATGGCCCGATGAAGACCGACCATGTGCTGTTCATCGCCTCGGGCGCGTTTCACCTGGCCAAGCCTTCGGACATGCTGCCCGAATTGCAGGGCCGCCTGCCGATCCGCGTGGAACTGAAGGCGCTGACCGAGGCGGACTTCGTGCGCATCCTTTCGGAAACGCGCGCCAACCTCGTCGAACAGTACCGGGCGCTGCTCGGCACCGAACAGGTCACGCTCGATGTCACGCCCGATGCGGTGCGCGAAATCGCGCGCATCGCCCAGCAGGTGAACGAATCGGTCGAAAACATCGGCGCGCGCCGTTTGCAGACGGTGATGGAAAAGCTGCTGGAAGACCTGAGCTTCGAGGCCGAGGACCGCACCGGCGAAACCGTGACGGTGGACGAAGCCTATGTCCGCGATCGTCTGGCCGGGCTGGCGAAGGACACCGATCTTTCGAAGTATATTCTGTAGTCTCTGTTAGCCGTCCGCACCTGCCCCCGCGCGGGTGCGGGCAGCTTCGTGAATGTTCTTCCAATGTTCTCTGCGTCGCGGTACGTTGCGGCGAGAGGAGAATCGCCATGGCTTTGGAAGGCGGATGTCAGTGCGGCGCGGTGCGCTATCGCGTCGAAGGGGAGCCGGTGCATGGCGCGCTGTGCCACTGCCGCGATTGCCAGCGGTCGTCCGGCGCGCCGGTGGTGGCGTGGACGGCCTTTCCCGCGGCGCAGTTCGAACTGATCGCCGGCGCGGCGACGGTCTTCAATTCATCGGGTAGCGCGATGCGGCATTTCTGCCCGATCTGCGGCACCGGCGTTTATTACACCAACGAAGCGGTGCTGCCCGGGCTGGTTGATATCCAGACGGCGACTCTCGATTCGCCCGAGGCTCTCGCGCCGCAAGTTCATATCCAGACGGCCGAACGCATCGGCTGGATGGCCACGCTGGCCGATCTTCCCGAATTCGAACGCTATCCGGGCGGCTGATCTTTCCGGGTTCTTGACTTTCGCCGCGTCGTCCGGCCCAACACGCCCATGTCCACGCCCCCCGACGACAAGCCGATCTACCGCCTGCTCACCGGCAAGGACGACCGCGCCTTTTGCGACCGGGTGTCGGAGGCGCTGGCGCAGGGGTGGCGGCTTTATGGCTCGCCGACGATGACTTATGATGGCGGCATGGACTGCATCAAGGTGGCGCAGGCGGTGGTGTGGAAGGATGCCGACGTGGTGAAGCGCGACTGAAGCCCCCGCGCCGCTCCCACCTCATTCGGCCGCTTCGTCCACTTCTTCCACTTCCGAAGCCTGCCGCGCCCACATTTCCGCATAAAGCCCGTCGCGGCGCAGCAGTTCGTTGTGCGTCCCCGCTTCGGCAAGACGGCCCTCGTTCAGCACGAAGATGCGGTCGGCGTCGGCGATGGTCGACAGGCGGTGCGCGATCGACAGGCTGGTGCGGTTGACCGCGACCGCGTGCAGCGTCGCCAGGATGTCCTGTTCGGTACGCGTGTCGAGCGCGCTGGTCGCTTCGTCGAGGATCAGGATCGGCGGGTTCTTCACCAGCGTGCGGGCGATGGCAACGCGCTGTTTTTCGCCGCCCGAGAGTTTCAGCCCGCGTTCGCCCACTTCGGTTTCGAAGTGCTGCGGCAGGCGTTCGATCAATGGCATCAGCGCCGCGCCGCGCGCCGCGGCTTCCACATCGGGCAGCCCCGCGCCGTCGCGGCCATAGGCGATGTTGTAGCCGATGGTATCGTTGAACAGCACCGAATCCTGCGGCACGATGCCGATCGCGGCGCGCAGCGATTCCTGCGTGATGGCGCGGATGTCCTGCCCGTCGATCAGGATGCGCCCATCCCACGGATCGTAGAAGCGGAACATCAGCCGCGCGATGGTGGATTTGCCCGCGCCCGATGGGCCGACGATGGCAACCTGCTGCCCGGCCGGCACCTCGAAGCTCAGGCCATGCAGGATCGTGCGATCGCGTTCATAGCCGAACACCACGTTGTCGAACACCACCGAAGGCTGGCGTATGACCAGCGCGGGCGCGCCGGGCGCGTCCTGCACTTCCATTTCGGTGTCCATCAGCTTGAACATCGCGGCCATGTCGATCAGCCCCTGGCGGATCGTGCGATAGACCATGCCGAGCATGTCGAGCGGGCGGAAGAGCTGGGTGAGGTAGGTGTTGACGAACACCAGGTCGCCCACCGTGAACTTGCCCTGCGACCAGCCCCACACGGTATAGCCCATCGCGCCGGCCATCAGCAGGTTGACGATCAGCGCCTGCGCGATGTTGAGCAGCCCGAGAGAGTTTTCCGAGATGACCGCCGCATCGGCATAGGCGCGCGTGGCCTGCGCATAGCGGGCTTCCTCGCGCTTTTCGGCGCTGAAGTATTTCACCGTCTCGTAGTTCAGCAGCGAATCGACCGCACGCGCCATGGCCTGCCCGTCGAGCCGGTTCATCTGTTCGCGCAGTGCCGATCGCCATTCGGTGATCCAGCGCGTGACGGCGGCATAAGTGATCACCGCCAGCGCCGTCGCCGCGACCAGTTCCCATCCGAACTTGAACCAGAAGATCGCCGCCACCGCCGCCAGTTCGATCACCGTGGGGGCGATGTTGAACAGCAGGAAATAGAGCATCACGTCGATGCTCTTGGTGCCGCGCTCGATGACCTTGGTGACTTCGCCGGTGCGCCGCGCCAGATGGAAGCGCAGCGACAGGCGGTGCAGGCGCGAGAACACGTCCTCGGCCAGCGCGCGCGTGGCGTCCTGGCCAACGCGCTCGAACACGATGTTGCGAAAGTTGTCGAACATCACGCCGGCAAAGCGCCCCAGCGCATAGGCCAGCACGAAGGCCAGCGCGATCGTCATGGCCGGGCCGGCCGCCACCGACATGCTGTCGATCGCGCGCTTGTAGGCGAAAGGCAGTGCCAGCGTGACGGCCTTGGCCGCCAGGATCAGGATGACCGCGCCCACGATCCGCCAGCGCAGCGCCGGATTGTCCGCCGGCCACAGATAGGGCAGGAAGCGGCGCAGCGTATGCCAGCCTTCGTGGCGGGCAGCGGCATCGGGGGATGGGGTTTCGGGCGGCATCGCCGCCTATGTAGGCATGCGGGCCGGAAACTAAAACCCGGCCGGCCGGGCGCGCAACTTGCGCAGCACCGGCGTGGCCAACCCGGTGATCTCGTCGAAGGCGGAATGGCCGCACAATCGCAGCGCGACGAGCCAGCAGACGACCCCGGCCGCGCTGCCCGCCAGCATTGGCCCCAGGGTCAGGCGGGCCGGACTCTGCCAGGCCACATAGATCACCAGCAGCGGCAGGATGGCGGCGAACGTCACGATGGCGGAGCGCGCGTAGATCGCCAGCATGGCCGGCCAGTTGAAGCCGATCAGCCGTTGCAGGAAGCCCGCATAGATCGCGAACCAGACCACGCCATAGACCAGGCGCGATGCGGCGGCCTGCTCAAGCCCGAACCAGGCGCCGATGGCGAGCAGGACGATCGAGGCCAGCGTATCGAGCACATTGCGTCGGATCAGCGCTTTCATCCGCCCCAGCAGGATCGGCAGTTCGACATGCAGCGGCAAGGCGACCAGGCAGATCTGTGAAAGCGCCACCCATTGCAGCAGCGGCGCGGCACCCAGCCAGCGCTCGCCATAGATCAGCCGGATCAGCGGCTCGGCCAGCACGGCCAGCCCGGCCATCGCCGGCCAGGTGATCGCGCAATAGCTGGCGACGACGCGCTGATAGGGCGGCCCGAGCGGCTCGCCGCTGTCGCGTACGCGCGCGAAGGCGGGATAGAATACCGAAGCGACCGCGCCCGAAACCAGCGTGCGCAGTTGCGCCGCAAGCCCGCTGGCCCGCGCGAACAGGCCCAGTGCGGCTTCGCCGGACAGGCGGCCCAGCACCAGGTCGGGCAGGCGTCCCCCCAGCGATCCGCTCAGCACCAGCAACGAGGAGCCGCCGCCGAAGGCCAGCACGGGCCGCGCGCCGGCAAAGCGCATCGGCCAGGGGAACAGGAAGCCGCTGCGCCACTGGCTTATCGCCGCGCGCGCGGCCTGCTGGGCGAAGGCGCCCCAGGCCAGCGCCACGGCGCCCAGTCCCTGGCGGGCGAGGTGGATCGAAACCACGGCATTGGCCAGCGCCGCGCCCACCTCGATCAGCGTGTTGGACTTGAAGTCCATCGCTCGCTGGCGCAGCGCGGTGGGCACGATGGCCAGCGGCACGATCAGGTAGGACGCCCCGATCACCAGCATCAGCGGGATCAGCCGGGGCTGGCCATAGATCGCCGCCATCGGCCAGGCGAGCGCGATGCTGAGCAGCGCGATGCCCCAGGCCACCACCAGCGACAGCGAGAAGGCCGTGCCGATCTTGGCGCGGGTCAGGTCGGCCTCGCCCGCGATATAGCGCGTGATGCCGAAGTCCTGGAGCACCGCGATCAGCGCCGTGGCGGCGAAGGCGATCGAGAACAGGCCCAGTTCGTCCGGCCCGATCCAGTGCCGCGCCAGGTAGATGCTGGAGACGAAGTTGATGGTGAAGGCGAAGTACTGCGAGGACATCGCCCAGGCGGCGGCGGTGCGCACCGACATATCCGGCCCCTCAGCCGGCGCGCAGCAGCGCGGCCGCCACGGCGGCGGATTGGCGCGGGTGCCCTGCCTTCAAAAGCCGCGCCGCCGCGCGCCACAGCCGCGGCTCGGCCCCGGCCTCGGCAATATAGTCGATCAGGATGTCGCGGCCATCGCCGGCCAGCGCATCGGACGACTAGAGCATGCGCTGGACGACTCGCCTGCGGACATAGGCTGCAACGCCCTCGCGGCCGAACAGGGCGTCGATCTCGGCCAGCGGCGGCAGTTCGTTCAGCCCCTCGGTCGGGTCGGGCCGTCCGGCGAGCCGTTCCAGCCGGGCCTGCCAGGCGATCGCGGCGTTACGCGCCTGCTCGACAAGGTGGCGATTGCTCACCTGGCCGGGATAGACGCGATAATCGACCAGTGCTTCCGGCAGGTTGGCGAAGCGGGTCCGGTCGATCAGCCGCAGCCACAGGTCATAGTCCTCGCAATGCCGGTACGCCGGGCGATAGCCGCCCACGGCCAGCACCGGATCACGCGCCATCAGCGCGGCGTTGTGGTTGATGAGCGGGCCGCTTTCCAGATTGGCGTGGACGGCGTCGTGCGTCGGCGGCTTCTCGCCGCCTTCCTTGGGCAGGCGCGCGCCATCGGGGCCGATCAGGTTGGCGGCGCAGCTCAGCACGCCATGATCGGGATGGGCCGCCATGAAGGCAAGCTGGCGCTCCAGCCTTTCGGGGTGTGAAACATCGTCGCCGTCCATCCGTGCGATCCAGCCCGAACGCGCTTCCGAGAACAGGCGATTGAGGCTGGCGATGAAGCCCCGGTTCTCCTGGTGGATCACGCGGATGCGGGCATCGGTGGCGGCGCGCTCGTCGATCACGCGGGCCGATTCGTCGGTAGAGCCGTCGTTGACGATCAGGAATTCGAAATCGCCAAAGCTCTGCGCCAGGATGCTGTCGATCGCGGCGCCGACATAAGGGCCGTTGTTGTAGACGGCCATGGCCACGGTCACGGCCGGTGTCGGGTTGGGGGCGCTCGTCATGTCACACTCCCGCCAGCGCGGCGGCAAGCCGCATGGCGCGGCCCGGCTCGCCAAAGCGCAGCAGGCGCGGGACGGTGCGCCACAGCTCGCGACCGCGCCCGCCGTCGCTGATGTGGCGCAGCAACAGGTCAAAGCCTTCGCTGCGCATCGCGGCCCGTGAATAGATCAGCCCGCGCGCCAGTTGCGCGCGCACTTGCCGCGTCACGCCGCCGCGCCCGAACAGGGTATCGAGTTCTTCCAGCGGGGGCAGCGCATCCAGCGCTTCGGTCGGATCGGGGCGCCCGGCCTTGCGCTCGCGATAGGCCAGCACGGCGATGGCCGCGCCATAGTGCTGCTCCAGCGGAAAGCGGTTGGAAATCTGCCCGTCATAGCGGCGATAGCGCAGCAGTCGCTCGGGGATGTTGGCGATCCGGGTCCGGTTGGCCAGGCGCAGCC
>JADLHU010000064.1 GCA_020848655.1 Novosphingobium sp.
TCCTTGCCAGTGACCTGGTGGATGACGAGATTGCCAGAGGCCTTCAGCCGTTCGACCACCAGCTTGCGCGCGTCAAACCGATCCATGCCGACGAAGTCCGCCGGGATCAGCCCGTCCGCCACCTGCACCACCTTGGCCTCGGCATCGAACATGTTGAGCATGTCTGACGGGGCGATGCCCGCGCGCTTGCCCACTTCAAAGTCGTTGAAGTCATGCCCCGGGGTGATCTTCACCGCGCCAGAGCCCAGCTCCGGATCGGCGTGATCGTCCGCCACAATGGGAATGCGCCGCCCGGTGATCGGCAGTTCCACGAACTTGCCGATGACGCTTTTATAGCGTTCATCCGCCGCGTTTACCGCCACGGCCATATCGGCCAGCATGGTTTCCGGGCGGGTGGTGGCGACGACAATGTGATCGCGGCCATCGTCCAGCGTCACGCCGTCGGCCAGCGGATAGCGGAAGCGCCAGAAGTGCCCGGCGATCTCGCGCGTTTCCACTTCCAGATCGCTGATCGCGGTCTTCAGCTTGGGGTCCCAGTTCACCAGCCGCTTGTCGCGATAGATCAGGCCCTGGTTGTAAAGGTCGACGAAGACCTTCACCACCGCCTTGGTGAAATGCGGGTCCATGGTGAACTGTTCGCGGCTCCAGTCCATCGAACAGCCCAGCCGGCGCAACTGGCGCGTGATCTGGCCGCCGCTTTCGGCCTTCCATTCCCACACCTTTTCGATGAACGCATCGCGCGAATAGTTGGTGCGCTTGTCCTGCCGGGCTTCAAGCTGGCGCTCCACCACCATCTGCGTGGCGATGCCGGCGTGATCGGTGCCGACCACCCACAAGGCATCCTTGCCGCGCAGGCGTTCGTACCGGATCACAATGTCCTGCAAAGTGTTATCCAGCGCATGGCCGATATGCAGCGAACCCGTCACGTTGGGCGGGGGATTGACCAGGGTGAAGGGCACGGCGTCCGGGCGTTCCGGGCGGAACAGGCCGTTCGCTTCCCAGTGGGCATACCATTTCGCTTCGATCCCGGCGGGATCGAAGGTCTTGTCGAGGCCGGTTTCGTCGGTCGTGCTGCTGGAGTCCTGCGTCATGCCCGGCGCTTTGCCAGTGGCTCCCCCCCTGCGCAACCCATCCGACGCGATGCACTTGCCGCCGCAGTGTTTTTACCGCATGAACCCGCAACTTATGCGTGAGTGGGCCGATTTCACGACCGAGGCCGTTGAGGGCGGGGGGATGACCCTATCGCTCAGCGGGCCGCTGACAGTGTCGTCTATCGGCATCGTCGACCGACGCCTGCGCGCGCTGGACGCGCCGCTGGCGCGCATCGACCTTTCCGCCGTGACCGAGATCGACACCGTTGGCGCGTGGACCGCGTGGCGCTTGTCCGAAGAACACGGCGCCGAAATCGTCGGCGCCAGCGATCAGGCGCAGCGGCTGATTTCCGCCTTGCGCGATTGCGGCGTCGCCGGCGATATCGTGCCGCCGCGCCACGATCTTGTCCGCCGGGTGCCCGAGGCGGTGGGCGAACTGGTGGTCGGCTGGGGCCGCGGCACGGTGGGCGTCACCGCGTTCCTGGGCGCGATTCTGGTGTCGGTCTGGTATCTGATCCGCAATCCGCGCAAGATGCGCATGAAGGCGGTGGTCCGCCAACTGGAACTGGTCGGCGTTTCGGCGCTGGGCATCATCGGGCTGATGAGTTTCCTGGTCGGCATCGTCATCGCCCAGCAAGGCGCGGTGCAATTGCGCCAGTTCGGCGCCGAAATCTATACGATCAACCTCACCGGCCGGCTTTCAATGCGCGAACTGGGCGTGCTGATGACCGCGATCATGGTGGCGGGCCGCTCCGGCTCCGCCTTCGCCGCGCAGATCGGCACGATGAAGCTGACCGAGGAAGTCGACGCGATGCGCACCATCGGCGTTTCGCCGGTGGAAGCGCTGATCATCCCGCGCGTGCTGGCGGCGGTGGTGATGATGCCGCTGCTGGGCTTCTACGCGGCGGCGGTTTCGATCATCGGCGGCGCGTTCCTGGCGATGTTCACGCTGGAAATCCCGTTCTTCACCTTCCTGTCGCGCATCCAGGAAGTGGTGCCGATCCACGATGTGTGGGTGGGCATGGTCAAGGCGCCGTTCTTCGGCCTGATCATCGCGCTGTCCGGCTGCTACCAGGGCATGCAGGTGAAGGCCAATGCCGAGGAAGTGGGCCTGCGCACGACGATGGCGGTGGTGCAGGCGATCTTCATGGTCATCGTGCTCGACGCCTTCTTCGCGGTGTTCTTCACCAATGTGGGGTGGGGATGACCGCGCGGCAGGACATCACCAACGCGGTGGAAGGCGCGGCGCTGGGCGAAGTGGCCGCGCATTTTGCCGGGCCGCATCCCATCGTCGTCGAAGGTCTGGTCAATCGCTTCGGCGATCACGTCATCCACGAAAACCTCTCGCTGACGGTGAACCGGGGCGAGATTCTGGGCGTCGTCGGCGGGTCGGGCACGGGCAAGTCGGTGCTGATGCGATCGATCATCGGGTTGCAGATCCCGCAGGCGGGATCGATCGAGGTTCTCGGGCGTTCGATCACCGGTGACGGCGACGAGGGCGATGTCGATATTCGTTCGCGCTGGGGCGTGCTGTTCCAGGGCGGGGCGCTGTTCTCGACGTTGACCGTCGCCGAAAACGTCGAGGTGCCCCTGAAGGAATTCTACCCCGAGATCGAGGACGAACTGCGCCACGAGATCGCGCGCTACAAGGTCATGCTTTCGGGCCTGCCGGCCGAGGCGGCCAGCAAGTATCCGTCCGAGCTTTCCGGCGGCATGCGCAAGCGCGCCGGCCTGGCCCGCGCGCTGTCGCTCGATCCCGAATTGTTGTTCCTGGACGAGCCGACCGCCGGCCTCGATCCGATCGGCGCCGCCGCGTTCGACCGGCTGACCAAGGAATTGCAGGAAACGCTGGGGCTGACCGTGTTTCTGATTACCCACGATCTCGATACCCTGTACGAGATTTGCGACCGGGTGGCGGTGATCGCGGAAAAGCAGGTGATCGCGGTGGGCACGATTCCCGAACTGCTGGCCACCGATCATCCGTGGATACAGGACTATTTCAACGGCCCGCGTGGCCGGGCCGCGCAAAACAGCCAGGAACGCGGGCGCGCTGTGAAAGCGGATCAGGCGGTAAAAGCGGATCAGGCCGTATATTCGGATCAGACAGGCACCGCCGCATCGGCGGACGACGCAAGCGGGACGATGGACAATCCCGCCGGCGGGGAGGCATAGGCAGGGGCGATGGAAACACGAGCCAACTTCGTCTGGGTAGGGGCGGTCACGCTGGCGCTGGTCGCGATGCTGGCGGCCGCCATCATCTGGATCGCGCGCCTCAACGAAGGCACCCAGAACCAGTTCGACATCTTCTTCCGCCAGTCGGTCGATGGCTTGGCCAAGGGATCGGAAGTGTCCTATTCGGGCGTCCCTGTCGGCCAGATCAAGGAAATCGAGCTGTGGGAGCGCGATCCCAGCTTCATCCGCGTGCGCATCAGCGTGGGCGAGAACGTGCCGATCGTCGTGGGCACCACCGCCACGATCCAGGGCAGTTTCACCGGCGTTTCCGACATCCAGCTTGAAGGCGCGATCAAGGGCGCGCCGCCGATCACCGAAAAGGGGCCGGAAGGCGTGCCCGTCATCCCCACCAAGCAGGGCGGGCTGGGCGCGATCCTGAACAACGCGCCGCTGCTGCTCGAAAGGCTGGCGACGCTGACCGATCGGCTCAACACCATGCTGTCGGACAAGAACCAGAAATCGATCGAGGGCATCCTGGCCAACACCAACCGGATGACCGGCGATCTTGCCGATGCGACGCCGCATGTGAAGAACGTGCTGGCCGAACTGGACGATACATTGGCGCAGGCGACCAAGACGCTGGCCAGTTTCGAGGCGGTGGCCAGCAAGGCCGATGCCCTGCTGGGCGATCAGGGCACCTCGCTGGCGGCGGACCTGCGCGAGACGCTGCGCTCCACCCGCGCGGCGGCGGCGGCGATCGAAGGCACGCTCAACGCCGCCAAGCCTGCCGTGGCGCAGGTTTCGACCACGACGCTGCCGCAGATCGAGGCGGCGATCCGCGATTTGCGCGCCACCACGCGCAGCTTGCGCAACGTGACCGAGAAGATCGACGAACAAGGCGCCGGCGCGCTGATGGGCGGCGGCAAGCTGCCCGATTACAAGCCGTGACCGCCGGGCAGGAAAGGGGCCGTTTGGCAATGACATTCGCGGGCAGAATGGGCGCGGGCAGGGCAATCGCAAAGAATGGGGCGGCGCTGGCGGCGCTGCTGCTGCTGGCAGGTTGCCTCAGCCTGGGTGGCAAAGTGCCGGCCGAGCTTATCAGCCTGACGCCCGATGCCAGCGCGCCGGCCGGGGCGCTGGCCGCCGGGCCGCGCCGCGATGCGCTGAGCGTGCGCGACCCCGAGGCTGATCGCCGGCTCGACGTGCAGCGCGTGCCGGTGCGGATCGACGATGCCAGCATCGCCTATCTCAAGGACGCCACCTGGGTCGAACGGCCGACGCGCCAGTTCCGCCACTTGCTCGCCGAAACCATCCGCGCCCGGGGCAATCGCCTGGTGCTGGAAGGTGGCGATAGCGACGGGCAGGCGAAAACCACGCTGTCGGGCCGGCTGATCGACATGGGCTATGACGCGCGCCGCCAGTCGGTGATCGTGCGCTATGATGCGCTGCGCGAGGAAACGGGCGGCGCGGTCACCTCGCGCCGTTTCGAAGCGATCGTCCCCGGCGTCCCCGCCAAGGCCCGCCCGGTGGCGACCGCGCTCAACAAGGCGGCAAACGCCGTGGCCGCGCAAGTGGCCGACTGGGTGGGGTAGGACCGGCTGTTGCCCACGCAGCGCTGAAACGACACTCCCGTTCGGGACACGTTGCGCGCGGTGTCTCGACTACGCTCGACACGAACGGAGGGGGCGCGCAATCCAGGGCGGCATGCGGCAGTCCCTCGTGACGTCGCTCAGTCCCTATCCCGCAAGCTGCACGAACCGCGCCGCCGAGGTGAAGGCCGCCAGGCGCCGCTCGCGCCGTTCCAGCGCTTCGGCGTCCTTGCCCCACAGGTCCGCCTGCCAGTCCTCTTCGAGATTGGCGGCGTCCCATAAGGCGTTCAGGTCCGCGTCGGGATCGGTGGCGGCCAGCGCGATCACCAGCGATGCGGCAAGGCTGGCCAGGGTTTGCACGGCGGCCAGCGAAAAGTCACTGCATGCGCCAAGCGCCGCTTCCATGCGCGCCAGCGTGGCGGGCGGCTGGGCGCGGTGGATGACCCCGCCGACACGCTCGAAATGCACGTCCCAGCGATGCTCGGCCGCCGCCAGCAGCGGCTCCCACACCTCTCGCTGGCGGGCGTGCAGCGGCTCGTCCGGTTCGGCGCGGTAGCACAGCGTATCGGTTTCGGCGTAGGGCAGCAGGCCTTGGATCACTTGCGCGCGCTCCGCCGCCACGACGTCGATCGCATAGTCGGCCAGATCGCGGAAGAAGAAGCGTTGCGGATCGATCTCCTCGCCTTGCGCGTCCCATTCGGCGGCGAGCGCTTCGGCCAGCGCCTGCGTTGGCACGATCTGCGGCTGGCCTTTGGCGGTCTTGATGCCGCGCCCGTCGAGCGCCACGCGGAAGCCGCCGGCCTCGGGGGCCAGGGTCACGGTCTTGTAGAAGCGTTTCATGGGGGCGGCGATTTCCAGCGTCGGGCCAGCAGGGTGGGAACGATCAGCGCATCGACGATGCCGACCAGGCACAGCGCGTAGCCGGCTTCGACCGGCCAGTCGATCCGGCGGCGCAGCACAAGCAGCCCCAGCAAGACCAGCGCCACGCCGCTCCAGCGGATCAGCACGATGGCGAAGAAACGGGCGCGGGCGGGGTCCGGCTGGCTCATCGTAGCAGGTATTCGCCCAGCGCGGCGGGGGTGGGGGCGATGTATTCGGCCCCGGCGGCGCGCAGTTCTTCGGGGCGATGATAGCCCCAGTCCACGCCGATCGCCCGCACGCCCGCATCGCGCGCCATCTGCATGTCATAGGCGGTGTCGCCGATCATCACGGCCCGGTCGGCGGGCGTGGCCGCTTCGAACAGCGCGGCTTCGAGCATGGCCGGGTGGGGCTTGGACGGATGGCGATCGGCGGTCTGGAGCGAGACGAAGTGGCCCGAAAGCGCGTGCGTGGCCAGGCAGTGCAGCAGGCCGCGATCGCTCATCCCCGTGGCCACGTCAAGCTGCCAGCCCGCCGCCGCCAGCGCATCGAGCAGCGCGCGCATGCCATCGAACAGCGGCTGGGCAAGCTGGCCCGCCTCGCGCGCGGCGCGGAAGGCCTGCTTGTAGGCATCGACCAGCCCGCGCTGCGTTTCCGCCGGCAGATCGGGAACCAGCGTGCGCACCGCCTGCGGCAGGCTGAGGCCCACCGCGCGGCGCACCTGGTTGCGATCGGGCGCGGGCAGGCCATGCGCAAGGAAGGCGCGCTCCATCGCGTCGCAGATGCTCGACTGCCCGTCGATCAGCGTGCCGTCGCAATCGAACACGGCCAGCGGCGTCATGCGGGCAACCCGCGCATCACGGGCGGCCCCGCTTCGGCGGTCCCTTCGCCGGGCCGCGCGGACCGGCCGGACGCTTGGCGCCAACGGGCTTGGGGCCAGCAGGCTTTGGACCGGCGGGTTTGGCCTTGCGCGGCGGCTTGGCGCCGGTGGGGCCGGCCGCGTAAGGCGATGGGCCATCGCCGCGCTTGCGCCGTTCGCCGCGCCGTTCCTTGCGGTATTGCTTGGCGTGGGCCTTGGCGACGGTCTTCTTTTCCTCGCGCGAGAATTCCTTGGGCGCGTCGGGCAGGTCCGCGCCGTCGTTCTCGTCGAAGCCGAGCTGCGCCATCGAATTGGCGAAGTGTTCGGGCAGCGGCGCGGTGACGTCCAGCGGGGTGCCATCGGGATGGTCGATGATCAGGCGGCGCGCGTGCAGGTGCATCTTGCGGCTGATTGTGCCGGTCAGGAACGCATCCTGCCCGCCATACTTGCCATCGCCGACGATGGGATGGCCGATCGCCGCCATGTGCACGCGCAACTGGTGGGTGCGCCCGGTCAGCGGTTGCAGTTCCACCCAGGCGGCGCGATTGCCGGCGCGATCGACCACGCGATAGCGGGTGCGCGCGGTCTGCCCGTGTTCGCTTTTATCGACCATCATCTTCTCGCCGCCGGTGCCCGGCTGCTTGGCCAGCGGCAGTTCGATCAGCCCGTCGTAGACTTCGGGTACCCCCGTCACCAGCGCCCAGTAGATCTTGCGGGCGGAGCGGGTGGAAAAGCGCTTGGAAAAGAACGCCGCGCTGCCCGGCGTGCGCGCGATCAGCAATACGCCCGACGTATCCTTGTCGAGCCGGTGGACAAGGCGCGGGCGCGGCGCGGTGCCGAAGGCGTCGAGCAGCCCGTCGACATGCTCCTTGGTGCCGCTGCCGCCCTGCGTGGCAAGGCCCGGCGGCTTGTTGAGCACGATGGCGGCGCGGTCCTGCGTCAGCACCATGGCTTCGGCGCGTTCGATCTGTTCCTCGCTGAGCGGCGGCCGCGCACGTTCGCCGGTGGCGGCGGGCTGGGTGCCGCCCGGCGGCACGCGCAGCACCTGGCCGGCAGAGAGCCGGTCGGCCGGATCGGCGCGCTTGCCGTCGACGCGGATCTGCCCGGTGCGCGCCCAGCGCGAAACGGTGGCGAAGCCGACTTGCGGCAAGTGGCGCTTGAACCAGCGGTCCAGCCGCACGCCGTCATCGTCGTGCTGCACGGTGAACTGGCGGACGGTATCGCTCGTGCCCTCGCTCATGCCGCCACCCGCATCGTGGCGAGGCCCAGCAGCAGCCCGCCGATGCCCGCGACCAGCGACAGCGCGGCATAGAGCGCCGCCGTGCCGATGGCGCCGCGCGACGCCAGCGTGACCACTTCCAGGCTGAACGCGGAAAAGGTGGTGAAGCCACCCAGCACGCCCACGCCGAGCAGCAGCCGGTAGCCTTCGCCGTGGCCGCCGTGGCGCGCCAGCCAGCCGGCCAGCAGCCCCATGGCCAGGCTGCCGGCCAGGTTGACGCTGAGCGTGGCCCAGGGAAAGGCGCCGGCCGCGACGGGGCCGAGGGCCTGCGTCCACAGGCGGCTGACCATATAGCGAAGCCACGCGCCCGCGGCCCCGCCCAGGGCGACAAGCAGCGATGAGGCAAGAAAGGTGGGAGGATTCATCGGTTCGCCTTAGACGGGGATCGCCATGGTGGAAAGCGGCCAGTCCGTGTAAGAGGTGCGGGCAGGCCGGCAATTACCGGAGTCGGGCGCGGATAAGCATGTGGTCGGGGCATTTTGTGCCTCGCAAAGCCTTGCCTTCACCCTTTCCGTCTGTTAGCGGGCCGCCAGTTCGAGCCAATCCTGATGGGGATTCGGCTCACTTCGGTCATTTGTACCGTTGGTCATTCGTTCGGTTTCAAAGGCAATCCCCCGCGATCGTCAGCAGCGGGGTTCTGGCCTTCGGTTTTGTGAGGTGTGTCGGTTTATGCAGATTCTCGTTCGCGACAACAACGTCGACCAAGCCCTGCGGGCGCTGAAGAAGAAGCTTCAGCGTGAGGGCGTCTATCGCGAGATGAAGCTGCGCCGTCACTACGAAAAGCCCTCGGAAAAGCGCGCCCGCGAAAAGGCGGCGGCGGTTCGCCGCGCCCGCAAGCTGGAGCGCAAGCGGGCCGAGCGCGACGGCGTCAAGTAAGATCGGGCGTGCTGGCACAGCACGCTTGAACGACGCCTTGCGTTGAGCCATGAGGGCGCGGCCGTTGGGTTCGCGCCCTTTTTGCTGCCCAAATCTTCTTCGCTGTCTGTTGCAGGATACTCCGATGACCGAGATCACCCGCGTTCCCCTTCAGCCCATTGCCAAGGGCGCCATTGGCAAGCTGTGGATCGGCGTTGCCGCCATTGCGCTGGCCGCCGGCGGGATCGCCTGGGCCGCGCTGCCGCCCGCCGTCGATGTCGAGACGATCCGCGCGGGCAGCGGCCCGTCGCCGACGATCGCCGACGTGGCGCTGATCAATTATCGCGGCACGCTGCCCGACGGCAAGGAATTCGACAAGGGCGAGAACGCCGTGTTCCCGCTGGCCGGCGTCGTCCCCGGCTTCACCAAGGCGCTGCAGCAGATGCAGCGCGGCGGCAAGTACAAGGTCGAGATCCCGTCAGAGCTGGCCTATGGCGACAAGGCCGCCGGCGCGATCCCGGCGAACACCGACCTGACGTTCGAGATCGAACTGCTGGACTTCCGCAGCCGCGCCGAGATCGAACAGCAGATGCAGCAAATGCAACAGATGCAGCAGATGCAGGGCGGCGGCGCACCGCACGGCGCGATGCCGCCGGGTGCGATGCCTCCGGGCGCGGCTGGCGAAATGCCTCCCGGCGCCGGTGGCCCCGCCATGGAAGGCCCCGCCATGGAAGGCGCTCCGCAACCGCGCTGAGCCGCCTTCGCCCAAGTCCCTGTTTTGTTTCAAGTCTGGAAAGTCTGCCATGTCGGTCGATACCGCAACCGTGGCCAAGATCGCCGCACTCGCCCGCATCAAGGTGAGCGAGCAGGAAATCGCGGCGATGGTCCCCGAACTCAACGGCATTCTCGCCTGGGTGGAACAGCTTGGCGAAGTGGACGTCACCGGCATCGAGCCGATGACCGCCGTGATCCCCAACACGCTGCGCCTGCGCGATGACGTGATCAACGCCGATCCGCTGACCGGCGGCAACATGCGCGATGCGGTGCTGGCCAATGCCCCGGCGGCCGAGCACGGGTTCTTCGGCGTGCCCAAGGTGATCGAGTGATGGGTTGCCGTTGCGCGTGCCCTTCGACCAGCTCGGGGCGAGCGGGACTGGTTTTGAAATCCAGTACAACATCCGCTCAGCCTGAGCCTGTCGAAGGCCACGCGCTGAGGGAGGAGCCACACGCATGACCGACCTTACCGACCTTGGCGTCGCCGCGATCCGCGATGGCGTGGCGAAGGGCGAATTCACCGCCGTCGAAGTGGCGACCGCGTTCAACGCCAATGTCGCCGCCGCGCAGGCCGCGCTGAACGCCTTCATCGTCACCACGCCCGAAAAGGCGCTGGACGCCGCGCGCGCCGCCGATGCCGCGCGCGCCGCCGGCCAGCCGCTGGGCAAGCTGGCGGGCGTTCCCATCGGCATGAAGGATCTGTTCGCCACCACCGGCGTGCAGACCACGGCAGCCAGCCACATCCTTGAAGGCTTCACGCCGCAGGACGAATCGACCGTATCGCAGAAGCTGTGGGATGCGGGCGCGGGCATGCTGGGCAAGCTCAACCTCGATCAGTTCGCGATGGGATCGTCGAACGAAACCAGCCATTTCGGCAATGTCGTCTCGCCCTGGCGGCGCAACGATGGCGGCAATGCGGCGCTGGCGCCGGGCGGTTCCTCGGGCGGTAGTGCGGCGGCGGTCGCGGCGCGGCTTGCCCCGGCGGCCACCGGCACCGATACCGGCGGCTCGATCCGCCAGCCCGCCGCCTTCACCGGCATTTCGGGCATCAAGCCCACCTATGGCCGCTGCTCGCGCTGGGGCATCGTCGCCTTCGCCAGTTCGCTGGATCAGGCGGGGCCGATGGCGCGCGACGTGCGCGACTGTGCGATCCTGCTCGAAGCGATGGCCGGTTTCGATGCCAAGGACGCGACCAGCCTCGATCTGCCGGTGCCCGCCTGGGAAGCCGGCCTGTCGGGCGACCTGAAGGGCAAGAAGGTCGGCATTCCGCGCGAATACCGGCTGGATGGCATGGACGATGAAGTCGCCAAAAGCTGGGAACAGGGCATCGCCTGGCTGACGGACGCGGGCGCCGAAGTCATCGACATCAGCCTGCCGCACACCAAGTATGCGTTGCCGACGTACTACATCATCGCGCCGGCCGAAGCCTCGTCGAATCTCGCGCGCTATGATGGCGTGCGCTATGGCCTGCGCGACCTGCCCACCGGGGCGGGGCTGCAGGACATGTACGCCGCCACCCGCGCCGCCGGTTTCGGGGCAGAGGTCAAGCGCCGCATCCTGATCGGCACGTATGTGCTCTCGGCCGGCTTCTATGATGCCTATTACACACAGGCGCAGAAGGTCCGCACGCTGATCAGCCACGATTTCACCAACGCCTTTACCGAAGTCGACGTGATCCTGGCTCCCACCGCACCCAGCGCCGCTTTCGCGCTGGGCGAAAAGAGCGCCGATCCGCTGGAAATGTACCTGAACGACGTGTTCTCGGTGCCGGCCTCGCTGGCCGGGCTGCCCGCGATGTCGGTGCCCGCCGGGCTGAACCGCGAAGGCCTGCCGCTGGGGCTCCAGATCATCGGTCGCCCGTTCGACGAACAAGGCGTGCTCAACGCCGGCCTCGCGATCGAGAGCCGCGCCGCGTTCGCCGCCAGGCCGGACAGGTGGTGGTGACAATTGACGGTATTACGCCCAGAAGGTAATACTTTTTCGATGAAGCACGAGTCCAACCTTACCAGCAAGGGGCAGGTCACGATCCCGAAGGATATCCGGGATGCGCTGGGCCTGCTGCCGGGCAAGCCGGTGCGCTTCGAGATCGATGCCGATGGCACCGTGCGCATCGTTGCCGCCGCGCGGGCATCGGACGCCCGCCGGGCCGAATTTCTCGAACGGCTGGAGCAGGCGCAAGTCCTCTTCAAGGCCAACGATGCCTTTCCGGGCATGAGCACGGACGAGTACATGGCGCTGGTGCGCGAGCCGTTCCACGATTTCGAACGTGGCCGGGATTCGTGATTTTCGTCGATTCGAATATCGCGATGGATGCGCTCGATGCCGCTTCGCCGTTTCACGCATGGTCGCGCGATCGGCTGGCCGATTTCGCCGGCAGCGCCTTTTTCAACCATGTCGTGGTGGCCGAACTGGCCGGGCGCGTTGAATCCGAAACGGTGCTGGCGCAGATGCTGGCCGCGCTGGGCATTCGGATCGAGCCGCTGGACGATCGGATCGCGTTTCGCGCCGGCCAGGCCTTCAAGGCCTGGATCCGCAACGGCGGGCGGCGCGGGGCGATGTTGCCCGACCTTTTGATCGGCGCGCATGCCGAAATTCGCGGCGCCACGGTGCTCACCCGTGATCCCCGCCGCTTTCGCACCTATTTTCCCCAAATCGAACTGATCACCCCGGAACCGACCCATGACTGAATCCACCTATCGCATCCACGGCGCCACCGGCGAATGGGAGGTCGTGATCGGCCTCGAAGTCCACGCGCAGGTCGTTTCCAATTCCAAGCTGTTCTCGGGCGCGGCCACCGCTTTCGGGGCGGAGCCGAACGCGCAGGTCAGCCTGGTCGACGCGGCGATGCCCGGCATGCTGCCGGTGCCCAACCGCGAATGCATCCGCCAGGCGGTGCGCACGGGCATGGCGATCAACGCGCAGATCAACACATGGTCGCGCTTCGATCGCAAGAACTACTTCTACGCCGATCTGCCGCAGGGCTACCAGATCAGCCAGCGTTACCATCCGCTGGTGGGCGAAGGCGCGATCGACATCGCGGTGGACGAGAA
>JADLHU010000065.1 GCA_020848655.1 Novosphingobium sp.
GGGCCAGGGTCAGGAACTGGGATAGCGTCGAAACCTCGAGGAACACGATCCCCGATGGCTTCATCAGATCCAGTCCATAGCGAATCGGCTGGATATAATTGAACTGCGGAATGAGGAATTCCGAAGGAACCAGCTTGTCCAGATCGGGCCAGTAGCGCCAGCCGATGGTGAACTGCATCGCGTGCTGCAGCCACACGACGGCGGCAAAGACCAGCATCATCGAACTGAAGAAGTTCATGCAGGCCAGAAACGTCTCGCGCGTGGTGCGAAACGCGACGACGAAGGGGAGGTACAGCGCGGCGAACAGCAGGATGCTTTCGGGCGAATACTTGGGCGCCAGGGCAACCGAACTCAGCGAGAATCCGATCAGGACGGCAAGGTACAGCAGCAGGCGCCCGGGTCGCAGCAACGGCGCTCCGAACAGGATGCCATATCCCAGGACCGCGATGAACAGCGGCAGGATGACCGGCACCACGAAGCTGGTGTTCGGCGCATAGCCGATCTTCTGGAACAGCGTGATGCCCAGCGCCAGCACCACGAACATGTGATACAGCGTGCGTTGCGCCTTCGCGTCCCTTGCTTCGTTGTTCCTGCTTTTGCCCGAACGGGGCAAGCCGTACTCGTCGAGGACGACGCCACCCACGGCATCGGCGCTATCTGGCAACTGCGCCAATCAATCGCTCCCATTCATGGCGATCACACAAAACCAGCCCGCGTGATCGCAGAAAGCCCGGATGCTGTCCATGCCATCGAAACCGCTTTCCTACAGTCTACTATGGAACATATAAAGAACAAAATTCAAGGAGCGATCGATATGCCGACCAGCGACCCCTTCTCTACCCATGCGGATTCCGCCTTTTCCAGCGCGCGGGCGCCTTATGCCGTCGTCCCCCACGATGCGAACCCGCTGCCCATCGTGCCCAAGGGGATTTATGTCGGCACAGGCGGTGACGTGGTGCTGCGCGGCGTGGCCGGGGCGGCCGATGTCACATATCGCAACCTGCCCGACGCCAGCTACATCGCCGTGCGCGCCAGCCATGTGCGCGCCACCGGCACCACGGCATCGAATCTCGTCGCGGAGGCCTGACATGCTGCACAGATCAGGAGCCATCGGCGGTGTCAGCGATTCCGCCCTCGCCGCCCGCGGTCTTGCCTTCGGCCAGCCCATCGTAAAGCCCGCCGGCTTCACCCTGGCCGGCACGCTGTTCCCGTTCGATTTCTGGCGCGACGCGGGCGGCCGCGTGCGCACCAACTTCGACCGCAGGACATGGGCGCCGACGCCAGACGCCACGCCCTGGCTGACCATCACCACCTATTACGTCGACATCAACAAGGCCAACGACACCGCTGACGGCCTTTCCTGGGCCAACGCGAAGAAGTCGATCAATGCGGCGATCACCGCCGGCAACACCGCCGCCACGCCTTATGTGATCTACGTTCGGGCCGGCACCTATCCGCGCGCGCAATAGCCGCAAGGGTCAGCCGGCACGGTCATGCCAAGCCAGCCCTGCGCATTGATCGCGGTGGGCGGCCGGGTGATCACCGGCATGTTCGATACGCTGGCCTGGACGCCCGACAGCGGCACGACCTACAAGGCCACGCGATCGAACGCCAAGCGCGTGGTCGATCCCGCCACGGTCAACCAGTGGGGCCTGCACAACGACTACACCTGGGCGGCGGACCTCGCCACCTGCCGCGCCACGCCGGGCACGTGGTACACCGACAACGTCACGGTCTATGTCAACCGGCTGGATGGCGCGGTGGTGTCCGATGCCAATGCGCGCGCGATGATCTCGGTCAGCGGCAGCGCGGGCGGGATCAAGATGAGCACGGGCGGGCACATGTATGTCTCAGGCTTCGATTGCCAGGGCGGGCTGCCGATCTACATCGCCGGCGGCGGGGCCTATCGCTTCGTGGCCGAGGATTGCACGGCCCGCTATTCCAGCGGCGACGACGGGATCGTCGTCATCGGCACGTCCAGCCCGAAGAACGGCGTATCCGTGCTGAACGTGGAAGGCGCGGCGTTCATTCGCTGCGATGCCAGCGGCAACCAGTCGGACGGGTTCAACGCGCATCTTTCCAGCGGCGTGAACCCCTTCATGTTCACGATGGACTGCACCGGATACAACAACGGCCGGGCCGGTGCGTTCTCGTGCAACGCTTTCACCACGCACGATGGCAACAAGGCCATCGACTTGCGGGGGATCGCGGCGGACAACGCCGGCGGGCAGATCGCCATCGTCGATGCGGGAACACAGATGTGGTGCATCGATACCATGGCCACAGCCAGCCGGGGCGACCAGATCTTCGGCGGCCCGGTGCCGCCCAGCGATTTCCTGGTCGATCAGGCGGCAAGCTGCGAACTGCTCCTGGAAAACTGCGCCGCGGGATCGTCGCAATACAGCCTCAACGCCAAGTACGGGAAGATCTGGAAGCGCGGCGGCAAGTTCCCATCCGCCGCCCTGACCGCCAATGGCGGCACACTGACGCCCTATTGATCCACAGGCCCACCCTCCCCGGCCAATCGTCCGCGAACCGCCGCGTCCGTGCGGTACGCCGAGCGGGAACCGGGGAGGGATTTCTGGCTGGCCATGCCTGTTCCTGTTATGGAACGCCCATGCGCCCCACCTCCATCGCGGCTTCCCGATGAAGCGCCTGTTCGCCACGCTGGCCATGCTTTCGGCCGGGATCGCCATGGCGGTGGTTCTGGCAAAGCCCGCTTCGCCCGGCCAATCGTGCCCGGCGCACGGCGATGCAGCGCACGGTTGCGCGCGATCGATCCTGTTTGTCGGCAACAGCTTCACGCTGGGCCAGTTCTCCATCGTCCGCCGCTATCGGCCCGACAGCGTGACCGATCTGAACGCGGCCGGCGCGGGCGGCGTGCCCGCGCTGTTCAAGCGCTTCGCCGAACAGTCCGGCCTGGACTATCAGGTCAGCGTCGAAGCGGTGCCGGCCAAGACGCTCGAATGGCATCTTGCGCAGCGCCGCGGGCTTCTCGACCGGCGCTGGGATGATGTCGTGCTTCAGGAAATGAGCGTGCTGGATCGCAGCCGCCCCGGCGATCCCGGCAAGACCCGCGCCGCCGCGCAGGCGCTTGCCCGGATTTTCACCGCGCGCAACCCGGCGGTGCGGATCGGGCTGGTCGCTCCCTGGGCCAGGCCCGATCTCGTCCACGCGCCAGGCGGCCGCTGGCAAGGCGCGACCATCGCCGACATGACCCGCGATCTGGAGCAGGCCACGCAGACGGCCACCACCGCCGACCCCGCGATTTCGCGCCTGCACAAGGTCGGCGCGGCGTGGGTTTGCGCGATCCGGCAGAACCTGGCCTATGCCGATCCGGCCGAAGCCGCCACGGCCGCCGCTGGTGGCGGTGGCGATGCCGGCCGACACGATGGCAGGATCAATCTCTGGGCCAGCGACGGCCACCACGGCAGCACGTTCGGGTATTATCTGGAAGCGCTGGTGATCTTTTCCGATGTCACCGGAATCGATCCGCGCACGCTGGGCGCCGATGAAGCCGCCGCGCGCGATCTTGGCTTCCCTCCCGATCTTGCCGCACGCCTTCAGAAAGCGGCCTGGGACGCAAGCCACCGATCCGGCGGCTGCTGATCACGGCAGAACGCAGCCGGCACACGGTGCAGTGCAGCATGGATGCGGCCGGCCGTTCTTGTGCAACGCACAATATCCTGTAATGTTCGGGCTCCATACGGGCCTACCGATCAACAGAATCCGGTCAGCGCAGTGGGCGATGCACGCCGGGCTGGCACCTGGAAAACAAGGCGGGAGCTTGAAGTGACTGATTCTCCCGATCTCGACCAGATCACTGCCACGTCCGCAGGGGTTTCGTCGGCTTGGCAAGAACAGCGCCCGTTCTGGCAAAGGCTGGAACAGTTCGCCGAAAACCCCGCCCTGCTGACCGAAGATGGCCAGACCATCAGCTACGCGCACCTCGCCCGTCTTGCCGATCAGGCTGGATTCCATGGTGGAGAGCGCCGTTTGGTGGCGATGGAGATCGACAACGGCGTGGCCGCCACGGCGGCCTATCTTGGCGCGCTACGCGCGGGCCATGCGGTGATCCTCTATGCGTCGGGCAAGCCGGACCTGTTCGCATCGCTGGTGGAACGCTATGCGCCCGAACTGGTCTGGACCGTGGCGGGCGGCCTTTCCGTCCGGGCCGACCGCGCATCGCAACCGTTGCATCCCGAACTCGCGGTGCTGCTCTCCACTTCGGGATCAACGGGCAGCGCCAAGCTGGTGCGCCTGTCCGCCGGCGCTGTCGAAGCCAATGCCCGCGCGATCGACGCCTACCTTGGGATCACGGCGCAGGATCGCGCGATCACCACGCTGCCGCCCAGCTATTCCTATGGGCTGTCGGTGCTGCATGCCCATTTGCGCGCCGGCGCCTCGATCGTGCTGACCGAGCGGTCCGTTACCGATCCCGAATTCGCGGCGCTGGCCTCGCGCCTCGAAGCGACAAGCATGGCGGGCGTGCCCTATA
>JADLHU010000066.1 GCA_020848655.1 Novosphingobium sp.
CGTGTCGCTCGTCAAAGGGATCGTCCCCCCGTGAAGGAGGCTGGCCCTCGTCCGCCCGGTACATCCCGCCCGCGCGAAGGAACGACGGCAGCGGGCCGGTTTCCTGACTTTCCGGCTGGTCGCGCGCTTGGCCGCCTTCTCAGGGAAAACCCCAATGGCATCGTGGCCGAACGCTTGCCGGATACAGTTGCGGGAGCAGCGCCGATGGCCGCCTGAAAGGTGGCCGCGGACTTCCCGATTAAGCCCTTGCGGGCACCCGTTGCACCGTCTCGATATGCCAGCGCGGGGGCCGGCGCAAGCACCAAGCTCTTGCCAGATGCTGCGGCGCACGATAATTGCCGCGCCGCGACAGGTTCCCCGAAAGGGGATTCAAAGGGAACGGAGTTCAATGCTCCGGCTGCCCCTGCAACTGTAAGCGGAGAGCCATCGGCCACACGCCATTGGGATCGCAAGATCCTGAGAAGGCGGCCGAACTGGTGCTGACCCGTGAGCCAGGAGACCTGCCTGACGCAGTCGTTCTTCGTCCGGACAGGGTGTGCCGGCCGAACGAGGATGTTCCTCGCGCAGCGACAGCATTGCCCCGCCGGCTTGGCCCGTGCGGCATGTGTCCTGTCGCGTGCGTGTGCCGCGCCGCAGGCTGCCTGTCGCGCTGCCGGGCTGACGGGGTGGACCGTCAGACCGAAGGGACACACCATGCCCAGCAATACCGTTTCGATTTCTACCCTGGCCCTGCTTCTCGCCGCCGTTCCGGTGGCCGCCGATGCGAGCACGGCCGCCGACGCCGACAGCCGCGCCATCGTCGTCACCGCGCTGCGCACGCCCGTGGCGCAGGACCGGATTTCCTCCACCGTCACCGTGCTGGATCAGGCCGATATCGAGCGCGAGCAGCCGCTGGCCGTCACCGATGTGCTGCTGCGCACGCCCGGCATCAGCCTGACGCGCAACGGCGGCTATGGCACCGCCACCAGCCTGCGCATTCGCGGCGCGGATTCGGGGCAGAGCGTGCTGGTGATCGATGGCATGCGGCTGGCCGATCCGTCCACCACCGATGGCGGCTACAACTTCGCCAACCTGATGGCGGATGACATCGCACGGATCGAAGTGCTGCGCGGCCCGCAATCGATCCTGTGGGGCAGCAACGCCATCGGCGGGGTCATCAACGTGCAGACCGTGCAGCCGCAAAAGGCGCTGGAAGGCGGCTTCGCGGTGGAAGCGGGATCGCGCGATACGGTCAGCGCGCGCGGCGGCATCGGTGGCAAGACCGACGCGCTGACGTGGCGGATCGCCGGATCGTCGTTCACCACCGATGGGATTTCGGCCCGCGCCAACGGCACTGAGGCCGACGGCTATACCCGCCGTTCGGCCAGTGGCAGCGCCACGCTGAACCTTTCTTCCGCCGTATCGCTTGACGTGCGCGGCTACTGGGCCAGCGCGCGCAACGATTTCGACGGCACGTCGGGCGATACCATGGCTTACGGCCGGACGCGCGAATGGACGGCTTATGCGGGGCTGAACCTGGCGCTGCTGGACGGCCGGTTCAGGAACCGCTTCGCGGTGCTGGAAGGCCGCACCGCGCGCGAGAATTACGATCCGGCGCGCAGCGTCCGCGCGCTGAACTTCGATGCCAATGGCCGTTCGCGCCGCTACGAATACCAGGGCACGTTCACGCTTTCACCGGCGGCGGAACTGGTCTTCGGCGCGGAGCGCGAGGAGCACCGGATGACCAGCGCATCGCCTGGCAACACCACGCTGCCCTATGTGCTGGTCCCGTCGCGGGCCAATATCGACAGCGTCTTTGGCCAGGTGCGCGTCATGCCGATCGCGGGCGTCACGCTGAACGCCGGCACGCGGCACGATTCCCATTCGCGGTTCGGCGGGAACACCATGTTCAGCGCCGGGGCCGCGTGGTCGCTGAATGCGGGCGATACGGTGCTGCGCGCCGGCTATGACGAAGGTTTCAAGGCGCCTTCGCTCTACCAGTTGTTCAGCCAGTATGGCGCGGCCGGCCTGCGCCCCGAACGGGCGCGCGGCTGGGAAGTCGCGGCGGAGCAATCGCTGCTGGACCAGCATGTGCGCCTGTCCGCCGTCTGGTTCCAGCGCACGACCGACAACCTGATCGAGTTCGCCTTCTGCCCGACCACGGGCACGCTGCCGCCCGATTGCTATGTGCCCGGCACCGTGACCAGCCGCTTCGGCTATTATGCCAACGTGAAAAAGGCCAGCGCGCGCGGGCTGGAACTGACGGGCCGGGTCAACTTTGGCCAGGCCTTCGCGCAAGGCAACTACAGCCTGGTCCAGGCCGAAGACCGTACCGGCGGCGCCAATTTCGGCCAACGTCTGGCCCGCGTGCCGCGCCATCTGGCCAATGCGCAAGCGGGTTATGCGTTTCCCTTCGGGCTGACTGCCAGCGCGGCGCTGCGCTATTCGGGCAAGACGCTGGACCGTACCGGCGGATCGACCTGGCTGGCCGATTACTGGCTGGCGGACTTGCGCGCCGAATGGAAGGCGGCGGGCGGCCTTACGCTGTATGGCCGGGTGGAGAACCTGTTCGACAAGGGCTACGAGACGGCCAGCGGCTATGGCAGCCTGGGCCGCAGCCTGTATCTTGGCCTGCGGGGGCGGTTCTGATGCTGCGCGCCGCCGGGCCGGGGCCTTCGATCGTGGTGTGCAGCACCTGCCGGCTTTCCGCCGACCAGCGCGAAGACGCCGATGGCGTGCGCGGCGGCGCGTTGCTGGCCAAGGCCTTGCGCGCTGCGCAAGCCGCTTCGCCGGCGCTGGCGCATATCGAAGTGCAGGACATGGCCTGCCTGTTCGCCTGCCAGCGCCATTGCACGGTCCACATCCGCGCGCCCGGCCGCATCGGCTATGTATTGGGAGACTTCGCGCCCGATGCCGACGCGGCCGCCGCGATCCTCGAATATGCGCGGCTTCATGCCGAAAGCGAGGACGGCGTGGTGCGCTATGGCGATTGGCCGGCTGGAGTGAAGGGGCACTTCATCGTGCGCACGCCGCCCGAAGGGTTCACCGTGACATGACCGGGTTTGCATCGCGTGGCGATTTCGAGGCGGCGCTCGTCGCGCTGCCGGTGGCGGACGAGGCGGCGCGCGCGGCGGCGGCGGCGCGGCAGGCCAGCCTGACCAAGCCCGCCGGATCGCTGGGCCGGCTGGAGGAGATCGCGCTGTTCATGGCCGGCTGGCAGGGCCGCGAACGGCCGCGCGCCGATGCCATCCAGGCGGTGGTCTTTGCCGGCAGCCATGGCGTCGCCGCGCAAGGCGTCAGTGCTTTTCCGCCCGAAGTGACCGCGCAGATGGTCGCCAACTTTCGCCAGGGGGGGGCGGCGATCAACGCGCTGGCGCGGGCCTGCGGCGCCCGGCTTGCCGTGGTTCCGCTCGATCCCGACCGGCCCACGGCGGACATCACGCAAAGCCCGGCGATGACCGAAGCGGAATGCCTGGCCGCGCTCAACGCCGGGGCAGGGGCGCTGGACCAGGGCATCGACCTTTTGTTCGTGGGCGAGATGGGCATCGCCAACACCACGTCCGCCGCCGCGCTTTGCGCGCAGGCCTTCGGCGGCGATGCCGCGCAGTGGGTGGGCCGGGGCAGCGGCATCGACGACGCGACAATGCTGCGCAAGACAAACGCCGTGGCCCGTGCGCTGGCGCTGCACGGCGCGGCGTGCGACGGCCCGTTCGAAACGCTGCGCCGGCTGGGCGGGCGCGAAATCGCGGCGATGGCGGGGGCGATCCTGGCGGCTAGGCTGCGGCGCGTGCCGGTGCTGCTCGACGGGTTCATCTGTTCGGCAGCGATTGCCCCGCTGGCCGCGGTGGCCCCGGCGATTACGCGGCATTGCCTGGCCGCGCATTGTTCGGCGGAAATCGCGCATGACCGGCTGCTGGCCCATCTGCGGCTGGCCCCGCTGCTGCGGCTGGACATGCGGCTGGGCGAAGGCAGCGGCGCGGCGGTGGCGGCGCAGATCGTCCGCTGCGCCTTGGCCGCGCACAACGAGATGGCGACGTTCGCGCAAGCCGCCGTCGCCTCGGCGCTGTGACCGCGATGATGCTCCACCTCTTGCGCCATGGCGCGCCCGAAATGGCGGGGCGTTTGCTGGGGCATGGCGATGCCGCGCCCACGCCGCAGGGCATCGCCGCCTGCCGCGCGCGGGCGCAAGGGCTGGCGGTGGCACGCATCGTATCGTCCGATCTGGCCCGCGCGCGCCGGCCGGCAGAAGCCATCGCGCGCGATCTGGGCGTGCCGCTGGACGTGGACAGCCGCTGGCGCGAACTCGATTTCGGCACGTGGGACGGCTGCGATCCCGCCACGCTGGCCCCCACGGACCTGGCCGCGTTCTGGGATGATCCCGAACGCTGCCCGCCGCCGGGCGGTGAACGCTGGAGCGCTGTCGTTCGCCGGGTCGGCGCGGCGCTGGATGCGCTGGCCGTGCCCACGCTGGTCGTTTCCCACGCGGGCGCGATGCGCGCGGCGCTTTGCGTGCTGCTGTCGCTCGATTACCGGCAGGGCTGGGGCTTCGACCTGCCTTATGTCGCGCTGATCAGCCTGCGCATCTGGCCCGGCGCGCCGCGCGCCGCGCAAGTGGTGGGGCTGGCGACATGAGACGCCTGGTGCTCGCCCTGCAATTCCTGACCCGGCTGCCGCTGCCCGCCGTCTCTGCGACGGAGCAGGACTTCGCCGCCGCGATCCGCTGGTTTCCGGCGGCCGGGCTGGCGGTGGGCGGCGTGGTGGCGGCCGCCGCATGGGCAGGCACGCGGATCGATCGCGAACTGGGCGCGCTGTTCGGGCTGGTTGCCTGGGTGGCGATCACGGGCGCGCTGCACCTTGATGGACTGGGCGACATCGCCGATGCCAGCGGCGCGGCGCATGCCGGCCGCGAAAGGTTGTCTGCCGTGCTGGCCGATCCGCACATCGGCAGCTTCGGCGTTACCGCCATCGCGCTGCACCTCGTGGCCAAGCTGGTCTTGCTGGACGCGGCGCTGGCGCGCGAGCCGGCATGGTTACTGGTTCTGGTTCCCGCCGTGGCGCGGCTGGGCCCGCTGGTCTGGACGCTCACGCTGCCGCCTCTGCACGAAGGGCTGGGCAGCCGCTTTCGCGCAGGCGCTGCGTGGTGGCCGGTTGTGGCGTGGAGCGCGGCTTTCATTCCGGCGCTGCCCGTTGCCCCCGGCCTTGCCATCGCGCTGGTCGCCTTCCCGCTGTGGGGCCGGTGGCTGCGCGCGCGGATCGGCGGCCTGTCCGGCGATGGCCATGGCGCGGGGATCGAACTGGTGGAAAGCGCGCTGCTTTGCGCGCTGGTTGCGGCGCCATGATCGCGGCTTTCACGCGCCATGGCGGCAACCTGGCCCAGGCGCGCGCGATCTATGGCTATGGCGTCGGGCCATGGCTGGACTTGTCGACCGGCATCAACCCCGTTTCCTGGCCCGGTGCAGGCGAAATTTCCCATGATTGGCGTGCCTTGCCCGATCCGGACGGACTGGCGGCGCTGGAAGCGGCGGCGGCGCGGCATTTCGGTGTGGCGGCGCAACTGTGCTGCGCCGTGCCGGGCAGCGACATCGCGCTGCGCCTGCTGGGCACGGTGCTCGATACGCCGGGCGCCTATCTTGCGCCGGGCTACAGCGGCCACGCCGCCGCTTTCGCCGATGGCACCCCGCTTGCCGGATTTGCCGCGCGGCCCAAAGGCCCGCTGGCGCTGCTGCTCGCCAATCCCAACAATCCCGATGGCCGCGTTCGCGCGCCGGACCTGCTGCTGGAATGGCGCGATGCGCTGGCCGAACGCGATGGCTGGCTGGCGGTGGACGAAGCCTTTGCCGATGCCACCCCGGCGATCAGCGTTGCGCGCCATGTCCGCGCCGATCAGCGGCTGATCGTGCTGCGCTCGTTCGGCAAGTTCTTCGGGCTGGCCGGCCTGCGGCTGGGCTTCGTACTTGCCCCGCCGCCGGTTATCGCCGCGTTCCGCCGCCTGCTGGGGGATTGGCCGGTGTCAGCGGCGGCGCTGGCGATCGGCATGGCGGCCTATGCCGACAGCGGCTGGATCGCCAGGGCGCGGCGCGCCTTGCCCGGGCGCGCGGCGGCGCTGGATGCGGTGCTGCGCGCCTGTGGCCTTGATCCGCAAGGCGTGTGTCCGCATTTCCGCCTGATCGACAGCGAACGCGCTGGTGCGCTGTTCGTGCGGGCCGCTCGCCACGGTATCCTGACACGCCCGTTCGATGCCGCGCCGCGCTGGCTGCGGCTGGGCGTTCCGGCGGATGAGGGCGATCTGGCCAGGCTACACAGGGCGCTGACCGATGGCTGAGCCGATTGCGCTGGCCGCGCTGGCGCTGGACGCCGCGATCGGCTGGCCGGCATGGCTTTATGCGCGCATCGGCCATCCGGTGGGCCTGTTCGCGCGCCTGATAACGGCGTGCGAGCGGCGCTGGAACACCGCCGCCCGAAGCGAAGGGCGGCGGCGCGCGCTCGGCACGCTGACCATGCTGCTCGTGCTGCTGGCAAGTGGCGGCACGGGCTGGCTGGTCGAGCAGGCGATCCTGTCCTTGGCGGGTGAAGCAGGCTGGCCGCTGATCGCGCTGGCGGCCTGGCCCGCGCTGGCCCAGCGCAGCCTTCATGACCATGTGCGCCCGGTGCTGGATGCCTTGCGCGCCTTCGATCTTCCCGCCGCGCGCCGCGCGGTGGCGATGATCGTGGGGCGCGACACGCGGCGGCTGGATGATCTGGGCGTGGCACGCGCCGCCACCGAAAGCCTGGCCGAAAGCTTCTGCGATGGCGTGGTCGCGCCGCTGGTCTGGCTCGTCGTCGCGGGATTGCCGGGTCTCTGGGCCTACAGGGCGATCAACACGGCCGACAGCCTGATCGGGCATCCCGAGCCGCCCTTGCGCGCCTTTGGCTGGGCGGCAGCGCGCACCGACGATCTGGCGAACCTTGTCCCCGCGCGCCTTGCCGCGGGCTTGTTGTGCCTTGCCGGCGGTGGCGGCTGGCGCATCGCGTGGCGCGATCATGCCCGTCACGCATCGCCGAATGCCGGCTGGCCCGAAGCGGCAATGGCCGGGGCGCTGGGCGTTCGCCTTGCCGGCCCGGTGAGCTATGACGGGGAGGTTTCGACAAAGCCGTGGATCGGCGAAGGGCGTTCGGCGGACAGCGCGGCGCTGGCGCGCGCGCTGTCGATCTATCTGCGCGCCTGTGGCCTGCTGTGGATTCTGGCGCTGGGGGTGGCATGGCTGGTTTGATGGTGCAGGGCACGGGGTCCGATGTCGGCAAGTCGGTGCTGGTGGCGGGCTTGTGCCGCGCGCTGACCAATCGCGGCTTGCGCGTGCTGCCGTTCAAGCCGCAGAACATGTCGAACAATGCCGCCGTTACCGCCGATGGCGGCGAGATCGGGCGCGCACAGGCGCTTCAGGCGCTGGCCGCGCGCGCCGTGCCGCATGCCGACATGAACCCGGTGCTGCTCAAGCCCCAGGCCGATCGCACCGCGCAACTGATCGTTCACGGCCAAGTGCGCGGCACGCTGGGCACGGGCAACTTCGCCGAAGGGCGGCGCGGATTGCTGCCCGAAGTTCTGGAAAGCTATCGCCGGCTTTGCGCGCGCGCCGATTTCGTGGTGGTGGAAGGCGCCGGCTCCCCGGCCGAAATCAATTTGCGCAGCGGAGACATCGCCAACATGGGCTTTGCGCGGGCCGCCGGCGTGCCGGTGGTGCTGGCGGCGGATATCGACAGGGGCGGGGTGATCGCGGCGGTGGTGGGCACGCGCGCCGTGCTCGATCCCGCCGACGCGGCGATGATCCGGGGCTTCATCATCAACAAGTTTCGCGGCGATCCGGCGCTGTTCGTCGATGGCTATGCGGCCATCGCGGCGCGCTCCGGCTGGCGGGGTTATGGCCTGGTGCCATGGCTTCCCGCTGCCGCGCGGCTGCCCAGCGAAGACGCGGTGGTGCTGGAAAAGGGCCGCCCTATCGCGGCGGGGCGCAAGCTGATCGCCTGCCCCATCCTGCCGCGTATCGCCAATTTCGATGATCTCGATCCGCTGAAGCTGGAACCGGAAGTGGATGTGATCATGGTCCCGCCCGGCACGCCGATCCCGGCCGAAGCGGCGCTGATCGTGTTGCCCGGTTCGAAAGCGACGCTGGCCGATATGGCGGCGATCCGCGAACAGGGCTGGGACATCGACATCCTGGCGCACCACCGGCGCGGCGGGGCGATCCTGGGGATCTGCGGCGGCTTCCAGATGCTTGGCACGCGCATTGCCGATCCGTTGGGCAGCGAAGGCCCGGCGGGAACGGTCGCGGGGCTGGGACTGCTGGACATCGCCACCGAACTTGCCGGCGAAAAAGTGCTGCGGCAGGTGACGGGGCAGGCCTTGGGGCATGCGTTCCAGGGCTATGAAATGCACCTTGGCCGCACCACGGGCAGCGGCACGCAGCGTCCGTTCGCGCGGCTGGCCGATGGGCGGAGCGATGGCGCAATCAACGCGGCGGGTACGGTCATGGGCACTTATTGCCACGGCCTGCTCGCGTCTGCCGGGGTACGCGGCGCGGTGCTGGCGTGGATCGGCGCGCAGTCCGATGGGCGCGATCATGCGGCCGGGGTCGATGCCGCGCTGGATGAGATCGCCGATGCGCTGGAACGCCATCTCGATATCGAAGGCCTGATCGCTCTCGGGCGAGAGGGCGCGGCGTGACGGCGCTCCTCGTGCTGGGCGGCGCGCGCTCCGGCAAGAGCCGCTATGCCCAGGCCCGCGTGGAGGTATATCCGGGCCGGCTGGCCTATATCGCCACCGCGCAGGCGCTGGACGATGAAATGGCGGAGCGTATCGCGCGCCATCGCGCCGATCGTGGCCACCGCTGGACCACGCGGGAAGCGCCGATCGCGCTGGCCGATGCCATCGCCGCCGCCGCACGCGATGCCGATGCCGTTCTGGTCGATTGCCTGACGCTGTGGCTGTCCAACCTGCTGCTGGCCGCCCATGACATAGACGCGGCCAGCGCCGCGCTGTGCGATGCGGTGGCGCGCTGCCGCGTGCCGATCGTGCTGGTCGCCAACGAAGTGGGGCTGGGCATCGTGCCCGACAACGCGCTGGCCCGCAGCTTTCGCGATGCGGCTGGCCGGCTGAATCAGGCACTGGCGGGGCAGGTGGACGAAGCGGTTTTCATCGCCGCCGGACTGCCCTTGTGGTTGAAGCCAGCCGGCTGAGCGCGCTCGCCCCTAGTTCAGCAGCAGGATCGAGATGCGGCGGTTGCGTGGGTCTTGCGGGTTATTCTGCACCAGCAGTTCGCGGTCGGCCACGCCTTCGATGCGGCGGAAGCGGGCTTCGGCGATGCCCTGGCGCATCATCGCCTGGCGCGTGGCTTCGGCGCGGCCGGCCGAGAGCGACCAGTTGTTGCCGGGGCCGCCGGCGCTGCGCCACGGCAGCGCATCGGTGTGGCCGCGAATGGTCAGCCCGCCGCCGTCGGGGTTCACTGCCTGCACGATCGCGCCAAGCAGTTGCGAGGCTTCGGGCGTCAACACCGTGGTGCCGAGGCGGAACATCGAGAAATCGGCATCGTCGACAAGGTCGATGCGCGTGCCCTCGGTGGTATCGACCATGCGCACCTGGCGCGCCAGGCGGCGGAGCTGTTCGCTGGCCTGGAGCTTCTGGTCCAGCGTCGCCTTCAGGCGCTGCACGCGCTTGAGGTGCGCGGCGCCTTCTTTGGGGCCGCCGGTCATGTCGCGCGGGATGGTCAGCGCCTGGGTGCCGGTCTGCCCGGCACGGTTGGGATAGCTGTCCACGTCGGTGATCGACGAGCCACCAAGCAAGCCGTTGGCGCCGGCGCTTTCCTGCTTCATCTTGACCAGCGTCGGCGTGAAGTAGTCGGCGATGCCCTTGCGCTGCTTTTCGGTGGTCGCACCCAGCAGCCACAGCATCAGGAAGAAGGCCATCATCGCGGTCACGAAGTCGGCATAGGCCACTTTCCACGCGCCGCCATGGTGCCCGCCAGCCACCACGGTGACTTTCTTGACGATGATCGGAGGCGGCGGCTCGTTCTTGCCGCGCGGTTTCTTCTCGGCCATGGAATCAGCGACCCCTCAGCGCGTCGAGCAGTTCCGAAAGGCCGGGCCGGAAGGCATGGCCCAGCCCCGAACGCGCGCCTTCGACCACCAGCGGCTGTGGCCAGCCGTGGAGCGAGGCGATGATGACCTGCTTGACCGCGTGGAAGATCTGCTCGTCCTGTTCGATCACCTGCTTGAGCCGGCCGGCCAGCGGCGCGACAATGCCATAGGCAAGCAACACGCCCATGAACGTGCCGACCAGCGCCGAGCCGATCATGCCGCCCAGCACCGACGGCGGCTTGTCGATCGAGCCCATGGTCTTCACGATGCCCAGAACCGCCGCGACGATGCCCAGCGCCGGCAGCGAATCCGCCAGCGTGGTCAGCGCATGCTGCGGCTCGTGCATTTCGTGGAAATGCGATTTCATCGCGTTGTCCATCACTTCCTCGACCGCGTGGACTTCCAGCGTGCCCGAGGAGACGACGATCAGCGTCAGCGTGTCGCAGATCAGCGAAACCAGCGCCTTGTTGGCGAGAAGGCGCGGAAATTCTGCGAAGATCGGGGAATTCTGCGGCTCCTGCACATGGCTTTCCAGCGCCACCGGGCCTTCGCTGCGCAACAGCTTCATCAGCCGCGTGGTCAGGATGATCGCGTCGATATGGTCCTGCTTGTTGTGCTTGGGGCCCTTGAAGATCTTGGCCATCGAGCCGCCAATCGCCTTGAGCTCATGCATCGAGTTGCCGGTCACGACCGCGCCGACGGCGGCGCCGCCGATGATCAGCATCTCGTGCGGGATGGCGTGCATCACCGGGCCTAGCGCGCCACCGGTGATGGCGAAGCCGCCAAACACCATGACCAGCAGGATAACGACACCGATCGCAGCGAACATGAAATTGGCCCCCTAGAAATACCTCCCGCGCGTCAGCACGGGCCTTGAATGTCTCGCGTCAGCGCAAGACGTCGAACAGGCTGAGACTGGACAGCTTGCTGAAACTTGCCTGGCTGGCTTCGAGCACCAGCATGACTTGCTGGAGATCGGCCACGGTCGATGCGATGTCGGTCGCGCCGATGTCCTGTTCCTCGCCGGTGCGAAGTTCGGAAAGATTGGTCCGCCGCTCGGTGGTCAGGTCGATCCACGAAAGCCGCGAACCGACCACCGTCTGCGCGGTGGTCAGCGTTTCCAGGCTGGTGTCGAGCGTGCCCAGCGCATCGCGCGCGGCGGCGGCCGGATCGCCGGCGCCGCTGATCAGCGTATCGCCCAGCGCCTTGACCACCGCGATAAGGTCGGTCGGCGTGCCATTGACATCGAAGCTGAGGAATTCCGGCCCGGTCAGGCCGCGCGTGATCGTCTGGCCATCGCCCAGCGGCAGTTCGCCCGAAGTGGCGGTGCCGTTGTAGCTGGCGTTGCCGGCGCCATCGACAGTATAGGCATCGCCCGCGGTTTCGCCGCCAAACAGCGAATGGCCCGATGAATCGCGTGAATTGGCCAGTGCGACGAGATCGCCGACCATCTGCTTGAGTTCCTGGCCGATGCCGGCGCGCTGGGCGGTGCTGAGCGTGCCGGTGCCGGCTTGCGTCGCCAGTTCCTTGGCGCGGGTGATGTAGTTGGCGAACGAGGACAGCGCGGAATCGGCCAGCGTCAGGTCGGCGGTGGCGCGGTTGGCATTGGCCATGTCGATGTTCGAAAGCGCATCGGCGCGCGCCAGCGTGCGCAGCCGCGATGCGGCCACCGGATCGTCCGACGATCGCGACAGCTTCTGCCCTTTGCTGAGCTGCGTTTGCAGTTCCTCGGCGCGCGCGCGCAAGGTTCCGATGCCTTGCGTGGAGCGTTCGAAGAAGGCGCTGGTGCTGGTGCTGATCATCGTCATGGCTGTCTCACCGGATGTTGAGCAGGGTGTCGAAGATATCGGTCGCGACCTGCATCACGCGGCCGGACGCCTGGAAAGCCTGTTGATAGCGCACGAGGTTTACCGCCTCGTTATCAAGGTCCACGCCGGCCTGCGTGGCCAGCGCCACTTTGGCGGAACTGGCGATCGAGGTCAGCGCATCGCGCGTGATCGTGCGGCCGGCGACGGTGCTGGACACGTCGAACAGCAGTGAATCCATCTTGCCGGCGGGATCGGCGGTGGCGAGCGCGTTGCGCAGCGCGGTCAGGTTGGTGGCATCGCGGCTGTTCGCGCCCACACCGGCCGGCGCAGTGGCCAGCAGCGTGCCGTCTTCGAAAGCCAGCGCCATGTCCGCCGCGCCAAGCCCGCTCAGCATCGGCGTGCCGGCACTGCCGTCAAGCGAGACGCCATTACCCTGCGCGGTGTTGACCGCCGTCATCACATCGCCGGCCAGATCGTCCAGCGTGCTGCGCACGTCCGCCAGCTTGGTCAGCGCCTGGGCCTTGCCGGCCAGTGCGCCCGATGTCGGGGTGACGGGATTGCCGTCCAGCGTGAAGGAAATCGTGCCGTCTCCGGCAGCGCTCATCGCCAGCGCATAAGACGAGCCGCCCGTGACCAGATCGCCGCCGCCCACCTTGACGCTGACGGTCTGGTCGGCGTTGAACGTGGCAGCAACATCGACATAGCCGCTGAGCTGCTGGAGCAGCGAATCGCGCTGGTCGAGCAGCGTGGTCTGATCGCTGCTGGCGTCGGCGGCGCGCGCCAGCCGCAAGTTCACGCGGGCCAGTTCGCCCGAAAGCAGGTTGACCTGGTTGACCCCGTCGGTGGATTCGAAGCGCAGGCCTTCGCCCACGGCATCGAGGCTGGAGGCGGCGATGTTGAACGTGCGCGTCATCGTCCGCGCGGTTTCGACCACCGAGGCGCGCAGCGAGGTATCGACCGGATCGGAGGCAAGCTGCTGCAACGCGCCTTCGAACTTCACGATCGCATCGTAGACGCCTGATTGCTCAAGCGCTGCTTCGGTGTTTTCAAGGCCGGCCACTTCGGCGGTGGAGCGGGCGGCGTCGGCACCGGTGCGGCGCACTTCGGCCTGGCGGAAGAGATCGGCGTTGCGGACCACGCGGTCCAGCCGCACGCCCGAAAGCGAAACGTCGCCGGTGCGCGCCAGGCCGCCAGAAGCGGACACTTCCTCAAGCCGCACGCTGCGGCGGATATAGCCATCCGACGATGCGTTGGCGATGTTCTGCGCGGTCACGTCGAGCGCGATGCGCGCCGCCTGGGTGCCGCTGCGGCCGATGGAAAGAAGGTCAGACGCCATCGGTGGTGCCCTCCTGCGGTTCGGTCGATGCCGGCATCATCTGCGCCAGCCGCGCCTCGATCATCTTGGCCATGCCGAAGGCGCCGCGTTCCGACGCGATGTCGGCGAAGCGTTCGTCCTGCATCTGGCGGAACGTGCCCAGTGCTTCGCTATCGAACGGGCCGCCGCCGCCGAAATCGGTCTTGCGGGCGCTGGCCAGCATCTGGCGCACGAAGATCGCCTCGAACTGCTTGGCCGCAGCGGCCAGTTGCGCGCGCTGGCCCTGCGGCTTCGCCGAGGCGGCCGGAGCGGTCGTCGATGCGACCGAAGGGGTGTCGAGCCGGATAGCGGTCATATCACTACCATCTCCGCCTTGAGCGCGCCGGCCTGCTTGAGCGCTTCGAGAATGGCCACGAGGTCGGACGGGCTGACGCCAAGCATGTTCAGGGCGTCGACGATCTTGGACAGCGAGGCGCCGGGCTTCAGCATCATCACGTGCGCGCTCTTTTCCTCGGTCGAGATCGTGCTGTCGGGCACCACGGTGGTCTGGCCACGGCTGAACGGCGCGGGCTGGCTGACGATCGGATTCTCGTCGATCCGCACGGTCAGCTTGCCGTGGCTGATCGCGGCGGGCGACAGGCGCACCGAATTGTTGATGACGACGGTGCCGGTGCGGCTGTTGACGATGACGCGCGCGGCGGTTTCGGCCGGGGTCACCTCGATCATCTCGATCGCGGCCATCATCGTGGCGCGGCGGTCCGCGCCTTGCGGCAGGCGCAGCGCCAGGGTCACGCCGTCCTCGATCGCGGCGGTGCCGGGCACGAAGCGGTTGATCGCGTCGCGCACGCGCGATGCGGTCATGAAATCGGCGGCAAACAGGTTGTAGCGCACGATGTCGCCGCTATCGAAGCCGGTGGCGACCGCGCGTTCCACGCTGGCCCCTTCGGCGATGCGGCCAACGGTGGGCACGTTGACGGTGAGCTGCGAGCCATCCTTGGCCGAGATGCCAAGGCCGCCCACGGCGAGGTTGCCCTGCGCCATGGCATAGATCTGGCCATCCGCGCCGTAGAGCGGCGTCAGGATCAAGGCACCGCCGCGCAGGCTCTTGGCCTTGCCGATGGTGGAAACGGTCACGTCGATGCGCTGGCCCGGCTTGGCGAAGGCGGGCAGGTCGGCGGTGATCATCACGGCGGCCGCGTTCTTGAGGCCGGGGCTGACGCCGGGCGGCAGCATCACACCCATGCGGCCGGACACGCCGCGCATCGCCTGGGTCAGGTATTCGAGGTTGTCGTCGCCCGTGCCGGCGAGGCCCACGACGATGCCATAGCCGGTAAGCTGGTTCGATCGCACGCCCTGGAAGGCGCCCAGGTCGCGCACACGCTCCGCGTGGGCGGCCACGGGCAGCGCGGCGGCGAGGAGGGCGAGCAAAGACAGGAGCAAGCGGCGCACGGGGGGCATCCTTAGAACGGGCTGATCATGTTGAAGAACTGGCCAAGCCAGCCCTGCCGGCTGGTGCGCTGCAACGCGCCCTTGCCGGAATATTCGATGCGCGCGTCGGCGACCTGGGTGGAAGCGATGCGGTTCAACTGATCGACATCGGCCAGGCGAACGATGCCGGAAAACTGGATCCATTCGTTGCCCTGGCTGATCAGCATGCGTTTTTCTCCGCGGACGAGGGCGGTCCCGTTCGGGCGGACCTCGGCAATGGTGACGGAGAGCGATGCCGACAGCGAACTGGTCTGCGCTGCAGTCCCCTGGCCATTGAACGACGATTCGCTCGACGCTTTAAGCGCGTTGGGGTTCAGGAAGGACAGCGGACCGGCCGTTGGCGGGGTGATCGATGCACCGCCGTTCTTGGCGCTTTTCGAACTGACCGCCTTGGCCGCGGTCGTCGATTCCACCAGCACGATCGTCAGCGGGTCGCCCACCGCGCGGGCGCGCAGCCCTTCGTAGAGTGAGGCATAGCCGGCCGAGGCGTTGAAGATCGAGCCATCGGCGGGGCGCGGCGCGGGGGCCGGTTCCGGCAATGTCGCCTCGAACCCCGACGGTGGCTGCTGCCGCCGCGCCAAGGCGGGCGTTGCCGGCGCGACAAGCGCGACCACGGCAGCCACGGCCAGAAGCGGGCAGGGCAGGCTGGTGCGGAGAAGGCGGCGCATGAACGGTCTCACAGTGTCTGGTTGGCGTTGCGAAGCATTTCGTCGACGGCGGAGATCATCTTGGAATTGATCTCGTAGGCGCGCTGGCATTCGATCATGTCGACCAGCTCCTCGACGATGTTGACGTTGGACCCTTCCAGCATGCCCTGGCGGATGTTGCCGCGTCCGCCATCGCCGGCCACGCCGATCTGGGCGGCGCCGCTGGCACCGGTTTCCATCAGGAAGTTGTCGGCCACGGGCTTGAGGCCGGCGGGGTTGGCGAAGCTGGCGATGGTGATCTGGCCAAGCTGAGCCGCATCGGTCGATCCGGGCACCGACGCCGAAACCGTGCCGTCGGCCGAGATGGTGATCGACGTGGCGCCTTCGGGGATGTTGATCGCCGGCTGGAGGGCATAGCCCTGCGCGGTGACGAGCTGGCCTTCGGACGAGCGCGTGAAGTTGCCGGCGCGGGTATAGCCAAGCTGGCCGCCGGGCAGTTGCACCTGGAAATAGCCATCGCCATCGAGCGCCATGTCGAGCGAGTTGCCCGTGGTGTTGAGCGGGCCGTTCGTCTCGATTCGCGTCGTCGACTGGATGCCGACACCCGTGCCGAGGTTCAGCCCGGTGGCATAGGCGGTTTCGTTGGACGATTGCTGGCCGGCGACGCGGGCATCCTGGTAGGCCAGCGTGGCGAAGTTGGCGCGGTCGCGCTTGAAGCCGGTGGTGCCGACGTTGGCCAGGTTGTTGGCGATGACGCGCATCCGCGCATCCTGGGCTTCAAGCCCGGTGCGGGCGACGTGAAGGGCGGAAGTGGGCATGTTGGGCTAGTCCTCAGCTAGTGACGCGCATCAGGCTGGCGCTGCCTTCATCAAGCTCGCGCGCGGTGGCGATGAGCTTGGTGCGGATATCGAAGAGGCGCTGGGCCTCGACCATTTCGACCAGAATCGCGGTCGGATCGACGTTCGACTGTTCCAGCGCGCCAGGCAGGACGCGGGCTTCCTCGTCGGTCGGCAGCACGCCGCCTTCGGGTGCGCGGAACAGGCCGGTCAGGTCCTTTTCCACGTCGCTGCCGCGCCAGTTGACGAGCTTGACCTTCTCGATCTGGACCGGCGGCTGGTCGGGCGTCTGCGGGTTGAAGCTCATCACCGCGCCATCCTGCGCGATGGAGATCTGCGAACCCGGCGGCACGCTGATCGGGCCGTTTTCGCCGATAACCGGCAAGCCATCGCCGTTCTGGAGCACGCCCGTGGGGGAAACCGAAAGATCGCCGCGCCGGGTATAGCCTTCGCCGCCATCGGGCGCCTGCACGGTCAGCATGGTATCGCCCGACATGGCGATGTCCAGCTTGCCGCCGGTCTGGGTGACGGAACCGGCCTTCATCGACGCGCCGCGCACTTCGGTGCTGTTCATCGCCCTGACTTCGAGCGACGGACCGTCGAGAGTCATGGGCGTGAACTGCATCGTTTCGGCGCGAAAGCCGATGGTCTGCGCGTTCGCCATGTTGTTGGCGATCATGCGCTGGCGCACCATCGAAGACGAAAGCCCCGAAACCGCGGTGTAGATCAGCCGGTCCATGGCCTATCAGGTCCGCAGGTTGATGACGGTCTGGGCGATCTGGGTGGCCGTGTCGATCGCCTTGGCGTTGGCCTGGAACGCGCGCTGCGCGGTGATCAGGCTGACCAGTTCCTCGGCGATATCGACGTTCGACCGTTCCAGCGCGCCAGACAACAGGTTACCGTAAGTGCCGCCGCCGGGGACGCCGTACTTGGCTGCGCCGGAAATGCCGGTCGAGCTCCAGTTCGACGATCCCACCGCGCGCAGGCCGCCGGGCGAGATGAAGCTGGCGAGGGCGACCGTGCCGATCACGTCGTTGGTGCCATCGGCATAGGACGCGGTGACTTTGCCATCGTCGCCGATCGTGATGCCGGCAAATTCCGCGCCCGCGCCGTTGGCGGCGGGCACCATCGCGTCGACCGGGGCGTCGGTGGCAGGATCGGCGCCGGGCGCGAAGATCTGGAGACGGTTCTGCGAACCGTCATGGATATAGCCGTTCTCGTCGGTGGTGAAGGCGCCGTTGCGGGTATAATACGTGTCGCCGGTGACCGAGGACTTGGTGGTGAAGAAGCCGTCACCGCTGATCGCGACATCCAGCGCGGAGCCGGTCTGCTCGATCGGGCCGATCCCGAAATTCTGGTTGATCGCCTCTACCGTGGAGCCGATCCCCTGGATCATCTTCGGGTTGGTATAGGCCGAACCCACCACGATATCGCTGAAGCTGACGGTGCTCTTCTTGAAGCCCGTCGTTTCCGAGTTGGCGATGTTGTGCGAGATGACGTTGAGGTTCGTCTGGGCGTTCTTGAGGCCGCTGAGCGAAGTGTAGAATGACATGGCTCGGTTCTCCTGCGGAATATCAGTTGGTGGCGGTGTCGGCGCCGGACGCGGCCGCCGTCGTGACCGCGCCCGAGGCGGCGGCCTTTTGCGCGGCAAGGATGGCGTCCAGCTTGTCGGCGATCGCTTTGAGCGCATCGTTGTTGTCCGACATCGATCCGATGTCGCTGGCGATGCCCTTCAGCGTCTCGTTCGTCTCGGTAATGCCGGACAGCGACGAGAACTGCGCCATCTGCGCCAGCATTTCCTTCTGGTCGACAGGGTTGAACGGATCCTGCTGCTGCATCTGGACGGTCATCAGCTTCAGGAAGTCGGCCTGGCCCAGCGCGGCGAAGCCGCTCTTGCTGGTGCTGGCGGCGGACGTACCGCTGCCACTGGTTACGGAAGAAACGGTCATTTGAGCCTCATCGTATCGAGCATGAGCTGCTTGGCGGTGGACAGGGCCTCGACCAGGTTCTGATACTGGCGGGCGCTTTCGAGCATCTCGACCATCTCGGCGTTCTCATCGACCGGAGTGGTCCATACGTCGCCGTTCTCGTCGGCAAGCGGATGGTCGGGATTGTGTTCGCGGATCGGCTTGGCGTTGTCGCGCACCACGGCCTGCACCTGCACAGTGGACATGCCGGTGGTGCGATCGAGCTGTTCGGCGAAGACCGGGCGCAGCGCGCGGTAGGTGCCGGCTTCGCTGCCCGAAACCGAACCGGCGTTGGCCAGGTTCGATGCGGCGGCGTTCATCCGCACCAGTTGCGCAGACATGCCACGCTGGGCGACGTCGAAAAGGGTCATCGGCGCGCCCATGGTCAATCTCCCTTCAGCGCGCGGGTGATCGTGTCTACCCGCCCGCGGATGAAGGACAGCGTGGCCGAATAGCCCACCGCGTTTTCCGAGAAGGCGAGCTGCTCGGTCTGCATCTCCACGGTGTTGCCATCGAGCGAGGGCATCACCGGCACGCGATAGAGCGCCGCCGAAGAGCCGGCCTGCTCCGCGTCCATTCCGCCCGATGCGGCCTTGAGCGCGGTGGTGAAGTCGATGTCGCGCGCCTTGTATCCGGGCGTCGCGGCGTTGGCGATGTTCGAGGCGATCAGGCCCATGCGCTGCGAGCGTAGCTCCAGCGCCGCACCATGGATTCCGAACAGGGTTTCACTCATCGGTCGTGCTCCGTCTGCGTGATCGCAGGTGTGTCACGCAGGTATTTCAGCAAGCACCGTGCCAAATGCCGAAACGAGGGCCTGGGGGGCGGCAATTGCCGGATGGGCGGCAAATCCCTGCCGGAAGGCGGCAAATCCTGTCCGCACCCTGAAATTTGCCGCCCCCGTTGCCGTTCTGGAAAACGAGGAGAATTTCCCGGATGGGTCTTGCCAGCTACTTCGACGCCATGTCGCTCACCATCGTGGGCGGCGGCACGCTGCTTGCCACCTTCCTGCGCTGCGGCACAGGCGATTGCCGGCGGGCACTGGCCGCGATCGGCCAGATCGGCCGCCGCCGCTTCGATGCCGATGGGGCGCGGGCGGAACTGGCCGTCCAGGTCCGCGAAATCCGTGAGGATGGCCTGTTGCGCGCCAACCCGCACCACTTCGGCGACCGCGAGCTTGACGATGCGACAGACGCGCTGCTCGGCAGCCGTTCGGTGGATGCGCTGCTGGCCGCGCACGAGGCGCACAAGGCGCGGCGCATGGAAGCCTCCAACCGCGCCGTGCGCACGCTGGCGCAGGCGGCTGAACTGGCGCCGGTGTTCGGTCTTGCCGGCACGCTCATTTCGCTGGCTCGCCTGCCGGCGGAGGGATTGAGCAAGGGTGCCTATATGGGGTCGATCTCGATGGCGGTGCTGACCACGCTGTACGGGCTGCTGCTGGCCAATCTGCTGCTGGCGCCGCTGGCCCGCATGATCGAACGCGCCGCCGCCGAGGAGGAACGCGAACGGCAAAAGCTGGTCGACTGGCTGGCACAGCAGGTCGCGCCGGCGATGCCGCACCGCAAGCCCACCATCGTCGCACCCGGCAAAGTCGTGGCGGCGGCTTCGGCATGATCGCGCGCGCGGGGACCGGCTGGCAATATGTGCTGACCGATCTGTCCCTGATCCTGTTCATGGTCACCGCCGCCGCGCTGTCGCAAGCGAAAGACGACGGCGGCAAGGCGCCCGCGCCGCCGCCGGCCGCCGCCGCGCAGCTTGCCGAAGCGCGGCCGCTGTCGCCGCAGTCCGAGCCGCTGGCGCTCTATCGCGCGGAGCCGGGCGCGCCGCCGCTGGCGCAGTGGTTGCACGACCAGTCGATCGACGCGCGCCAGCAATTGACCATCGTTTCGCAATATCGCGCCGGGACGCAGGAACAGGCCTTGCAGCAGGCCGAGACGCTGGCCCGCCAGGCCGGCGAAGCAGGCCTGCGCGCGCGCATCGTGATCGAGCCGGGGCAGGGCGGGACCAGCGCGATGCTGGCCTATGACGTACCCGAGGCCTCGCTGGCGCGGCGATAGTTCGATCCGTCCACGCACTCCCCTGTCCTATGCTTCACACCCTTTTGGCATGACCTTTGCTTTGATCGGGATGACCAACGCATCCTGAAGGGTACGACAATGAGTTTGAGCCTGGGCCTCGTGCTGGCGGCCACCGCCGGTTTCGCCGATCTCGATGCGATCGACCGGCAGGTCGCCGCGTTCACGGGCGTTGCTGTCGGCCAGCCCGGCGGCGCGGCGCGGCCGGTCGACCGGCGTTTGCGCCTGAATCCCTGCACATCGTCGTTGTCGCTGACCTGGTATGGCCAGCGCCGGGAATCGGTGCTGGTGCGCTGCCCCGATGCGGGTGGCTGGCGCCTGTTCGTGCCCGTGGGCGGCGCGGTGGCGGGCGTTACCGCGGTGCCGGTGATCAATCGCGGCGATGCCGTGACGATCGCGGTCAACGGCGAAGGCTTTTCCGTATCGCAACCCGGCGAGGCGCTGGAATCGGGGGCGGTGGGCGCGTGGATCCGCGTGCGCACGATGAGCAGCGGCGCGGCGCGCGGCAATTCCGACGCGATGCGGGCGCAAGTGATCCGCCCCGGATTGGTCGCCGTTCCTCTGAACTGAGGCGCGCCGCCAGCGGAGTGTTGCGCTGAACCGGCCACTGGCCGGCTTTGGCGTTTTGGCGAAGCCGATGGCGCAAAGCCGGTGCGCCGTTCGCGGCCAACCCTTAAAAACCTGTTTCCACCGCCGTTCTACAAGTCACGTAAGGCTTAGGAGCGGCATCATGCCACCGATCGAACTGGGACCGACGCGCCCGATTGGCGCGATTGATGTGCGGATCGCCCGCCAGTCCAATTCGCGCGGGGATCGCGCCCAGCGCGCCGAGGCGGAGCCTTCGGCCATCGCGCTGAGCGATGCGCTTGATCCGGGCGAAGCCCCGGTCGATGCCGATCGGGTCGCCGAGATCCGCAAGGCGATCGAGAACGGCAGCTATCCGATCGTCCCGACCAAGATCGCCGACGCCATCATCGCGGCGGGTATTCTGCTGAGGAGCGGCGAATGATGGACACGGGAAATCTTCGCGAAACGCTGCGGCAGATGCTTGCCGTGTTGCAGGCCGAACGGCAGGCGCTTGCCGGGTTGGACATCGACGCGATCATGGGCACGGCCGGCGACAAGCAGGCGCTGTGCGGCCGGCTTGAAGGCGTTGCGCCCGCCGAAGTCGATGACGAATGCCGTGGGCTGCTGGATGCGGCGCGCCGGCTGAACGAAGTGAACCGGCAGGTTCGCAACCTCATCGCTTCCAATATCTCGTCGCGCCTCGATGCGCTGACCGGTTCTCCGGCGCTCTACAGCGCGCCCGGCGGCAACCGTGCCGCCTATACATACGCCGCCACGCGCGGCTGATACGCGGTAATTTGGCACGACCCTTGCTGAGAAGGCTTCCGGTACGAATTATACCGGGAGCCAAGCGTGAGTCAGCCCGAACCCATCGGGATACAGCAACGCGGCGGGACTGATGTCCGCGCCTCGATCGCGCGTGCGGCCCAGGCAACCGGCGTAGACTTCAACTACCTGCGGGCTCAGGCCAAGCTCGAATCCAGCCTCGATCCTTCCGCCAGCGCCGGTACGTCGAGCGCGGCCGGGCTTTACCAGTTCACGCGCGGCACCTGGCTGCAGACCCTCGACCGCCACGGCGCCAGCCATGGCCTCGACTGGGCGGGCGCGGCCATCGAGGGCGGCCGGGTACAAGACCCGGGCATGCGCGCCCAGATCATGGCGCTGCGCTATGATGCCGATGCTTCCGCGCTGATGGCGGCGGAACTGGCCAATGAACACAAGGCCGAATTGACCACGACGCTGGGCCGCGAGCCGGATGCGGCGGAGCTTTACCTCGCTCACTTCCTGGGCATAGGCGGCGCGCAGCAGTTCCTGTCGGCGCTGTCCAGCGATCCCGGCCAGAGCGCGGCGGGCATCCTGCCCACGGCTGCCGCCGCCAACCGCACCATCTTCTATGACGGCGCGGGCAGCCCGCGTTCGGTGGCGGGTGTGATGGACTTGCTGCGCGGCAAGGTGGCCAATGCGATGGACGGCAGCCTGCCGCCAGCCAACTGGGCGGCGCAGGGCGGCGGTTTCGCGGTCGCCTCGGCCAGCCAGGCCGCGTTTCCCGGCGGCCCGATCGCCCAGCAGTTCCAGGCCGCGCGCCAGGAAATCGCCGCGCAGCCGGGCCGTTCCTCGATGGCGGAAACGCTGCGCAGCACCTTCGGCGTTGCCGCGGCCGGCAGCGATGCCGCCGGCAGCACCCCGGCGTTCGTGCGCGCCGCTTACGATAAATTGCGGAGTTTCAACCTGTGAGCGCTTTCGCCCGAATGCCCAAGGTTTCCGCGCTGGCTTTGCCGGCCGGCATCCTCTCGCTCATCGTGCTGATGATCGTGCCGGTTCCGGCGATGCTGCTCGACGTGTCCTTCGTCATCAACATCGCGCTTTCCGTGGCGATCCTGATGGCGGCGATGAACGCCACCAAGCCGCTGGATTTCTCCTCTTTCCCATCCGTCCTGCTGTTCGCCACGCTGCTGCGGCTTGCGCTCAACGTCGCATCAACGCGCGTCGTGCTGGTCCACGGGCATGAAGGCGAAGCGGCGGCCGGCCATGTGATCGAGGCCTTTGGCGCGTTCCTGATCGGCGGCAACTTCGTCGTCGGCCTGTTCGTCTTCATGATCCTGATGATCATCAACATGGTCGTCGTGACCAAGGGCGCGGGCCGCGTTTCGGAAGTGTCCGCGCGCTTCACCCTCGATGCCTTGCCGGGCAAGCAGATGGCGATCGATGCCGATCTGGCCGCCGGCCTGCTCACCGCCGACGAAGCCAAGGCCCGCCGCCGCGAGGTTTCGACCGAAGCGGACTTCTATGGTTCGATGGACGGTGCCTCGAAGTTCGTGAAGGGCGATGCCATCGCCGCGCTGCTGATCCTGGGCGTGAACATCATCGCCGGCTTCTGCCTGGGCATGATCAGCCACGGGCTGTCGGCGGGCGATGCGGCGCAGACCTATGTCACGCTGGCAATCGGCGATGCGCTGGTCGCGCAAGTGCCTTCGCTGCTGCTCTCGATCGCCGCCGCCGTCATCGTCACCCGCGTGTCCGATACCCGCGATCTCGCCGGCCAGATCGGCGGCCAGTTCGCCGATCCGCGCACCTGGCTGCCGGTCGCCTTCATCCTGGGCGCGATCGGCATGATCCCGGCGATGCCGCAAAGCATCTTCCTGCCCGCTGCCGCCGTTGCCGGCTGGCTGTGGCATGCGCTGCGCAAGCGCCAGGCCCGCGCCGTCACCGCCGCCGAGGCGCCGCCGCCGCCCGTCGCCATCGATCCCGGCAAGATCGCGCTGTCCGACGTGTCCGATCACACGCTCGTCACTATCGAGCTGGGCTATGGCCTGGTCCAACTGGTCGACGACCGGCGCGGATCGCCGCTGGTGGCGCGGATCACCGGGGTGCGCAAGCAGCTCAGCCAGGCGTTCGGCTTCGTCGTGCCGCAGTTCCGGGTGCGCGATGCGCTGGAAATATCACCCAACGATTATCGCATCGTACTGGGCGGCGTGCCGCTGGGCGGATCGACGATCCGGCCCGACCGCGTGCTGGCCATCGATGCCGGCGAGGCGCGCGAAGGCCACACGATCAAGGGCGACGCTACTTATGATCCCAGCTTCGGTTGCCCATCGCTGTGGATCGAACCGGCCGCGCGCGACCATGCCATTGCCGAGGGGTTCCTGACGGTCGATGCCAGCACCGTCATCGCCACGCATCTCAACCAGCTCCTGTCCGAACGGCCGCAAGTGCTGCTGGGACCGGACGAAGTGCGCGCGCTGCTCGATGCGGTGAAGGAGCATTCGTCGGGTCTGGTCGAAACTGTCTATCCGCAGCCACTGTCGCTGGCGGCAATGACTCGCCTGCTGCGCGCGCTGCTGGAAGATGGCGTCGCGATCGCGCACATGCTGCCGATCCTGTCCAGCCTCAGCCAGGCGGTGCAGCAGACGCTCGATCACGATCGCCTGGTGGAACTGCTGCGCAGCGATCTGGGCGCGCTGATCGTCGGGCGCGTCTGCTCGCCCACCGAACGCCTGCCCGTTGTCACGCTCGACGCCTCGCTCGAAGGAATGATCGTGCAGGGCCTGCACGATCCGACCACCGGCCAGCCGGTGATCGAGCCGGAACTGGCCCGCACCATCGGCGAACGCATTTCGACGATCATCGCCGAACGCGGCCCAGGCGCGGCGCCGATCTCGCTGGTCGTCCAGCCGCGCGCCCGCCGCGCGCTGGCGGCGCTGCTCAAGCTGCGCGCGCCTTCGTGCCTGGTGCTGTCGATCTCGGAACTGCCGCCGACCCAGCCGATCGAAGTGATCGCGGTCGTCGGCGGCGAGCAACCCCATCCGCCGGGCCTGCCCAAGCCCGATCCATCGCACATCGATGCCCGTGAACATGAAAGCATGGCTGCATGAAACACGATCACACTGCCTTCGGAGCCGCCCGCCGCGCCGCCGCCGCCTATCAGGGGGATGCCGCCGCCCGGATACGCGCCTTCCTGCCGATGGTGCGCAGGCAGGCCTGGCACGTCCATGGCGCGGGCCGCCCCGGCATCGAACTGGAAGACCTGATCCAGGCGGGATTGGTGGCGCTGACCGAATGCGCGCAGCGCCATGCCGGGCCGAGCGAGGATGGCTTTGCCGCCTATGCCAAGATGCGGGTGCGCGGCGCGATGGTCGATCTGATCCGCCGTACCGTGCCGCTTTCGCGCGGCGCGTCCGAACGGCGGCGCGTGCTGCGCGACAAGGAATACGCGCTGCGCGGCGAACTGGGGCGCGAGCCGACACTGGCGGAACTGGCCGCCGCGATGGGAATGGAAGAAGGGGAACTGTCGATGCTGCGCGCTGCACAGGAGCCGTTGCGCTTCGAATCGATCGACGAGGTCTATTCGGACAGCGACATGGCCTTTGCCGACAGGCGGCCCGACAGCCTGGAACTGCTGGCGGGCGAGGAAATCCGTGGCAAGGTGGTGGAAGCCATCACCGCCTTGCCCGAGCGCCTGCAAATGGTGGTCCAGCTCTACTTCGTGGAAGAGCTGAACCTGTCGGAAATCGCGCAAGTCCTCTCGGTCAGCATTCCGCGTGTCCATCAGTTGAAAGCGCAGGCGCTTCAGCATCTTAAGCGCGAACTGGCCGAGGTCGCGGACCTGGTCTAGGCGGGCCGCGATCAGCTTTCCGGCAGCGCTATCAGCAGCCCGGGCGTCAGCACTTGCGGCAATACGCGGGGCGGGGCACCGCGGGCGGGATACCACACGTAGAACGGCACGCCCGCCGCGCCATGCTCGGTCAGGAAGCGCGTGATCGCCGGATCGCGCCGCGTCCAGTCGCCGCGCAGGACCACGACGCCACGCTTGGCAAAAACTGCCGCAACTTCAGTACGTTCGATGGCGACTTGCTCGTTGACCTTGCAGGTCAGGCACCAGTCTGCGGTGAAATAGGCGAAAACCGGCTTGCCCGCCGCGCGCGCGTCGGCCAGCGCGGTGGCGCTGAACGCAGCGGCGGGGAGCACGCCCGCGCGCGCGACTTCGGGGGTGGCCACCACGCGCGGCAGCAGCACCAGGCCCAGCCCGGCCGTGACCGCAAGCCAAGCCATCGTCAGCAGCGCCACCGGGCGGCCCCGGCGCTGCCCGCGCCCGGATAGCGCCAGCACCGCCACCAGCAGTATCGCCAGTGCGGCGCAAGCGAGCGCGAAGCCGTTGCCGCCCAGCCGGCTGGCCAGCCACAGCAGCGCCAGCGCGGTCAGCGCCATCGGCAGCGCCATCCAGCGGCGGAAGCGAACCATCCATGGTCCCGGACGCGGCATGCGGCGGCGCAGCGCGGGTACGAAGGCGATGGCGAGGAACGGCAACGCGATGCCGACACCCAGCGTTGCGAACAGCGCGAGCGCGGGCAGCGGCGGCAGCAGCAGCGCCGCGCCCATGGCGCCGGCCATGAACGGGCCGGTGCAGGGCGTGGCGACGAAGGCGGCCAGCAGGCCCGTGGCGAACGCGCCCTGGGGGCTGCCCGAACGGGCAAAGCCAGGCACGGAAAATTCGAACAAACCCAATAAGTTGGCGGTGATCGCCACGGCCAGCAGCAGCAGTGCTGCGACGACGCCCGGTTCCTGCAACTGGAAGGCCCAGCCCACTTCCTCGCCCGCAGAACGCAGCGCCAGCAGCCCGGCGCCGAGCGCCACGCAGGCCAGGACCACGCCGGCCGCATAGGCCAGGCCTTCGGCGCGGGCCTGTGCCGGGCTTTCGCCGGTGCGCGCCAGGCTCAGCGCCTTGAGGCTGAGGATCGGGAACACGCACGGCATGACGTTGAGCAGCAGCCCGCCGACAAGCGCGCCGAGCAGCAGCAAGGGCCGGGTGCCCGCCGCCGGGTTCGGCGCCGTTTCGGCCAGCGGGATTCCATCTGTCGGCACCGCGCCCGGCGTGGCGGCGATCGTCAGTCCGTCGCCGGCGTGGTTGAGCCGCAGCACGCCTTCGAGCCGGGGGGGGGCGACGGGCGCGGTGCGCGCGCGCTTCAGCGTGACGATTAGAAGATTTCCTTTGCGCGCAAAGACTTGCGGCGCGGCGTAATCGGCCACGCGGTCCTGCGCGGGGAAGAAATGCGGCGCTTTCAGCGGCAGCGCGGCGGGCAGGGGCACGCCGATGCGGATCGTGTCCCCGGCGCGCGCGAAGTGGCTTTGCGCGCCCAGCGGCGCGGGCAGGCGGGCGCGCCAGGCATCGAAGCGGGAATCGCGCGCGCCGGCCGTTCCGACCGCGATCACGGCCTCCAGCCGGGCGCGTTCGGGCACGCAGATTTCATCGGTGCAGGCCAGCCATTGCGCCTCCACAGCCACCGGCAACCGTGTGCCGGGCCTGGCATCAGCGGGCAGACTGAACGGCACCAAGACGGCATAGAAGCCCTTGTAGACATGGTTCATCAGCCCAGAGACCAGCAGTGTTTCGGGCACAGGATAGAGCGGCTCGCCCGGGCGCGATCCAGCGGGCGCGGACCAGACCAGCGTCATGCCCAGACCGGCATCGCCGGGGTTGCGCCAGTAGCCATGCCAGCCCGGCGCGGGCCGCATGTGGAGGGCGAGCATGACCGTGCCCCCCGGCGGCGCGGCCGCTTCGGCGACGAGTTCGGCGGCGATGTGATTCGCGGCGCGATTCGCCGCCGCCTGGCCCGGCGCGGCGCTGGCGGGATTCGCGAAAAGCAGCAGCACCGCGCAGCACTGCAACAGGACCGCAACAAGCAGGCGATAGCAGCGCATTTCCATCTGGCTCCCGGAACCGGTTGGCCAGGCCTTGCGCGTCGCGCGCGGGCCGGTCATCACGGCTCTGCCGCCTTCGCGCCGATCTTTCAAGGAATGTCCCGGATGTCCCTGCGCCTTGCCGCTTCGCTTCTCGCCTCCGCCACGGCGCTTGCCCTTGGCGCGCCCGCCCTTGCCGACAATCCGCCCGCCGCCGCGCCGGTGGCGGCGACGCCGGCGCCGCCGCCGCCCCGGCTGGTGCTGGCGATTTCGGTGGACCAGTTTTCTGCCGACCTGTTCGCGCGCTACCGGCGCTATTTCACCGCCGGCCTGGCCCGCCTGCAGCAAGGCGCGGTGTTCCCATCGGGCTACCAGTCGCACGCGGCGACCGAGACCTGCCCCGGCCACTCCACGCTGCTGACCGGCGCGCGCCCGGCGCGCACCGGGATCATCGCCAACTACTGGTTCGATCCCGGCCTCGCCCGCGCCGACAAGCGCGTCTACTGTTCCGAGGACGTGGCCGATCCGGCCAGCACCTCGCGCGAACCTGTCGTCTCTCCCGTCAACCTCAAGGTGCCGACGCTGGGCGACCGCATGAAGGAAGCCAATCCCGCCAGCCGCAACGTGGCGGTTTCGGCCAAGGACCGCGCCGTGGTGATGATGGGCGGCCACACGCTCGACGCCGGCTACTGGTGGAAGGGCAATGCCTTTACCACCTTCGCCGGCAAGTCGCTCAGCCCCGCCGTTGCCGCACAGAACCGCGCCACCGCCGCGCTGATCGCCCGGGGCGCGAAGCCCTTTGCGGTTCCCGCCTGGTGCGCGGCGCAGGACCGCGCGGTGCCGGTGGGCGACGGATCGCTGGGCACCGGCCGTTTCGCGCTTGCCGCCGGCCAGCCCGATGCGTTCCGCGCCTCGCCGCGCATGGATGCCGCCACGGTGGACCTGGCGTTGCGCCTGCTCGACGAGTTGAAGCTGGGCAAGGGACCGGCGACCGACCTGTTCTCGGTCAGCCTGTCGGCCAGCGACTATGTCGGCCATGTGTATGGCCCGGGCGGGCTGGAGGAATGCATCCAGGTGGCCGAACTCGACAAGTCGATCGGCCGGCTGCTGGCCGCGCTCGATGCGCGCAAGATCGATTACACGGTGGTGCTTTCGGCCGATCATGGCGGGCCGGACGTGGTCGAGCGGCAGGAATTGCAGGCCTATCCGCAAGCGGCGCGAGTCGATGAAGCGCTGATGCCCGCCGCGCTGGGCAAGGCGATCAGCGCCGCCACCGGCATCGTCGCGCCGTCCGGGCCGCTGGTCTATGGCGACGGGCCGTTCGGCGATTTCTATATCGCCCGCAATCTCGATGCCGCGCAGAAGGTGACAGTGCAGGCCGCGCTGGTCGAGCGGATGCGCGCCAGCCCGCAAGTCGCCGCCGTGTTCACCGCGCAGGAACTGGCCGCCGCGCCCAGCCCCACCGGATCGCCGCAGGACTGGACGCTGCTCGAACGCGCGCGCGCCTCGTTCGATGCGTCGCGCGCGGGCGATGTCGTGCTGCTGCTCAAGCGCGGCATCGCACCGATCGCGCATCCGGGGCCCGGCTATTCCACCACGCATGGCAGCCCGTGGGATTATGACCGGCGCGTGCCGATCCTGTTCTGGCGCAAGGGCATGGCCGGGTTCGAACAGCCCGCGCCCGTGGAAACGGTGGATATCGCGCCCACGCTGGCCGCCGTGCTGGGGCTGGCCGTGCCGGCCGGCGCGTTCGATGGGCGCTGCCTCGATCTTGATGGCGGCGCGGCGGATACTTGCCACGGTGCGGCCAAATAGGCCTATAAGGCCGCTCGCCCGGCGATGGTGCGGGGCGAGCGGAGTTGGGCCATGGAAGACCGTCGCGATCTGGTGATTCTGGGGGGTGGGCTGGTCGGCATGACGCTGGCGCTGGCCGCCGCGCGCGCCGGCATCGCCAGCCATGTGATCGACAAGGCCGATCCCGCCACGCTCACCGCCGAAGGCGCCGATGGCCGCGCTTCGGCGATTTCCACGGCAAGCTGGAACCTGTTTGCCAATATCGGGCTGGGCGATCGGCTGGCCCCGCTGGGCTGCCCGATCGATGCCATCGCGGTGACCGACGGGATGAAGCCCGGCCGGCTCGATTTCCGTCCCGCGCCTGAAGACGGCTCGCTGGGCCGGATGTTTTCCAATCGCGATCTGCGCCTGGCATTGTTCGAAGCCGCGCGCCGCGAATCGGCCATCGCCTGGCACACGCGGGCGGAACCGGTGGCGCGCGATCGCGGCCCGCATGGCGTGGCGGTGACGCTGGACGATGGGCGCGTGCTGGGCGGCAGCCTGCTGGTCGCCGCCGAAGGCCGGCAATCGCCCACGCGCGACGAGGCGGGCTTTACCCCGGCGCGCTGGGATTATCGCCACCGCGCTTTCGTGACCGCGCTGGTCCACGAAAAGCCGCATGACAACGTGGCCTGGGAAATCTTCTATCCGGCCGGGCCGTTCGCGCTGCTGCCGCTGCTCGACGATGCGCAGGGCCGCCATCGCAGCGCGCTGGTGTGGACCGTGGCGGAGCGCGATGCCAACGGCGTTTCGGCGCTTTCGGACACCGCGTTCCTGTCGGAAGTGGCGCAGCGCATGCACGGGGTGTTCGGCGCCATCGAACTGGCCGCGCCGCGCATGTCCTATCCGCTCAACTTCCACCATTCGGGCCGTCTGGTCGCCGAACGGCTGGCCGTGATCGGCGATGCCGCGCACGGCATGCACCCGATCGCCGGGCAGGGGCTGAACCTGGGCCTGCGCGATGTGGGGGCGCTGGTCGAAGTGCTGAGCGAAGGCATGCGGCTGGGGCTGGAGCCGGGCGACGCGCAATTGCTGGCGCGCTATGAACGCTGGCGCAGCCTCGATACTTTCAGCGTGATGGCGGCGACCGACGGGATCAATCGCCTGTTCGGCATTCCCGGCCGCCTGCCCAGCGCCGTGCGGCGGCTGGGCATGGCCATGATACAGCGCACCCCGCCGCTCAAGCGCTTCTTCCTGGACGAAGCGCGCGGCGTTTCGGGGCGCTTGCCGCAGTTGCTGCGCGGGTAGGTTCGCCCACGCAGGCCATCGATGCGCAGCAGCGGCGCGAAAGGCCAGCGCGATCCGTCAGTTCGCGGCGGCGCTGGCGACGGCGGCGGGCGGGGTTTGCGCGCCGCTGGTGGGCACCAGCGGACTGGGCTGGGTCAGCGCCTGGCCCGCGGCGTCGCGCAGCAGGCGCGGTTCCAGCATCGCGGTGGTTTCGATCAGGTCCAGCGCGCGCCGCGCCGCGTCATAGCGGCGGGCATCGGCGATCCAGTCTTGCGCATCGCCGGCGCCGGGCAGGCGCTGCACTTCGGCGATGGCATCTTCGATCTTGCCCGATGCCAGCAGCAGCTTGGCGTGGGCGACGCGTTCCTGCGGGGTGGCGGTGGGCATCGCCGCGCGGCGCACGATGAACAGGCTGGTCAGTTCGCGCCGGATGCGCGCCCAGCCGCTTTCGGCGCGCGGCGCATCGGTGATCTGCGGGGCCAGCACTTCCAGTTGCCCGCCCAGTTCGGCCAGGGTCACGGGTTTGCGCGAGGTGGCGATGATCGTATCGACGGCGCCGGGCTGCGCGGCCGAAAAGCGCAGCTTGAGCTGTTCCTCGACATAGCCGAGCGGTTCGCCGCCTTCGATCCGGCGGCGCGCCGCGAAAGCGATCAGCAGCGCTTCGGCGCGCGCGGCGTTACCGGCGGCCGACGTGGCCTGGACATCGATCCGCGAAAACCGGTCTTCCAGCAGGGCGAGGCGCGTTTCGGTGGCGGCCAGCGCGGACACGGCCGGGGCGGCGGCCGGATCGTCGGCTTCGGGCGATGCGGCGGGCTGCGGCGGAACATAGCGGCCGCTGCCATCGCCGGCGGCGGCAAGCTGTGCGGGCGCGCCGGGGCGAAGGGAAGGATTGCCGGGCAGCACGGGCGCCAGCTTGCCGCTCCACACCAGCCAGCCGGCCAGCACCGCGCCCAGCGCGAAGGTCAGCAGCGCGACCAGCGCCGTGGTGCGGCCGGTGCGCCGCGCGCGGGGCGGCATCGGCAGTGGCTGGGTTAGCGTTTCGTCCTGCATCAGCCCCGGTCTGTCCTGCTCAATTCTTCGCCTGCTCTTGGCACATCTGATGGGCCAAGGCCAGCAGCGCATCGTCGTCGGGCCGGGGGGCGGCGGCCAGCGCGGCCCAGCCGGTTCCGGCCGCCGCCGCCACGCGCGGCCCGATCGCGGCCAGCGCGATGCGCGCGCGGTCCAGCCCGCGGTGCGTGCACAGCGCCGCGAAGTGGCGCGCCGCCTCGCCCGAATGAAGCGCCACCCCCGCGCCGCCGGCCAGCAGCGCGGCCAGCGGGGGCGGCAGGGGCAGCGGCTCGCTGGCGTAAAGCACGCGCTCTGCCAGTGTGGTGCCGGCGGGCGGGGTCAGGTCCACGCGCTCGCGCCCGGCCAGCCGCAGCAGGCGGGTGTGTTCGGGGCGCAGGCCGGCCAGCATGGCCTGCAAGCCGCCGTGGCCGGTGGCGATCACGTCCAGCCCGGCGGCGCGCGCCGCATCCGCCGTGGTGCGGCCCACGGCATAGGCGGGCTTGCCGCGCCACGCGGCCAGCGCCGCGCCGCCGTGGCGCAGCGCATTGGCGCTGCCGATCAGCAGCGCGTCGAAGCTGTCCGGCGCGGGCGGTTGCCAGTCCAGCGCGCGCACCGCGAACAGGGGAAAGCCATGCGCGTCCAGCCCCCGCGCGCGCGCCGCCGCCACGCTGGCGTCGCAGCCGGGCTGGGGCCGGATCACGATAAGCGGGATCATCGGGTCGGCGATTCGCCATGAGGCGGCGGGCCGCTGAAATGCGCGGTGATGCCAGGGCCGGCGCGCGCCAGCAGGTCGGCGGCAAGGTGCGCGGGGCCTTGCGCATCGGCGGCGGCGAAGCGCGCGGTGCCCTCGACGCGCTCCGCCCCGTCGGGGCTGAAGAGCACGGCGCGCATGTGCAGGGCTGCGCCTTCGGCCGTGGTCAGCACCGCCACGGCGCTGTGGCAATTGCCGCCCAGCGCCGCCAGCAGCGCGCGCTCGGCCAGCACGGCGGCGCGGCTGGGGGCATGGTCGATGGCGGCGAGCATGGCGCGCGTGGCGCGGTCCGCGGCGCGGCATTCGATGGCGATGGCGGCCTGCCCCGGCGCGGGCAGCCAGTCTTCCGCATCCAGCGGATGGCCGGTGCCCGTTTCGCCCAGCCGGTTGAGGCCCGCCGCCGCCAGGAACGTGGCGTCGGCCTCGCCCGCCGCCAGCCGCGCCAGCCGCGTCGCCACGTTGCCGCGAATGGGCACCACCGTGCAATCGGGACGGGCGTGGAGCAATTGCGCGGCGCGGCGCGGCGCGCTGGTGCCGATGCACGCGCCCGGCGCCAGCGCGGCGATGCTGGCCGCGCCCACCAGCACGTCGCGCACGTCTTCGCGCGGGAGGATCGCGGCGATGGCGATGCCGGCGGGGCGGATCGTTTCCACGTCCTTGGCCGAATGGACGGCGAAATCGATCTCTCCGGCCAGCAGCCAGGCATCGAGTTCCTTGGTCCACAGCGCCTTGCCGCCGATCTCGGCCAGCGGGCGATCCTGGATGCGATCGCCGCTGGCGGTGACGGGCACCAGGTCCACCCGGCTTTCGTCCCAGCCATGCGCGGCGATCAGCCGCGCGCGCGCCTCCTCGGCCTGGGCAAGGGCAAGGGGCGAGCGGCGCGTGCCGAGCTTCAGCGGGCGATCAGGGAAGGGAACAGTCATGCGCGGCTTGTGCTAGTCCGCAATCTCTTTAAGTGGAAGCCGGCATGAGGGTAGTTCTCGGCATTGAAAGCTCGTGCGACGAGACGGCGGCCGCGCTGGTCACGGATCGGCGCGTCATTCTGGCGCAGCGGATCGCCTCGCAGGACGATGCGCATCGCCCTTATGGCGGCGTCGTGCCCGAAATCGCCGCGCGCGCCCATGCCGAACGGCTGACCCCGCTGATCGCCGCGACGCTGGCCGATGCCGGCATGACGCTGGCCCAGGTCGATGCCATCGCCGCCACCGCCGGGCCGGGGCTGATCGGCGGCGTGATGGTCGGCCTCGTCACCGCCAAGGCGCTGGCGATGGCAGGGGCCAAGCCGCTGATCGCGATCAACCACCTCGAAGGCCACGCGCTGTCGCCGCGCCTTGCGGACGAGACGCTGGGCTTTCCCTACCTGCTGCTGCTGGCCTCGGGCGGGCATTGCCAGGTGCTGCTGGTCGAAGGCGTCGGCCGCTTTCGCCGCCTGGCGACGACGATCGACGACGCGCTGGGCGAGGCGTTCGACAAGACCGCCAAGATCCTGGGCCTGGGCTATCCCGGCGGCCCGGCGGTGGAGCGGCTGGCGGCCCAGGGCGATGCCAGGGCCGTGCCGCTGCCGCGCCCGCTGCTGGGCAGCGCCGAACCGCATTTCTCCTTCGCCGGCCTCAAAAGCGCGGTGCTGCGCGCCCGGCAGGCGGGCGTCCACGCCGATGCCGACATCGCCGCCGCGTTCCAGCAGGCCGCCGTCGATTGCGTGATCGACCGCACCCGCCGCGCGCTGGCCGCCGCCGGCCCGGTTCAGGCGCTGGTCGTCGCGGGCGGGGTCGCGGCGAACCGCGCGATCCGCGCCGCGCTGGAAGCGCTGGCGGGCGAACATGGCCTGCGCTTCGTCGCGCCGCCGCTGGCGCTGTGTACCGATAACGCGGCGATGATCGCCTGGGCGGGGGTGGAGCGGCTGGGTCAGGACGATCCGCTCGATTTCGCGGCGCGGCCGCGCTGGCCGCTCGATCCCGCCGCCGATCCGGTGCGCGGCGCGGGGGTAAAGGCATGAGCGCCGCGATCGGCGTGATCGGCGCGGGCGCCTGGGGCACCGCGCTGGCGCAGGCGCTGGCCAGCGACGGCAGCGACGTGCTGCTCTGGGCGCGCGAACCCGAACTGGTCCGTGAAATCAACGAGACGCGCACCAACACGCCCTACCTGCCCAGCGCGCGCCTTTCCGCCGGCGTGCGCGCGACGGATGACATCGCCGAACTGGGCGCATTGCCGGCGCTGCTGGCGGTGGTGCCCGCGCAGTTCCTCGCCTCGGTGCTGGCGCGCCTGCCCGATGGCGCGCGCGACCTGGTGCTCTGCGCCAAGGGGATCGAGGCGGGCAGCGGCCGGCTGATGGCCGATGTCGCGCGCGATGCCGCGCCCGGCGCCAGCATCGCGGTGCTTTCCGGCCCGACTTTCGCGCACGAAGTCGCCGCCGGCCTGCCCACCGCCGTCACGCTGGCCTGCGCCGGCGGCGAGGCGCAGTGGGACCGGCTGGCCCCGCTGATCGCGCGGCCGGGCCTGCGCCCCTATTATTCGGACGACGTGACCGGCGCGGAGATCGGTGGCGCGGTGAAGAACGTGCTCGCCATCGCCTGCGGCGTGGTCGAAGGGCTGAAGCTGGGCCAGAACGCCCGCGCCGCGCTGATCGCGCGCGGCTATGCCGAGATGCTGCGCTTCGGGCTGGCGCGCGGGGCGCGGGCGGAAACGCTGTCGGGCCTGTGCGGGCTGGGCGATCTGGTGCTGACCTGCTCGTCCACGTCGAGCCGCAATTTCACGCTGGGCAAGGCGCTGGGCGAAGGCCAAAGCGCGGCCGAGGCGCTTTCGGGCAAGGCCAGCGTGGCCGAAGGCGCGGCCACCGCGCCGGTGCTGGCCGACCTGGCCCGCCGCGAAGGGCTGGACCTGCCCATCGTCGAGGCGGTGTGCCGCCTGCTGGAAGGCGCGCCCGCCGCCACGATCGTTTCGCAATTGCTGGCCCGCCCGCTGCGGGCCGAGCAAGGCGCCGGCAGTTGAGCAGCCAGTCCGAGCAGGACGATATCGCCGCCATCGCGCGCGGCGGGCGCACCAATTTCCTCGGTTTCTTCCTGAGGCTGGCGGCGCGCATCCCGTTCCTGTTCATCGCCGGGCGCATGCCCGAATACGGGCCGGAAGCGCTGGGCCGCTTCGCGTCGGCGCTGGTGGTGATCGAACTGGTGGCGATGGTCTGCTCGCTGGGCGAAAAGCGCGGCCTGGCGCAGCGCCTGTCGGAAAGCGAAGCGCACCCGGCCAACCTGGTGGCCGACGGGCTGCTGGTTGCCTTCGCCACGTCCAGCCTGCTGGCGCTGGGGCTGTGGCTGTTTCCCGCGCCGATGTTCCCATCAGGCCACTATACCGAGGCGGACCGGCTGATCGTGATCGCCATCCCGCCGCTGGCGATGACCGAGATCTGGCTGGCGGGGCTGGCCTATCGCTTCAACATTGGCGCGACGGTCAGCGCGCGCGCCATCGTGGAACCGTGGACGCTGTCGATCATGGCCGGGATCATGGTCTTCGTCGCGCCCGAAAGCGGGCTGTCGATCGCCTATATCGTCTCGATCTTCGCGGCGGCGCTGGCGGCGCTGATCCCGTACCAGAAGCTTTATGGCCTGCCGCAGGACTGGCGGCCCAACCCGGCGCGGATGGGCCGGCTGATGCTGCGCAGCCTGCCGCTGGCCACCGCCGACGCGATAGAATGGGGCACGCGCCGGCTTGATATCTTCATCCTGGGCCTGTTCGCCGCGCCCAGCGCGGTGGGCGTCTATTACGTGGCGCAGCAGGTCGCCAGCCTGCCGCAGAAGCTGAAGACCAGCTTCGAGCCGATCCTTGGCCCGGTGATCACGCGCAGCCTGAAGGATCGCGATTATGCGGCCATCGCGCGCCAGGTGTGCCAGGTGGGCTTCTGGATCACCGCCGCGCAGGCCGGCATCGCGCTGGCGCTGGGCATTCCGGGCGAAGGCGTGATGGGGCTGATCGGGCCGCAGTTCGTCGGCGGCACCGGCGCGCTGTCGTTCCTGCTGGCCGCCGAAGTCGTCGCCGCCACGGCGGTCGTCAGCGAAGCGGCGCTGATCTACATGGCCAAGCTGCAGAACCTCGTCATCTCGGTGGCGACGATCGCCTTGCAGGGACTGCTGACGCTGGCCGGCATCTGGCTGGCCGACCGGCTGGGCTTCAACGACCTCTATCGCGCCGCCGCCGCCGCCGCCGCGCTGATGCTGGCGCTGGGCGTGGCATCGCTGGTCAAGTCGTCGCTGCTGTCGCGCCTGCTGGGCGAACGCCTCAACAACTGGCGCTGGGCGCTGCTGTGGGCGGCATTGCCCGCCGGGCTGCTCGGCTGGGCGGCCACGCACTTCCTGCCCGAATGGGCCGAACTGGCCCTGGGCATTCCCGCCATCCTCGCCCTGTACTGCTGGGTGATCTGGGCCAAGGGCTTCGGCCCCGAAGACCGCGTTCTGTTCCGCAAGACGGCCAAAACCTGAGTTCGGGAGGCGATCATCCGTTTGGCGTAAGCAGGCTTGGCCTTTTCCCGCGGGTGTGGGGGTGTTGCTATTGCGCGGACGAGCCGCACTCTGGACACCATGCTGATTCGCCAACCCTTACTCACATGTAATGGCGGCTTTGTTGTGGTGAACGCACAGGCAACTCGCAGGTCGATTGATCATAGAAGCGGACACAGCAGGATCGAAGAGCGGCCGGCCGCCTCGCGCATAGTGTCAAGCTTTCGCTTCGTTACTTGGGTTTTGCCTTGAATCCTCGATAGATCCAGTACGAAATGGCAGCGAGGATGAGGATGAGAGTTGGCACGGCCAACCCCCACTGGAGGCTAGCTTGGAATTGCCTATCTACTTGGTTCGCCCTCTCCATCCACATGGTTGACGTTTTCCAGTCACCGGCCGTGGAAGCTTTGCGGCTTTGCGCGAGATACATCGGCAAAGCTCGGTCCGCGAGCCAAGCTGCCGATGCCCAATATCCGAAGTACGGCACGACCAGCACGACCGCCAAGCGAGCGAAGCCACTTCGAATATTGATTGCTCGCACTTTTCGAATACCGTCCTCATCGTGTGACGCCAGGCTATCGCGGACCGACCTTCCTATGTTCTCGGCCTGCGCGGCCAGCAGATCGCGCACGTCGCTACACATTCTAAGTGTGCTCGCGTTCTGATGCATCGCGTAAAAGAGGAACGCGCTTATTGGATCGGCCTTGTTGCCGTCGCGAAGCTTCTTCGTTTCCTCGACTTCCCGCTGTTCAAGCGCCGCGATGGCAGGCTCACACGTAGGGAAATACAGACGGACGATCGACTTTATTTTGCCCAGATTGACAGGCTCCGTCGGCTGCGAGGGCGCTTTTTTGTCATTCATCGCGACCATAATTTGTGCAGACAATGAGTTACTCAAGTTCTGGACGTGGTCCAGTTCGGCGTACAATTCCTCAAATTTACCCCGCAGCGCTGCCAGATCATCCCTGCGGTGCGTTTTAGCGACCGACTTCAGATTGAATTTACCTGCGACAAAGCCGCCGCTTAAGCCGGCTGCGCCTGTTATGCCGGCAATCAGCGCCGTCCACACGTCCGCCATGCTCAGTTTCCCCGTCAGCCCGCCTCCTGAGTGATTAGCTTATGTCCGCTACAAGGACCACGCAAGCACCTCCTCGATGGCTCCAATGTTGTCGTTCTAAGGCGTTATTTCTCGAGCGCTGCCTCCTCGTCGATGAATCCGAAACTCACACGTTCGACCGCGCTGGCATCGCCAACAGCGAGGAATATTTCTCTGCAAAATCCGCCGCGTGCGAGGGCGTGGCGACATGCGGTTGCGTTGCCGGAAGAGATAATCGCCAAACGTGTTCAGGGTGACGGCGAATTGGGCGTCGACCATAGGTGGGCCGGGCCGTCCCCGTCCGCGTGTTTCGTCACGGTGCGCGGCTTCGTCCATCCCAGCCCAAGTCATCGCCCTGCCGCTGAGGGCGGGCGTTCAGTCGTCATTCACGGCCTGCCGTGCCTTTTCGCGTGCGGGAAATGTCGGCGGTAGAGGGGATTTGTCATGCGTCTTGTCCAAGGGATCGGTGCGACCTGCATCGTCGCGCTGCTGGCCGGATGCGCGGCTTCGCAACAGAAAGTGGCGCAGGCGCCCGGCGCGGGCGCGGACGTGGGCGATGTGATCGTTACCGCGCAGACGCGCACCGAGAGTTTGTCCTCGCTGCCTTCGCCACCGCCGCCGCCTCCACCTCCACCGCCGCCGCCACCGCCGCCCTCCGCTCCCCGGGTTGTCAGCGGCATGCCCGCGCCGATGCTCCGCGCGCAGGAACGGATGGCCGGCGGTTACGTGCCGCCCGTGGTCGTCGCCACCGATCCGGGGCGCGAACGCTATGATGGCAAGGCGGTCAGCCCCGTCCACATCGCGCGGGCAGAGCCGGTGTCGACGTTTTCGGTCGATGTCGATACTGGCGCTTATGCCAATACCCGCCGTTTCCTCAGCCAGGGGCAGTTGCCGCCCGTGGACGCGGTGCGCAGCGAGGAACTGATCAACTATTTCCGCTATGACTATGCCGCGCCGCCAAGCCGGCAGGTGCCGTTCACCGTCACCACCGACCTTGCGGTGACGCCGTGGAACCCGGCCACGCGGCTGCTGCGCATCGGCCTGCGCGGCTATGACCTGCCGCGCGCTGGGCGGCCGCCGGCGAACCTGGTGTTCCTGGTCGACGTATCGGGATCGATGTCCAGCCAGGACAAGCTGCCGCTGGTCCGCACCGCGCTGGCGGGCCTTGCGGGCGAACTGGGCCGGCAGGACAAGGTTTCGATCGTCGTCTATGCGGGCGCGGCGGGCCTTGTACTGGAGCCGACGAACGATCCCGCCAGGATCCGCGCTGCGCTTGATCGGTTGCAGCCCGGCGGGTCGACGGCGGGCGGGGCGGGGCTGCAACTGGCCTACCAGATCGCGCGCGACAATTTCATCGAAGGCGGGGTCAACCGCATCCTGCTGGCCACCGATGGCGATTTCAACGTGGGCGTGAGCGACAGCAAGGCGCTGATCGCCATGGTGGAGCGTGAGCGCGACAGCGGCATCACGCTGACCACGCTGGGCTTCGGCACCGGCAACTACAACGAAGCGATGATGGAACAGATCGCCGATCACGGGAACGGCAACTACGCCTACATCGACAGCGCGCTGGAAGCCCGCAAGGTGCTGGGCGACCAGATGGGCGCGACCTTGTTCACCATCGCCAAGGACGTGAAGATCCAGGTGGAATTCAATCCGGCGCAGGTCAGCCAGTACCGCCTGCTCGGCTATGAAAACCGCGCGCTGCGCGAAGAGGATTTCGACAACGACCGCATCGATGCCGGCGATATCGGCGCGGGCCATCAGGTGACCGCGATCTACGAAGTGGTGCCGGCGGGCGCGAAGGGCTGGATCGCGCCCCGGCGCTATGACGATCCGCTGCCCGATGCCGCCACGGCCAGGGCGGGCGAACTGGCTTTCGTGCGGCTGCGCTACAAGCTGCCCGATGGCGCCACCTCGCGCCTGATCGAACGGCCGGTGCCCGCCGCGCTGATCGCGCGGGCTGGCGCGCCCACCGGCGACTTCGCCTTTGCCGCCGCAGTCGCCGCCTTCGGCCAGACCTTGCGCGGCGATGCGCTGATGAACGGCTTCGGCCACGCGCGCATCGCCGCGCTGGCCGGCCGGCAGCAGGATTTCTGGCGGCAGGAATTCGTGAAGCTGGTCGGCGTGGCGGGGGCGCTGGCCGACAGCCGCAACAGCCCCGTTGAGCAAGAGCGTCCGGGCGGCTAACGCAGGGCGGCTGCAAGCCGCCGCCGCCGCACTCCTGACGGCAAGGCTGGCCTTGAACCGGGGAGACGTGCGCGATGCTTCAGACGATCGAGACTCACTGGATTGTCCTTGCCGTGGCCGTGGCGCTGGTGCTGCTCGTGGCGCTGTGGCTGCTCGGCCGGGCCAGGCGCGCCGCCGCCGTGCGCCAGCGCCGCCGGCCCGACGTGCTCGACGAAGGCGCCGCGCCCGCGCAGCGCAACCAGGCGCTGATCGACGCGCCGTCGGCCACGGCCGCCGCGTTCGCCGGAACCGGGCCGGATATCCTGGCGGGCATGGGCGAAGTGGTGGCCGTGGCCGCCGCCGACGAAGCGATCGCGGCCAGCGAAGCAGCACCCGCGCCGCCGCCGGTCGCGGAACCGGCGGTTGCCGATGGCGATGCCGACGACTTGCGCCGCATCAAGGGCGTCGGCCCGAAGCTGGTGGCGCTGCTCGCCACGCTTGGCGTCACCCGCTTCGCCCAGATCGCCGCCTGGACCGAAGCCGACATCGACCGCATCGACGCCCATCTCGGCGCCTTCACCGGCCGCATCCGCCGCGATAGCTGGGTGGAACAGGCGAGCCTGCTGGCCGCCGGCGACACCGCCGGGTTCGAGGCGAAGTTCGGGAAGCTGTGAGGGGGGGCGTTTTGTCAGGCTGCGCGGCGCACGATGCGGGCGAGTTCATCACCATGCGTGCGGCGTTCTTCCTCCAGGTCAAAATCCATCTGAAGGCCGAGGAAAAAGCCCTCGCTGATGCCGAAATAGCGTGCCAGCCGCAGATCGATATTGGCATCCACCGCCCGCGTGCCATCCAGCACGGACTGCAACAGAGCGGCTTCGATTCCGGTTCCGCTGGCAACCTCGCTCAACGGTACATCGCTGCCGATCAGGAAGTCCTCGCGCAGGATGTCACCCGGATGGACATTGTCCAGCCGGTCTTCATCCTTCGTGGTAATCTTCGATCCGGACATCGTCCGCGCCTCCGTCTGACCAACCGAACGTGATCCGCCATTGGTCATTGATACGCAGGCTATATCGTAAAGGGGTGAAGCCTTTCAACTGCTCGAAGCGGTTTCCGCCCGGGATGCGCAAATCATAGAGATTCAGCGTGCGGTGAAGCTGGCGCAGCTTCCGCCGCGCGGTGTTCTGGATATCGTGCGGCCGCTTGCGGCTTCGTTCGCCTTTCCAGATGCGTTCGGTTTCGGGATCGGCGAACGAGCGGATCATCGGCGAAGTGTATCCATGCGAACCCACTCATCGCTTAAAGGTTCATTGACGTACCAAAATCGCCAGCCGTTGACATTGGTCTTTGAAATGGAGGAGGCAGCGTCTGAAGGGCTGCTTCGTTTGATGCCTAACTCATCAATCCACACGCCATCCATTATAGAGGCATGATAGGTTCGTCCTTTGTAGGTGGCTCGGAACCGAGTGCCATTTGAGAAAAATACATTCGAATAGAATACGCCTTCACCGCCAAGACCGGCCGATTTTCCAGGTTGACCTTCAGCCTCTAAGACCGGGCCATCTGAAAGGAAATCCGATGCAGGAAGCCCAAGAAGGCGTCGGATGACCTCATTGTAGGTGTCGCTTTCCGAGCTTCGGTGCGCCGTCAACGCCTTGAAGACCTCAAAATCGATGTCGATCTGCACTATCTATCTCCATTAGGTCTAATCTATCGGAGAAAAAATAGATAATCAAGCGAGAGTCACCGCCCCCACTTCCGCTTCGTCTCCCGCCCGAACCGGCCCTTGCGCGTCCCCGGCTTGCCCTCGTTGCTGCGTCCGACCAGCGGGGCCGCCTTTTCGCCATCGGGAATCCCCAGTTCGTCCGCTTCCAGCCGCCGGATTTCGTCCCTGAGCCGTCCGGCTTCCTCGAATTCCAGGTCGGCCGCCGCGGCGCGCATTTTCTGTTCCAGCTCTTCGATATAGGCGCGCAGGTTGTGGCCCACGAGGTGGTTGGCGCCGTCCGCGTCGATCTCCACCAGCACGCCGTCGCGGCTGGCGGTGTCGGCGATGATGTCGGCGATCTGGCGCTTGATCGTGGCCGGGGTGATGCCGTGTTCGATGTCGAAGGCGTGCTGGCGTTCGCGGCGGCGGTCGGTTTCGGCGATCGCGCGTTCCATGCTGCCGGTCATGCGATCGGCATAGAGGATCACGCGCCCGTCCACGTTGCGCGCGGCGCGGCCGATGGTCTGGATCAGGCTGGTTTCCGAGCGCAGGAAGCCTTCCTTGTCGGCATCGAGGATGCACACCAGGCCGCATTCGGGAATGTCCAGCCCTTCGCGCAGCAGGTTGATGCCGACGAGCACGTCATAGACGCCGCGCCGCAGGTCGCGGATCAGTTCGATGCGTTCCAGCGTTTCCACGTCGGAATGCATGTAGCGCACGCGCAGGCCCGCCTCGTGCATGAACTCGGTCAGGTCTTCAGCCATGCGCTTGGTCAGCGTGGTGACGAGCGTGCGATAGCCCTTGGCCGCCGTTTCGCGGCATTCGTTGATGCAGTCCTGCACCTGGTCTTCCACCGGGCGGATTTCCACCGGCGGGTCGATCAGGCCGGTCGGGCGGATGACCTGTTCGGCGAAGACGCCGCCGGTCTGTTCCATTTCCCAGTGCCCCGGCGTGGCCGAGACGGCCACCGTCTGCGGGCGCATCGCATCCCATTCGTTGAAGCGCAGCGGGCGGTTGTCGATGCAACTGGGCAGGCGGAAGCCGTATTCGGCCAGCGTCAGCTTGCGGCGGTGATCGCCCTTGGCCATCGCGCCGACTTGCGGCACCGTCTGGTGGCTTTCATCCACGAAAAGCAGCGCGTTGTCGGGCAGGTATTCGAACAGCGTCGGCGGTGGTTCGCCCGGCAGGCGGCCGGTCAGGAAGCGGCTGTAGTTCTCGATCCCGGCGCAACTGCCGGTGGCGGCGATCATCTCCAGGTCGAAATTGGTGCGCTGTTCCAGCCGCTGCGCTTCGAGCAGCTTGCCTTCGGCGACGAGTTCCTTGAGCCGCTCGGTCAGTTCGAAGCGGATCGCCGCCGACGCTTGCTTCAGCGTGGGGCCGGGGGTGACATAGTGCGAATTGGCATAGACGCGCACCGCGTTCAGCTTTGCCCCGGTCTTGCCGGTCAGGGGATCGAATTCGGCGATTTCCTCGATCTCGTCGCCGAAGAAGGTCACGCGCCAGGCCATGTCTTCATAATGGCTGGGGAAAATCTCCAGATTGTCGCCGCGCACGCGAAAGTTGCCGCGGCTGAAGGCGGCGTCGTTGCGCTTGTATTGCAGCGCCACGAGGTCGGCCATGAGCTGCTTCTCGTCCAGGCGCTGGCCCAGCTCGATCGTGAAGGTCATGGCCGTATAGGTTTCGACCGAACCGATGCCGTAGATGCA
>JADLHU010000067.1 GCA_020848655.1 Novosphingobium sp.
ATCTTCAACATCGTCGCCGTCAGCGATTTCAACATGGGCGCGATGGAGAACAAGGGGTTGAACATCTTCAACACCCGCTATGTCCTCGCCGATCCCGAAACCGCCACCGATGCCGATTATGATGCGATCGAGGGCGTGATCGCGCACGAATATTTCCACAACTGGTCGGGCAACCGCGTGACCTGCCGCGATTGGTTCCAGCTATCGCTGAAGGAAGGCTTCACCGTGCTGCGCGACCAGTTGTTCTCGGCCGACATGGGATCGGCGGCGGTCAAGCGGATCGAGGACGTGCGCGTGCTGCGATCGGGCCAGTTTCCCGAGGATTCGGGGCCGCTCGCCCATCCGATCCGGCCCGATTCCTATCAGGAAATCTCGAACTTCTACACCGCGACCGTCTATAACAAGGGCGCCGAGGTGATCCGCATGATCCGCTCGATCGCGGGGGTGGAGCGGTTCCGCAAGGGCACGAACCTTTATTTCGCGCGCCATGACGGCGAAGCGGCGACGTGCGAGCAGTTCGTCAAGGCGATCGAGGACGGCGCCGGGCTGGACCTCGCGCAGTTCCGCCTGTGGTATGCGCAGGCCGGCACGCCGCAAGTGACCGTGCGGCTGAGCCACGCAGGCGATGTCGCCACGCTGCACCTTGAACAGGCGGTGCCGGCCACGCCCGGCCAGCCCGAAAAGCAGCCGATGCCGATCCCGCTGCGCGTCGCGCTGTTCGACCGGGCGAGCGGCCGTCACGCGGGCGAGCAGATGATCGTGCTCGACACCGCGTCGGCCGAATTCGCGTTCCCCGGCTTCGCCGCGCGGCCGGTGCTGTCGATCAATCGCGGCTTCACCGCGCCCGTGGCGATCGTGGCCGATACCACGCCCGAGGATCTGGTGTTCCTGGCGGCGCACGATGACGATCCCTTCGCGCGCTATGAAGCGATGCAGAGCCTGGTCGTGCGCCATCTGGTGGCGGCGGTGGCCGGCACGCTCGACGATGCGGCGCGCGGCGCGGGCCGCGCCGCCATCGGGCAGGCGCTGGGCGCGATCATCGCCGATTCCGCGCTGGACGACCTGATGCGCGGCGAACTGATGATCCTGCCGGCGGAAAGCTATCTGGCCGAACAACTGGCCACCGCCGATCCCGGCGCGATCCATGCCGAGCGCGAGGCGCTGAAGGCCTGGCTGGCGCAGCACTTGCTGGCTGCGCTGACGGTGTTGCACGACCGGGTCAGCGCCGTGCCCTATGGCCGCGATGCCGCCGCGCGCGGCGCGCGCAAGCTGAAGACGCAGGCGCTGGTCTACCTTGCCGCCGGCGCGCCCGACGAAGCCGCCCGCCGCGCCGCCGCGCAGTATCATGGCGCCGACAACATGACCGACCGCCAGGGCGCGCTGATGGTGCTGTGCGGGCTGGATACGCCGGCGCGGGCCGATGCGCTGGCCGATTTCCGCGCCCGCTACCAGGGCAACGCGCTGGTCATCGACAAGTGGTTCTCGCTCCAGGCCGGGTCGCTGCACCGCGATGTGCTGGCGCATGTGAAGGCGCTGGCGCGCGATCCCGATTTCACGCTGGCCAACCCCAATCGCGTGCGCGCGCTCTACATGGCGGCGGCGGTCAACCCCAAGGCGTTCCATGATGCCAGCGGCGAAGGCTATCGCCTGATCGCGGACCTGATCCTCACCCTCGATCCCACCAACGCGCAGACCGCGGCGCGCTTCGTGTCGCCGCTGGGGCGCTGGCGGCGGATCGAGCCGGCGCGATCGGCGCTGATGCGCGCCGCGCTGGAACGCATCGCCGCCGCGCCCAGCCTTTCGCGCGACGTGCGCGAACAGGTGTCGAAAAGCCTTGGCTGACGCAGCCGGCCCCGACGTATTCCGTTCCGCGCTGCTGGCCGGCGTGCCGCATGGCTTCCTGGGCCGGCGCGGCGGGGTTTCGGCGGGGCTGGTCGCGGGGCTGAACGCCGGGCTGGGATCGGACGACGATCCCGCCGCCGTCGCCGAGAATCGCCGCATCGCCGCGCAGGCGGTGCTGCCCGGCGCGCCGCTCGTCGGCGTTTATCAGGTCCATTCGGCCGATTGTGTTACCCTGTCCGCGCCGTGGGCCGATCCCGATCGCCCGCGCGCCGATGCCTTGGTGACGGCGCGGCCCGGCGTGCTGCTGGGCATCATCACCGCCGATTGCGCGCCGGTGCTGCTGGCCGATCGCGAGGCCGGCGTGATCGGCGCGGCCCATGCCGGCTGGCGCGGCGCGATCGACGGTGTGACCGATCGCACGGTGGCGGCCATGGTCGCGCTGGGCGCGCGGGCCGGGTCCATCGCCGCCGCCATCGGCCCGTGCATCGCGCAGGCAAGCTATGAAGTGGACGATGGCTTCCGCGCGCGCTTCGTCGACGCCGCGCCCGGGAACGCCGGCTTTTTCGCGCCCGGCCGTGCCGGGCACTGGCAGTTCGATCTCGAAGCCTATGTCGCGGCGCGGCTGGCGGCGGCGGGGGTCGGCCGGGTCGATCGGCTGGGGCTGGATACTTATGCGGCGCCGGATCGCTTCTTTTCGTTTCGCCGGGCTTGCCATCGCGGCGAGCCGACATATGGTCGCCAGGTATCGCTCGTCGGGCTGGCGGAGGCCGGAAAATGAACGCCCAAAAATGCGGTTGGCAGGGGTGCCTTTCGAGTCTATCAGGCGCCGCAAGTCGATACCTGCCACAGCTATGTTCTGGGGTGGTTACGGCGTCAGGGGTGATACCAGACGTACAACTGGATCGGATTCGGTCCGCACGTCCTATGCGTGCGGGCCTCTAGAGCAAGGCAAGGTCAACCATGGCACAAGATGCGGGCACTGACATTCCGGGGCATATCGCCGGGGATGGCGTGCGGCGGCGCGATTTCATCAATATCGCTGCGGTAAGCGCGGCGGGCGTGGGCGGTCTTGCCACCCTCGTGCCGCTGATCAGCCAGATGGCGCCTTCGGCCGACGTGCTGGCCGAAAGCTCTACCGAAGTGGACATCTCGCAGATCAAGCCGGGTCAGGCTATCAAGGGCGTGTTCCGCAAGCAGCCGGTGTTCATCCGCAACCTGACGCCCAAGGAAATCGCCGAGGCTGACGCCGTTTCGGTGTCCAGCCTGCGCGATCCGCAGACGCTGGCGGAGCGGACGAAAGAGGGCAAGGAAAACTGGCTCATCACCATGGGTGTCTGCACCCACCTGGGCTGCGTGCCGCTGGGCGCCGGCGAAGGCGAGGTGAAGGGTGAATTCGGCGGCTATTTCTGCCCCTGCCACGGTTCGTCGTATGATACCGCGGCGCGCATCCGCAAGGGACCGGCGCCCAAGAACCTCGAAGTGCCGGAGTATTCCTTCACTACCGACACCGTCGTCAAAATCGGTTGAGGCCCAGAGCGCCAACACGTTACGCTGAGGACACACCATGAGCTTCCCCTGGGCCCACGAATACAAGCCTGAACATCCGCTGATGCAGTGGATGGACGAAAAGCTGCCGCTGCCACGCCTGGTCTACAACGCCGTAGGTTCTGGCTATCCGGTTCCCCGCAACCTCAATTACTGGTGGAACTTCGGCTTCCTGGCGCTGATCTGCCTGGCGATCCAGATAGTCAGCGGCATCATCCTGGCCATGCATTACGCGGCGAACGGCGCGGTGGCGTTCGATTCGGTCGAACATATCATGCGCGACGTGAACTGGGGCTGGCTGATGCGCTATGCGCACGCCAACGGCGCCTCGGCCTTCTTCGTGGTGATCTACATCCACATCTTCCGCGGCTTCTTCTACGGTTCGTACAAGGCCCCGCGCGAAATGGTGTGGCTGCTCGGCGTCGTCATCTTCCTGCTGATGATGGCCACGGCGTTCATGGGCTACGTCCTGCCCTGGGGCCAGATGAGCTTCTGGGGCGCCAAGGTCATCACCGGCCTGTTCGGCGCGATTCCGCTGGTCGGCGAACCGCTCCAGCAGTGGCTGCTCGGTGGCTTCGCGCCCGATAACGCCGCGCTCAACCGCTTCTTCTCGCTGCACTACCTGCTGCCCTTCGTGATCGTCGGCGTGGTCGTGCTGCACATCTGGGCGCTGCATATCCCCGGTTCCTCCAACCCCACCGGCGTCGAAGTGAAGACCGAGAGCGATACCGTTCCTTTCTATCCCTACTTCATCGCCAAGGACGGCTGGGCCGTGGGCGCGTTCCTGCTGATCTACTGCGCGGTGCTGTTCTTCGCGCCGAACATGCTGGGCCACCCGGACAACTACATCCCGGCAAACCCGATGAGCACGCCGGCGCACATCGTTCCCGAATGGTACTTCTGGCCGTTCTACGCGATCCTGCGCGCCTTCACGTCGGACTTCTTCTTCATCCCGGCCAAGCTGATGGGCGTGCTCGCCATGTTCAGCGCGATCCTGGTGTGGTTCTTCCTGCCCTGGCTCGATCGCTCGCCGGTCCGCTCGGGCAAGTATCGCCCGATGTTCAAGTGGTTCTACGTGATCCTGATCATCGACGCGCTGGTGCTCGGCTATTGCGGCGGCGCGCCGGCGGCCGAACCCTTCGTGATGATCAGCCAGATCGCCGCGATCTACTACTTCGCGCACTTCCTCATCATTCTGCCGATCGTTTCCGCGATCGAACGTCCCGAGCCGCTGCCGTTCTCGATCACCGAGGCGGTGCTTGGCCAGGACGATCAGGCAGCGCCCGGCGCGGCGGCGTAAACCCAGCGAGACGGAAAGACGAAAGCCATGATCCGCATCCTCTCCATTCTCGTCGGGCTGTTCTTCACGGTCGCGCTGGCGTGGTCGTTCGGCAACGGCGCCTACACCGCGATCACAGAACCGGCCCCGGTCACCGCCGAGCATGAGTTCCATCGCCTGCCGAAGGAACTCCACCTCGCCAGCGACGGCGCCTTCGGCCGCTTCGACAAGCAGCAGTTGCAGCGCGGCTTCCAGGTCTACAAGGAAGTCTGCTCGGCCTGCCATTCGCTGCGCCTCGTCGCGTTCCGCGATCTGAAGCAGCTTGGCTACAACGACGATGAAGTGAAGGCGATCGCCGCCGGCTTCAACGTGCCGGGCATCGATCCCAACACCGGCGAAACGAACACCCGTCCGGGCCTGGCGACCGACTATTTCCCCAAGCCCTTCGCCAACGACATCGCCGCGCGCGCCGCCAACAACAACGCGGTTCCGCCCGACCTGTCGCTGATGACCAAGGCCCGCCACGATGGCGCCGCCTATATCCATTCGCTGCTGACGGGCTATCAGAACCAGCCGGCCGAACTGCTCAAGCACTTCCCGGATGCCAAGACGCCGCAGGGGCTGCACTACAACCCCTATTTCGCGAACCTCAATCTCGCGATGGCGCCGCCGCTGACCTCCGATGGCCAGGTGACGTACAAGGACGGCACCAAGTCGACCGTGGACCAGATGGCGACCGACGTCGCCGCGTTCCTCGTGTGGACCGCCGAACCCAAGCTCGACAAGCGCAAGCAGACGGGCTGGCCGGTGCTGGGCTTCCTGCTCTTCGCGACGATCCTGGGCTATCTCGCCTATCGCAACATCTGGGCCGACAAGAAGCACTGAGCTTCGCGCCCCGGCGCAGTGCCGGCCCGGTAAACAGCATGCGCCCCTTGCATCCCGCGATGCAGGGGGCGTTTGCTTTGGCGGCGCTTGCAGACGGAATCTCTCGGTCATCGTCGCCCTGAACCGGGTTCGGGCTTATCCCCTTCGGCATAAGAAGCGCTTGCCCTTTTCCCTCGTCATTCCCGCGCAGGCGGGAACCCATCTCCCAGCGTCTCGAACCACGCAACGCGAGTGACGAAGGACAGGGCAGGAGATGGGCTCCCGCCTGCGCGGGAGTGACGAAAAGGGGGACGGGGCCATCCGCTCTTTTCCCAACGCAGCCATCCGCTCGCCCTGATCCGCACCGTGCCGGCAATGGCGTAGTGCTGGACACGGGCCGGGCAAGATCTCATGAAGGCTCCGCCCGGGGCAGAGCCTGTTCGGGCAGCGACGGAGTTGGGTTCGCAGTGCCGTGCCGTTTTTTCCTGCCATCGGACTGTTCCATCCGCGGCGCGAGGCGTGGCGGGTGAAGCCCGTGCTGCATGCGCTGGCGATCGGCGGCGCGCATCAGTTCGCGCATTTCCTGCCCGTCGCCTGCGAGATCGCGCGGCGGGGGCGCTGCCGGGTGCGGATTTTTGTGTCCCACGCGGACGAGGCCGCGCCGATCGCGCAACTGGCGCGCGGGCTGGGCCTGCCCGTTCCCGAGATCGTGGCGATGGACCTGCCCGCGCCGCTCGCCGGCTGCGTGCCGCGCAAGCTCGACAAGCTGGCCCGCCTCCTCGTCTGGGCCGGTCGGCTGCGCGCCTGCGATGCGATTCTCTGCGCCGAGCGGACCTCCACCTTGCTGCGCCGGCTGCCGGGGCGCTGCCCGCCGCTGATCCACATCCCGCATGGCGCGGGCGATCGCCGGGTCGGCTTTGAAAGGCGCTTTTCGCTGTTCGACAAAGTGCTCGTCGCCGGGACCAAGGATCGCGACCGGCTGATCGCGGAAGGCGTCGTTGCGCCCGGGCGCTGCGTGGTGACCGGACCGGTCAAGGTGTCGGCAATGCTGCGGATCGCCGCGCAGCGCGCGCCGCTGTTCGCGTCCGGCCGGTCGGTGCTGCTCTACAATCCGCATTTCGATGCCAGGCTGGGGTCCGCCGCCGCGTTCACGCGCCGGCTGGTGGACGCGGTGGCGGCCGACGATCGCTATGATCTGGTCATCGCGCCGCACGTGCGCATGGCGCGCGACTGGGACGAGGCGCGCCGGCGCGAATGGCAGGCCATGGCAGTGCCGGGCCGGATCGTGGTGGATCTGGGGTCGGAAAGGTCGATCGACATGACCTATACGCTTGCGGCGGACCTCTACATCGGCGATGTCAGCAGTCAGGTTTATGAATTTCTTGTCCGTCCCCGACCCTGCCTGTTCGTCAACGCCCACGCCGCCGACTGGCAGGGGAACGAGGACTATGCGATGTGGCGCTTCGGCGAAGTCGTCGATCCCGATTGCGATGTCGCGGCGGCGATCGCGCGGGCCTTTCGCGATCACCCGGCCTATCGCGCCGCGCAGATCGAACGCACGCGCGCCGCATTCGATGCGATCGGCTGGACGGACGCAGGGGCGCCCATGTTCACCGGCGATGATCCGATCGTCCGCGCCGCCGATGTGGTCGAAAGCGCGATGTCGGGCGCGCCGCCGCGCCCGCTGGCCTAGCGCATGAACGCGGGCCCCTCGCGCCAAGACGGCCGCTCGCCGCTGGCCCGCATCCTGGCCAACACCGCCTGGCTGCTGGGCGGCAAGGGCTTCGGCGCGGTCTGCGGCATCGCCTATCTGGCGATCCTCACCCGGTCGCTCGGGCTGAAGGATTTCGGCCACTTCTCGCTGATTTTCGGCACCGCGCAGGCGCTGATCGCGATTGCCGGTTTCGAAACCTGGCGCGTCGTGGTGCGCTATGGCGCGCAATATGTCCATGCGCAGGACTGGGACCGCTTCGGGCGGCTGGGCATATTGTGCGGGCTGATCGATGCGGTGGGCGCGGTGCTGGGCTGCGGGGTCGCCTTCACCGTGATCTACGGCTTTTCCGACGCGCTCGATCTCAACCCCCGCTACATCGACACCGCGTTCTGGTTCTGCTGCGCGATGCTGTGGGCGCTGGTCTCCGCGCCGACGGGCATCGTGCGCGCGCTGCATCGCTTCGATCGGGCGGTCTATGTCGAAGCGGTGGTGCCGCTGGGCCGGCTGATCGCCGCGCTGACGATCTGGTGGGCCGGGCCCAGCGTGGCGCGGTTCCTGATGGCCTGGGCGGTGATCGATCTGATAGAGGGCGCGCTTTACTGGGCCATGGCCCGGCGATTGTGCCCGCAGGCGCTGCGCCTGTCGCACTTGCGCGACTGGCGGCTGGCGTTCCGCGAAAATCCGGGGCTGGTGCGCTTCTTCCTGGTGACGCACGCCGGTGGATCGATCGACGCGGTAACGCGGCAGGGGCCGCTGCTGGCCGTGGGCGGGCTGATCGGCACGCGAGCGGCGGGGCTGTATCGCCTGGCCGGGCAACTGACCCAGGCGCTGGGCAAGCTGTCGTCGCTGCTGACGCGCTCGGTCTATGCCGAAGTCGCCCATGTGCGCGCGGCGTCGGGGGCCGCGGCATTCCGGCGACTGGCGGTGCAGACCAGCCTGCTGGCGGCGACGGCGGGCACGATCCTCAGCCTGCTGGCGCATTTCCTGGGCGCGGACTTGCTGGTGCTGATCGGCGGCGAAGGGTTCCGCAAGGGTGAGGGCATCCTGATCCCGCTGGCCATCGCGGCCAGCTTCGAACTGGCCAGCGTGGCGTTCGAACCGGTGCTGCATTCGACCGATCGCGCCGGCAGCGCGCTGCTGGCGCGGGTCGTGGGGATGCTGGTGTTGCTTGCCGCCATTCCGGTGCTGGTCGGCATCGGCGCGGCGGGGATCGCCTGGGCCGTCGCGCTGGGATCGGCGACGAGCTATCTGGCGCTGGGCGGGCTGGCCTGGCACCGCCTGCGCGCCGACGATTTCGGCGCCGCCGCCGCCGCTGGCTGAGAGCCGCGATCGGGGCGATTGGGGGCGACGGCCGCGCACGGCCGGATCGTCTTTCAGATGGTGTCAGGGTGTCTGGATGGCCGCGGTCTGAAACGACGCGGCTGCCGGGGCCGCGAACACCGAAGGCCCCTCCGCCCGCGGTGTTCGATCAACGAGTTGACGGCATCTCTCCCGAGCCGGCCCCGGCTGTAATGCTTATTCTTGTTGCCCGATTGGTAGGCCAACGGATTTTGCCCGGCAAGGGAATCCTGGCCGGTTTTACTGGGTTTTGGCACCTGAATGCATTTTTCCGCATGAGGTGTTGCCAAAATGCAAGTACCCCCCCGTCGCGCCGATCCTCGGGACACCTCTTCAGCGCGTGGAAAGCAGGCAAATGCGGGCGATTCCCGGCCCCGCGGTGGGCATTGCGGTGAAAATGGACTTGCCGAACCCGCCCGAGTTCGCCCAAAGGGCCACATGAACTGGATCACCCGCGTCCGCAATTCGCTCTCGCGCATCGGCAAGCGCGAAACCCCGGACAATCTCTGGATCAAATGCCCGTCGTGTCGCGAGATGCTTTTCGCGCGCGAGTACGAGGACAACCTCTCGGTCTGTCCGCGCTGCGAGCATCATGGCCGCATCGGGGCGGAAGCGCGCATCGTGCAATTGCTCGATCCCGGCTTCATGCTGCTGCCCGCGCCGCGCGTCCGCGAAGACCCGCTGCTGTTCCGCGACAGCAAGCGCTATCCCGATCGGCTGAAGACGGCGCGCGCCAACTATCCCTTCGCCGATGCGCTGACCCACGCGCTGGGCGCGATCGAGGGGCAGAAGCTGGTGCTGGGCGTGCAGGACTTCGCCTTCATGGGCGGATCGATGGGCATGGCGGTGGGCGCGGCTTTCGTGACCGGCGTTGAAGCCGCGATCCGCGAACGCTGCGGCTATGTCATCTGCACCGCCGCCGGCGGCGCGCGCATGCAGGAAGGCATTCTCAGCCTGATGCAGATGCCCAAGACCACGGTCGCGCTGCGCCGGCTGAAGGCGGCGGGCCTGCCCTATATCGTGGTGCTGACCGATCCGACCACGGGCGGCGTCACCGCCAGCTATGCGATGCTGGGCGATGTGCAGATCGCCGAACCGGGCGCGCTCATCGGTTTTGCCGGCCAGCGCGTGATCCAGGACACGATCCGCGAAAAGCTGCCCGAAGGCTTCCAGCGGGCGGAATATCTCCACGCCCATGGCATGGTGGACATGGTGGTGCATCGCCGGGACTTGCGCGAAACGCTGGCCCAATTGCTCGATTACCTGCGCCCGGCGGCGAAATCCGCCTGAGCGCCGTTCGAACCGACGCCTCGTGGGCTGCCGGCGGCTTTGGGGGAAAGCTGTGCAGCGCATCGAGGAAAGTCTTGCCTAGCGGCATCGCCCCGGCGATACGCGCTTTTTCCATCCCCCTGATCCGAGGAACCCATGGGTGACGACAAGGTCGGCGGCGCCGGCGGAATGAACATCGACGGCGCGCTGGTGCGCGAACTGGCCGAATTGCTGGCCGAGACCAATCTCTCCGAGATCGAGGTCGAGGACGGCGAGCGGCGCATCCGCGTTGCGCGGGGCGTGGCCGCGCCGGCCATGCCGCAGACGTATTATGCGCCAGCCCCGCAAGGTGGTGTGGCCCCGCAGGCCGCGCCCGCCGCGCCGGTGGCCGATGCGGCCCCGGCCGCGCCGGAAGGCACGGCGGTGAAATCGCCGATGGTCGGCACCGTCTATCTGTCTTCTGAACCCGGCTCCCCGCCGTTCATCACCGTGGGCCAGGCCGTGAAAGCGGGGGAAACGCTGCTCATCATCGAGGCGATGAAGGTGATGAACCCGATCATCGCGCCCGCCGCCGGCACCGTCAAGGCGGTGCTGGTCGAAAACGCGCAGCCGGTCGAATACGACCAGCCACTCGTCGTCATCGGCTGAAGCCCATGGCCATTTCCCGCCTGCTGATCGCAAATCGCGGCGAGATCGCGCTGCGCATCCACCGCGCCGCGCACGAGATGGGCATCGAAACGGTGGCGGTGCATTCCACCGCCGATGCCGATGCCATGCACGTGCGCCTGGCCGATCACGCCATCTGCATCGGCCCGCCCGCCGCGCGCGATTCCTATCTCAACGTGGCGGCGATCATTTCGGCGGCGGAAATCAGCCGCGCCGACGCGATCCATCCCGGCTATGGCTTCCTTTCGGAAAACGCGCAGTTCGCCGAAATCGTCGAAGCGCACGACATCACCTGGATCGGTCCCAAGCCCGAACACATCCGCACGATGGGCGACAAGGTGGCGGCCAAGCGCACCGCCGGCGCGCTCGGCCTGCCGCTGGTGCCGGGGTCTGACGGCGCGGTCGACGATATCGGCGAAGCGCGCAAGGTCGCGGCCGAAATCGGCTATCCGGTGCTGGTCAAGGCCGCGTCGGGCGGCGGCGGCCGGGGCATGAAAGTGGTGCCTTCGGAAGACCAGTTGGAAACGCTGATCAGCCAGGCCCGCTCGGAAGCCAAGGCGGCCTTCGGCGACGATACCGTCTATATCGAGAAGTATCTCGGCAACCCGCGCCATATCGAGTTCCAGATCTTCGGCGACGGCAAGGGCAACGCCATCCACCTGGGCGAGCGGGACTGTTCGTTGCAGCGCCGCCACCAGAAAGTGCTGGAAGAAGCGCCTTCGCCCGTGATCACCCCGGCCGAGCGCGATCGCATGGGCGGCATCGTGGCCCGGGCCATGGCCGACATGGGCTATCGCGGCGCCGGCACGATCGAGTTCCTGTGGGAAAACGGCGAATTCTATTTCATCGAGATGAACACCCGCCTGCAGGTGGAACATCCGGTGACCGAGGCGATCACCGGGGTCGATCTGGTGCGCGAGCAGATCCGCATTGCCGAAGGGCTGCCGCTTTCCGTTCTCCAGGAAGACATCGTGTTCAGCGGCCACGCGATCGAGTGCCGCATCAATGCCGAAGACCCGTGGAACTTCACGCCCTCGCCGGGGCTGGTGGAAAGCTATCACGCGGCCGGCGGCATGCATGTGCGTGTCGATTCCGGGCTCTATGCCGGCTACCGCATCCCGCCCTACTACGATTCGATGATCGCCAAGCTGATCGTCTATGGCCGCACCCGCGAAGGCTGCATCATGCGGCTGCGGCGCGCGCTGGATGAAATGGTCGTGGGCGGGGTGAAGACCTCGATCCCGCTGCACCAGGCGATCATCCGCGACCCGGATTTCGAATCGGGCGACTATTCGATCAAGTGGCTGGAACAGTGGCTGGAGGAAAAGGTCGGCCTGGCGGCGGCTGAGCATGCGGGCGATTCGGGCCAATGACCTCGTATCTCGAATTCGAAAAGCCGATCGCCGCGCTCGACGCGCAGATCCGCGAATTGCAGACCACCGCCACCGATGGCGGGCTGGATCTGTCGAGCGAGATCACCAAGCTGCAGGACAAGAGCGCACGGCTGCTGGCGCGCACCTATTCCGGGCTGACGCCCTGGCAGAAAACCCAAGTCGCCCGCCATCCGCAGCGCCCGCATTTCCATGACTATGTCGGCGCGATCTTCACCGGTTTCGTGCCGCTGGGCGGCGATCGCCTGTATGGCGAGGATGCGGCGATCATCGGCGGCCTGGCGCGCCTGGGGAACCGGCGGGTCATGGTGATCGGGCACGAAAAGGGCCACGATACGCAAAGCCGCATTCACCACAACTTCGGCATGGGCAAGCCCGAAGGCTATCGCAAGGCGGTGCGCCTGATGGAACTGGCCGGGCGCTTCGGGCTGCCGGTGGTGACGCTGGTCGATACTTCGGGCGCGTTTCCCGGCGTCGAGGCGGAAGAGCGCGGCCAGGCCGAAGCCATCGCCCGCGCGACCGAGGCCTGCCTGGGTCTGCCGGTGCCGATGGTCGCCACGATCGTCGGCGAGGGCGGCTCGGGCGGGGCGGTGGCGCTGGCCAGCGCCGAACGCGTGCTGATGCTGGAACACGCGGTCTATTCGGTGATCAGCCCCGAAGGCTGCGCTTCGATCCTGTGGCGCACGTCCGAAAAGGCGGCGGAAGCGGCCGAAGCGATGAAAGTGACCGCGCAGGACCTGCTGCGGCTGAACGTGATCGATCGCATCGTGCCCGAACCCATGGGCGGCGCGCATCGCGATCCGCTGGCCGCCGCCGCCGCGCTGGGCGCGGCGCTGGCCGAGGAACTCGATGCGCTGTCGGTCTATTCGCCGGCCGCGCTGCTGCAACGCCGCGAGGATCGCTTCCTCGCCATCGGCGCGCTCTGATCCTCTCCCTCTGAACGGCCCGGCAAGGCTGCCCCGCGCGCGTGGGGCAGCGGCACTGTGCGAAAAATCACACGGGTTGTGTGCGCTTGCGCACCGACGCGGCGCGCGCGGTGCCCTATTCCCCACACATCGCTCAGGGGAGCGACGCAGGCACGGCGCGGAATGGGGCGGCCCTCCCGGACCGCAGCGGCCGGCGTCGCCGGCGGCAGGCGGGGCGAAACGGGCCTCAGGTTCGCGCAGCGGCGGCGCGCGAACCGGGGGGTTTCGGCTTCTCCCCGCCTGCCGGCGAAACGACCGGCAAGGGCGCCGCATCGGTCTGGACCGCCGGTGCGCGCCAATTCAGGCAAGCGCGTTCGCCAAAGAAAAGGCGGCGCCGAAGCGCCGCCTGATTGGTTGCATCCTCTCCCAAAGATGCCGGGGCTTTTTCCGGGGTCAGTCGCCCCGGTTACACCCCTATTATTTCGGAATTTATTCGGGGCCGCCCTGGCCACGCGCGGTCGAGTTGAGGGCCAGCGACTGGCGCATCTCGTCTGCCTGCATGTAGGGGATGGGATTGACCGCTTCGCCGGCAACGCGAACCTCATAGTGGAGGTGCGGGCCGGTCGACCGGCCGGTCGAGCCGATGAAACCGAGGATGTCGCCCTTGCGGACGTGCTGGCCGGCCGCGACGTTCAGGCGCGACATGTGGCCGTAGCGGGTCTGGAGTTCGCCGCCGTGTTCGAGCGAAACGTAAAGGCCATAGCTGCTGAACCATTCGGCCTTGCTGACGACGCCATCGGCGGTGGCGTGGATCGGCGTGCCGACCGGGCCGGCAAGGTCGATGCCCTTGTGCGCGCGGCGGCCACCCAGAACCGGATGGACGCGCATCCCGTAATCGCTGGTGAGGCGCACGCCTTCAACCGGCATGCGCGACGGGATCGAGACCGAGGTGGTCGAGAAGACGCGGCGGATCGGCGCGCTGACAAGGTTGGTGGTGCCCGAAGTGCGGCCCGAGACGGCGGCCAGTGCGGCGGCGTTGGCAACGGCGGCCAGCGCGGGGGCATCGGACTTTTCGAGCGATTGCCAGTTGGAGAAGAGCTGGCGGAACTGTTCGTCGGCGCCCCCGATCTGGCCCGGCTTCGCAGCCTGGGCGGCGCGCAGCGGCGCGGCGATATCGGCATTGGCGCTGCTGTTGGCGAGGGCGGGATTGGCGACGAAAATGGATGCTGCTGCGGCGAATGTCCCCGTCAGGGAACGAAACTTCGCCAGGAGGTTTATAACGACCACTCAGAATACCTTGTCTTTAGCGGACCAGCCCGGACCATGGGCAAGCCGTTGCGACCCTGTTTTTCCGCTGCGCCGAATGGCGCCCCGGGGTGTTCGTGGAGATGGTCGGACCCCCCCGCCAACTCACGAGTGGGGCTTAGACGGGCGAAACTTATCTAGGCAAGCGTCGCATAGAAGGTGCGCGATAGACCGGCTGCTTCGCGCGCCGAGTCGTTGAACGGTGGCTTAACGGCCCTCGGCAAGTGCAGGCGAATCAGGGATTTCCAGGTGTCCTCGGGCGCTTCATCGCGCCGTGCGCACAGCGCGATGAAATGCATTGCGCCCGCCCGGACGTGGCGGATTTCATCGTCAAGGATTCGTTGCAGGATCACCGCGCCGCGTTCGTCGCCGGCGCCGCGCAGCCGTTCGATCATCATCGGTGTCACGTCCAGTCCGCGCGCTTCGAGCGCCATCGGCACCACCGCCAGGCGCGCGGCGACATCGTGGCGCGTGGCGTGCGCCGAATCCCACAGCCCGTCGTGCGCGGGCAGCGCGCCGTAATGGCTGCCCAGCGTGCGCAGCCGCCGGTCAAGCAGCGCGAAGTGCATCGCCTCGTCCGCCGCGATCGCCAGGAAATCGCCGACGAAGCGCGGCCCCATGGCCGCGCCGAATCGCCCCGCCATGTCGAGCGCGAGGTCGATGGCGACGAATTCGATGTGGGCGAGGGCATGGTACAGCGCGATTCGCCCACGCTCGGACTGGCCGCGCCCGCGCCGGGGCATGCGGCCGGGTGGCAGCAGTTCGGGCCGCTCGGGCCGCGCCGGGCGATCGGGCATGACGGCGGCGAAGCTGAAGGCCAGCCGCCCCTGGCGCCAGTCCCGCGCGACGGCGCGCGCCGCCATGGCCTTGGCGCGCGGATCGCCCGCCAGCAGCGCGCCGCGGATCGCCTGCGCCACGTCGGGGGCGCCAGGCGGGGCGGCGGGCATCGAAGCCGGGTCCGCGATCAAAGCGCCCGGGCTGCGGCCAGCACGTCCTCGGCGTGGCCCTTGACCTTGACCTTGTCCCACACCCGCGCGATCCGGCCATCCGGGCCGACGAGGTAGGTGGTGCGCACCATGCCCATATAGGTGCGGCCGTAGTTCTGCTTCTCGGTCCAGATACCCAGCGCGTCGGACAGGCCGTTTTCCGCGGCATCGCTGGCCAGCGGGGCGGCCAGTCCGTGCTTGTCGATGAACTTGCGGTGCTTTTGCGGCGGGTCCTTGCTGACGCCCAGCAGCGCGGTGCCGGCTTTCTCGAATTCGCCGGCCAGGGCCGAGAAGTCCTTGTTCTCGGTGGTGCAGCCGGGGGTGTCGTCCTTGGGATAGAAGAACAGCACCAGCTTGCGGCCGGCGAAGTCGGCAGGCTTCACGGGCGTGCCATCGGGGCTTTCCAGCGCGATATCGGGCAGGCTGTCGCCAATGCCGGGGCGGTTGCTCACGGTTCGATCTCCAGTGTTTCGCCAAAGGTCATGGCCCAGGCGCGCGCCACTTCGCCGCGCGCCGCCGCCAGCCCCGGCAGGACGTTTTCCCAATCGCCGCAACTGCAGGCCGTGGCAAGCACGCCGCGCGCGGCGGGTGGCGGCACTTGCGCATCGGGCGCCAGCAGCCGCGCCGCCACCAGCAATCGGCTGAGCGCGTCGTGCGCGTCAACCACACTTTCGGGCAGGAGACCGGCGGCGGCCAGCGCGCGCACGGCATCGCCAAGGTAGGGCGTGAGCGCATCGGGCACCCGCGCGCCTTCGCGCAGTTGCAGGTAATGGACGAGGAATTCCACGTCGACGAGGCCGCCGCGCGCCAGCTTGGCGTCGAGCGGGCCTTTCGCCGGCTTGTGCGTGGCCATCGTGGCGCGCATTTCCAGCACGTCGGCGCGCAGCTTTTCGGGATCGCGCGGCGCGGCCAGGACATCGGCGATCACCGCGCCCAGCGCCGCGCGCGCGGGCGGCGCGCCATAAAGCGCCCGCGCCCGGCACAGCGCCATGTGTTCCCAGGTCCACGCCTGTTCGCGCTGGTAGCGCTCGAAACTGTCGAAGCCGACGGCAAGCGGGCCTTGCTCGCCCGAGGGGCGCAGCCGGGTGTCCACTTCGTACAGCGCGCCTTCGGCGGTGGGCACGCTGAGCGCCGCGGTCACCCGCTGGGCCAGCCGGTTGTAATAGAGCGAGCCGCCCAGCGGCCGGCCGCCATCCGATTCGGCATTGAAATCGCCGCTGAACAGATAGACGAGATCGAGGTCGGACGCGTGCGTCAGCGCGCCGCCGCCCATGCGCCCCAGCCCCAGGATCACCAGTTCGCTGCCGGCGATGCGCCCGTGCGCCCGTTCGAATTCGCTGACCGTGGCGGCGGCCAGCACCGCGATCGCCGCTTCGGCCACGCGCGCCAGCGCGGCGGAGACGGCGAGCGGGTCGGTCGCCCCCTCGATCAGTTGCACGCCCAGCGCAAAGCGCACTTCGCCCACCTTGCGCCGCACCCGGTCAAGCACGCGCTGGTAGTCGTCGTCGGCCTCTCCGGTGCTGAAGTTGCGCACCAGCGTGGCGACATCGCCGGGCAGTTCGAACGCGCTCGAATCGATCAGCGGATCGAGCAGGTCGGCGCGGCGGGCCAGTTCGTCGGCCAGCGGCGGCGCGAGCGAGAGGATGCGCGCCAGCAAGTCGATCAGCGCCGGACGCGCTTCCAGCAGGTTGAACAGGTTGATCGCGCTGGGCAGGTTGGCGAGCAGTTGTTCCCAGCGCAGGAAGGCGCGCTCCGGCTCGGGCGCGGCGGCCAGCGCGGAGAGCAGGCGCGGCTGGATCGCGTCGAAGGCGGCGCGGGCGGCATCGCTGCGCAGCGCGCGCATCTTGCCCGAACGCCAGCCATCGATGCGCTGGGCCAGTTCGTCCGCATCGGCGAAGCCCAGCCGGGCGAGATCCTCGGCCTGGTGTTCGCCGGCTTCGGCCTGGGCTGGCGCACCGCGCGCGGGCGATGATCCGCCCGGCGGGGCGCTGGCGGCGATCAGCGCGTCATAGCGTTCGCCCACGGCCTGGGTGATCGCGGTGATTTCGGCCAGCAGCGCGTCGCTGCCGGGCAGCCCTTCGAGCCGCGCCACGTCCTCTATGGCCGCCCAGTCGGCGGGCAGGGCATGTGTCTGCTGGTCGGAGACCATGTGCAGGCGGTGTTCCAGCGTGCGCAGCCGATCGTAGGAATCGCCCAGCAGGCAGGCGTCGTCCACCGGGATCAGCCCGGCGGCGGCCAGCGCGTCCAGCGTGGCGCGCGTGCCGCGCAGCCGCAGCGCCGGGTGGCGGCCGCCGTGGATCAACTGGTGCGTCTGCGCGTAGAATTCGATCTCGCGAATGCCGCCGCGCCCTTTCTTGAGGTCGAAGTTGGGACCGACGATCCACGCCTGCCGGGTGTTGGAGCGGATCTGCGCGGTCAACCGGCCGATTTCGGCGATCGCCCCGAAGTCGAGGCTCTTGCGCCAGATGAACGGGCGGATCGCGGCCAGGAACGCCTCGCCCGCCGCGACATCCCCGGCGCAGGCGCGGGCGCGGATGAAGGCGGCGCGTTCCCACGCCAGCGCCGATGATTCGTAATGTGTCAGCGCCGCGTCGATCGGGATCGCCAGCGGGCTGACCTCGGACGCCGGGCGCAGCCGCAAGTCGACGCGGAAGACATAGCCTTCGCCGGTCATGCGGCCCAGCGTTTCCACCACGGTGCGCGCCACGCGCTCGGCCGCTTCGCCCGGCTCGTCGCTGTCGCGGCGGGGCAGCAGTCCGGGATCGTAGAGCAGGATCGGATCGATGTCGGAGCTGTAGTTCAGTTCGCACGCGCCGTGCTTGCCCAGCGCCAGCGCCAGGAAGCCGGCGGGTTCGGCATCGGGCACGCGGCGGCGGATCGCATCGGCGATGGCCGCATCGAGCGCGCGATCGGCGAAGTCGGACAGTTCGCCGGTGACGCGGGTAAGCGAAAAGGCCCCGGCCAGGTCGCCGATGGCCAACGCCAGCGCCAGCGCCAGCCGCTCGCGCCGCAGCGCGACGCCGACATCCTCCACGCCTTCGCCCGCCGCCCTCGCCCAGGCGATCGCGGCCTCGCCCTCGCCGGCCGCCAGCAGGCTGACGAGATCGGGCAACCGGCCCATCGCGCGGCACAGGAATGGGGCATATGCTTCGGCCCGGGCAAGGGCGGATGTCCAGTCGGCGGTCATGGCCTGGGCATGGCCAAACACGGCGCTTCCCGCAAGCGGCTTGCGGCGCTAGAGGCGCGCGCATGACCACGCACCCAGCTTTCCGCTTTCCCCCCGAATGGCACGCGCAGGATTGGCTGTGGATCGGTTTTCCCCACGATGCCGAGGAATGGCCGGGTTTCCTGGGCGAAGCGCAGGCGCAGATCGCCGCTTTCGCCAGCGCGGTGGCCGATAGCGGGCAGGACGTGCGCCTGATCGTGCGCGATGCGGCGAACGAGGCGCGCGCGCGCGAACTGGTGAGCGGCGCCGTCAGGCTGGAGCGGCGCGTCTATGGCGATGTCTGGCTGCGCGATACCGGGCCGCTGGTCGTCACCGATGGCGCGGGTGCGCGCCGGGCGCGGCGCTTCGGCTTCAATGGCTGGGGCGGCAAGTATGTGATGGATGGCGACCAGACCATCGGCGCCGAACTGGCGCGCGATGCGGGGCTTGAGATCGATACCGCCGACTGGATTCTGGAAGGCGGCGCGGTGGATACCGATGGCGCGGGGCTGGTCGTCACCACCGAGCAGTGCCTGCTCAACCCCAATCGCAACCCGCACCTGTCGCGCGCCGAAATAGAGGCGCGGCTTGCCGCCGACCTGGGCTTTGCGCGCGTGCTGTGGCTGGGCGATGGCCTGATCAACGATCACACCGACGGCCATGTCGATAACCTGGCCCGCTTCGTCGCGCCGGGCGTGCTGGCCTTGCCGCGCGCCACGGGCGCGGGCGATCCCAACGCCGCGATCTATGCCGATGCCAAGGCGCGCGCCGAAGCGTTCGGCGTGACGGTGCGCGATGTGCCATCGCCGGGACGGATCGAGCGGGACGGGCGAATCGAACCCGCCAGCTACATGAACTTCGCGATCACCACGGGGCTCGTCGTCGTGCCCACGTTCGGATCGGTGCACGATGCCGATGGCGTGGCGGCGGTGGCCACGCTGTTCCCCGATCGCGAAACCATCGGCCTGCGCGCCGATGCGGTGCTGGCGGGCGGCGGCGGCTTTCACTGCGCCAGCCAGCAGATGCCGGCACTTTAACCTTCTGGTAAGGGATTCGGTCGCACTATCGCAGGCATGGCACGATCCATCGCCTTCGCATCCCCCCCGCGCTTTGCCGTCGATCTGGACGCGCGGCGTTCAGCGATCGTCTGTGCCTGCGCGCTGGCGCTGATCCTGGCCGGGCACGCCCTTCCCATTTAAAGCCTGGGCCTTTTGCGGGGCGTGGGTTTTCTTGCGGGGCTGGACCATTCCGGTTTCCGCGCGGGCGGATTCCCCCCTCAGGTGCCCTCCGGCCGCCAGCCCTTGGTAACTTCGCCCCATTTCGGCGCCGCCGCCGGGCGCGCGCCGAACAGCGCGCTGCCGACACGGACATGCGTGGCGCCCAGGGTGATCGCGGTTTCGAAATCGTCGCTCATCCCCATGGACAGGCCGGCCAGGCCGTTGTCATCGGCCAGCTTGCCCAGCAGCGCGAAGAACGGCGCCGGCTCGATCCCGGCGGGGGGCACGCACATCAGTCCGGCCAGCGGGATGCCGGCATCGCGCGCGCCGGCCAGCAGCGCGGGCAGATCGGCGATCGCGCAGCCGCCCTTCTGCTCTTCCGCGCCGATATTGACCTGCACGAAGGCCGGGACCTGCCGCCCCGCCTTGTCCATCGCCCGGGCCAGCGCCGAAACCAGCGACGGGCGATCGAGCGAATGGATGCAATCGAACAGGCGCACCGCCTCGTCCGCCTTGTTCGACTGAAGCTGGCCGACAAGGTGCAGCGCCACGTCGGGATGGGCTTCGCGCAGCGCGGGCCACTTGGCCTCGGCTTCCTGCACGCGGTTTTCGCCGAACACGCGCTGGCCGGCGGCGATCAGCGGGGCGATCCGCTCGGCCGGGTGCGTCTTGCTGACGGCGACGAGCATGATCCCGGCGGGGTCGCGACGGGCGATTTTCGCGGCGGCGGCGATCCGGGCGCGGATATCGGCGAGCAGGGCGGCTGGTTCCTCCATGGCGCGCTGCTATAGCGAGGCGATGCGCCAACGCCAGCCTTCCCTGATGCCAAGTGCCTGGATCGTCAGCGATGCGCGCAACGATGGCCGGCTCGAAGCCGCGCTGAAGGCCCTGCCGCGCGCGGGCGGCGGGCTGATCTTCCGCCATTATCACCTGGCCCCGGCCCGGCGCCGCGCCCGCTTTCGCGCGCTGGCCGCGCTGGCGCGCCGCCGGGGGCATCGCGTGATCCTTGCCGGCAGCGCGGCCGAGGCGCGGCGCTGGGGCGCGGACGGGGCCTATGGCGCGCCCGGCCGGCTGGCGGCGGGACCGGCGCTGCTGCGTCTCGTGACCGTGCATTCGCTGGCGGAACTGGCCGCCGCGCGCCGGGCGCGGGCCGACATGGTGCTGATCTCGCCCGTCTTCGCCACGCGGTCGCACCCCGGCGCGCGCGCGCTGGGTGTGGTGCGCCTGCGCCTGCTGGCGGCGCGCGCCGGGATGCCGGTGATCGCGCTGGGCGGCATGGATGCGCGCCGCGTCCGCCGCACGGGCGCTGCCGGCTGGGCCGCGATCGACGGCATCGGGCGCGGGGCGCATCGGCGGAACGCCAAGGATTCTTGACGGAGACTCCCCCTCGGGCGCATTACGGGGGCCGCATTCAGGGGAGCGACATGGCGACACGGGCAGCACTATCGGGCGGACAGCGCGTCGCCGCGCCGGATTGGCGCGCGATCCTGCGCCGCAGCCTGCGTCGCAGCGCCGAACTGGGCGGCGCGGCGCTGTTGTTCCTGGCGATGATCTTCCTGGCCATCGCGCTGGCCACCTATCACCAGACCGATCCCTCCGCGTCCACCGCCGCCGGTGGCGATGTGCGCAACTGGATGGGACCGGCGGGCGCCTGGGCGAGCGAGCGCGCGCTGTTCCTGTTCGGCCCGGTGTCGATCCTGCTGCTGCCGCTGCTTTATGTCTTCGCGCGGCGCCTGTGGGGGCTGGTCGAGGAGGAGGACGGATCGGTGGCGCCGGCGCGGGCGCGCTGGCTGCGCCCCATCGGGCTGCTGCTGCTGGCGATGGCGCTGCTGTCGACCGTGCTGTCGCTGGCCTTCACCCAGCCGGGCGGATCGCTGCCAGCTTCGATGGGCGGCGTCACGGGCCTGCTCGGCGCCAAGGCGATCCACGCGCTGGCCGGGCTGCTGCCCGAAGCGGCGGCGGGCTGGGCCACGCTGGCGCTGGCGCTGGCCTGCCTGGCGACGGGGGCGGTGCTGGCCAGCCGCGTCTTCGCGGTGGACTGGGCCGCGCTTCTCACCCTGCCCGGCCGCCTGCACGGCGCGCGCGGCCGCCCGGTGGACGAGGACGGCGAAAGCCTGGCCTTTGCCCCCACGCGCGAAAAGAAGGCGAAGGAACCGCGCCCGCAAGCCGCCGCGCTGGCCAACGAAGCGCCGCGCCGCCCGCCCGAGATCACCGATCCGACGCGCCCGGCCAAGCCCGCGCAGATCTCCGCGCAAAGCCGGCAGGGCGATCTGTTCGACGAATACGAACTGCCGGGGCTGGACCTCCTGTCCGACGCGCCGCCCAACACCGCGCCCAAGGTCGACAAGCTCAGCCTCGAACGCAACGCCCGCCTGCTGGAAACCGTGCTCGACGATTTCAACGTCAAGGGCGAGATCACCGCGGTGCGCACCGGCCCGGTGGTGACCATGTACGAACTGGAACCGGCCCCCGGCATCAAGGCCAGCCGCGTCGTCGGCCTGGCCGATGACATCGCCCGCAACATGAGCGCGATCTCGGCGCGCGTTTCCCCCATTCCGGGCCGTACGGTGATGGGCATCGAACTGCCCAACGCCGATCGCCAGATGGTCGCCTTCAAGGAACTCGTCGGGTGCGAGGCCTTCGCCAACCACAAGGGCATGCTGCCGATCATCCTGGGCAAGGACATCGCCGGCGAGCCGGTGGTGGCGGACCTGGCCACGATGCCGCACTTGCTGGTGGCGGGCACCACCGGCTCGGGCCAGTCGGTTGGCCTCAACTGCATCTTGCTGTCGCTTCTGTATCGCTTGACCCCCGCTCAGTGCCGCTTGATCCTGGTCGATCCCAAGGTGCTGGAGCTCAAGAGCTACGACGATATCCCGCACCTGCTCTCGCCCGTCGTCACCGAACCGCCCAAGGCGGTGCGCGCGCTGAAATGGGCGGTCGAGGAGATGGAGCGCCGCTATCGCATGATGAGCGAGATCAGCGTGCGCAACCTGGCCGGTTTCAACGAGAAGGTCCGCGCCGCCGCCGCCAAGGGCAAACCGCTGGGCCGCCGCATCCAGATCGGCTTCGACCCCGACAGCGGCGAGGAAATCTACGAGGACCGCCAGCTGGACTACCAGACACTGCCGCAGATCGTACTCATCGTGGACGAGCTGGCCGACCTGATGGTCACGGTGGGCAAGGAAATCGAGGTGCTGATCCAGCGGCTCAGCCAGAAGAGCCGCGCTGCGGGCATCCACCTGATCATGGCGACGCAGCGCCCGTCGGTCGACGTCATCACCGGCGTCATCAAGGCCAACCTGCCGACCCGCATCAGCTTCGCCGTCACCAGCCGTATCGACAGCCGCACAATCCTGGGCGAGCAGGGCGCCGAGCAGCTCCTGGGCAAGGGCGACATGCTCTACAAGCCCAACACCGACCCGATCCGCCGCGTCCACGGCCCCTTCGTCAGCGACGAGGAAGTCGAGCGCATTGCCGACTTCTGGCGCGCCCAGGGCAAGCCCGAGTACGTCGACTCGGTAACCGAGGAACCCGAGGACGGGGGCTTCGGCTTCGACGACCTCGACAGCG
>JADLHU010000068.1 GCA_020848655.1 Novosphingobium sp.
CGGCCTTGCGCGCCTTGGCGGCGCCGATCAGCTTCGAAGCCTCGTTGCGGCGGCCTTGCGCCTCCTGCATGCGCGTGGCGACGGCGCGCCGCTCGGCATCGAGCGAGAGCAGCGCCGTGGCCGAAGGCGCCACGCCCCGGCGGGCCAGCGCGGCATCGAAAGCTTCGGGGTTTTCGCGGATCAGGCGGATATCATGCATGGGCTGGCGCTATGCCGTCCGGTCCGGCCCATGGCAAGCACGAGCGCCGGTGCCGGCCCTAGAAACCTGCTTCCTTGCGCATTTCGGCCAGCATCGTCGCCCAGACCTTGCGGCATTTGTCGGGATCGTCGTGCACCGTCAGCACCGCGGCTTCCACCGCTTCGCCCGATGGTTCGCCCAGCCAGTTGAATATCGTGGCGATGGCGACGCGGGCGAGGGCATCATGATCGTGCGGCCGCAGTTCGGCGGTTTCCTTAACGGACTTCGCCACCCGGTGCAGGATATCCATATGCCTTTTCCCCCAAAGACAGTGCCCTTATCACAGGCATCGGGCCGCGCAGCCTTTACGCAGCGGCTGCGGCCTGCCTTGATCTATTCGTTTTCGGGCACGGACATCAGCGTGCTGGCGATCAGGTCCGCCAGCCGGCTGTTTTCGTCCTGAAGCTGCTGGATGGCCGGGCGCTGCCCGGGCAGCCAGTCAGGCGTAAGCAGCATGGCGAGTTCGGTGGCGCGAGTCAGGCACAGCCAGGTCAGTTGCTCGCCATGGGTAAGCGTGACGCGGCTGATCTGTTCGAACTTGAGATCGACGAAGCGCATCGAGTCGGAATACCTGGGCGCCTCGCCCACGCGGGTGCGGTGCGGTTCCTTCACCTGCACGGCGACGCGCCAGTCGCGCCGTTCGTGCAAGGCCATGTCGGAAAGGCCCGGCAGGTCTATGACCGTAATCGGCTCAAGGCTTTCCTCGTCATAGATCACGACACGCATGGCATTCTCCATTCCTGAACGCGCAGCTTACAGCGTGGCGGGGCGCGGCTCAATGGCCGGTATCGGCCATCGCCAACGCCCTGGCGCGAAACGCGGGCGGCTGCGCCTCAGGACTCAGGACGCCGGGGGTGCAGGCTGAGGCGGATCTGCCGTCCAGCCGCCTGCCGTGGCCACATAGAGCCGGGCGATGTTCAGATATTGCCGTGATCGCGCCTCGGCCAGCGCCAGCCGCGCGCGCTGGTAGCTGCGGCTGGCATCAAGCACCTGAAGAACCCCGCTGTTGCCCACTTCGAAGCTGCGCCGCGACAGGTGGAGCGAGCGTTCGGCGATCTGCATAGATTCCTGCTGCGCCGCCAGCGAGCGTCCATCGGTTTCCAGCGCGGTCAGCAGGTTGGAGACTTGCATGAAGGCTTCGAGCACGACTTGCCGATAGGTTGCCGCCGAAGCGCGCGCTGCGGCCTCGGCGCCGCGCTTTTCGGCCTTCAGCGTGCCGCCGTGAAAGATCGGCGCGGTCAGCCCGGCGAAGATGTCGAAGCCGCTGTAGCGGCTGTTGAACAGGCTTCCCAGAACCGGGCTGGACTGGGCGGTGGTCGCCCCGATCGTGACGTTGGGATAGAGATTGGCCGTCGCGATGCCGATCGCGGCGGTGGCCGCGTGCAGCCGGGATTCGGCTTCCAGGATATCGGGCCGCTTGCGTACCAGCGCGGCCGGTAGCGCCACCGGCACCTGATCGGGCAGGGCGAACCGGTCCAACGAGAAATCCGCCGCGCCCAGTTCCGCCGGCGAAACCCCGATCAGGATCGCCAGCATCGTGCGCGCTTCGGCCCGTTGCTGTTCCAGCGTCGGCAGGCTGCCGCGATCTTCGGAAAGCTGGCCTTGCGCGCTCAGCACTTCCACCAGGGTGCCGACGCCGGCGCGCTGGCGGGACTGGGCAAGGCTGACGTTGCGCTGGTCCTCGGCCAGCAGCGCCTGCTGCGTGGCGATGCGTTCGTCCAGCGCGGCGATGGCGAAGACCTGCTGGACGACACGACCGGCGATGACCAGGTGCGCGGCTTCGGTCTTGCGCTGTTCGGCTTCGGCCTCGGCCACGGCCTGCTCCACCGCGCGGCGATTGCGGCCGAACAGGTCGAGGTCATAGGTCACCCCGCCGCCGACGGTGTAGAGGCTCAGTTCCGGATTGGCGACGGCCGGCCCATTGCCGGCGATTTCATCGAAGCCGAAACCCGCCAGGTTGATCGCCTGGCGGCTGACCCGGGCATTAGCATCGACTTGGGGCAGGCGTTTGCCGACGACGGCGCGCAAGTGCGCCCGCGCGCGCTCCAGCGTGGCGTTGCTGGCGGCCAGGCTGTTGTTGTTGGCGATGGCGCGATCGACCAGCGCATCGAGTTCGGCCGAGCCGAACGCCGTCCACCAGCGCTGGCCCGGTCCTTCGCCCAGCGCGGCGCGTCCCGCGCCGTCCGGGCCATAGCTGGCTTGCGGCGGCGGCGGGGCGGGCGGCGCGAAATCCGGCCCGGACGTGCAGGCCGCCAGCAGGGCCAGCGGCGCCAGCGCGAGATATTTGTGCATCGTCTCACTCCATCGCCGGCAAGTGATCGTCCTTTTCGAGACGGCCGGCCGATTTGAACAGGAAGATCAGCGGTATCATCAGCAACGTGACGACGAAGACGATCCGATAGGTTTCGATATTGCCGACCATGGCGGCCTGCCGCGCGATTTCGCGGTTGAATCCGGCAACCGCCTGGGCCGAGGTGAAATCGAAATCGGGCATGCCATACTGCAGCATGGGATTGTCGGGCCGCACGCCTTCCACCAGATGCGCGCGCGACTGGGCTGTCAGGTGGGTCAGTTCGCGCTGGAGCAGCGAGAGGCCCACCGCGTTTCCGATGTTGCGCGTCAGTGCGTAAGTCGCCGCGCCTTCATTGCGCAAGTGCGGCGACAGCGTGGAAAACACGATCACCGCCAATGGCGTGAACACCAGCCCGCTGCCGATGCCCTGGATCACGCCGGGCAGGATCAGCATGCGTGCATCGACGTAGAGATCGAGTTGCGTATAGATCAGCGTGCCCACCGCAGAGAGCACAGTGCCCGCCAGCAGGATCACGCGCGTGTCGATCTTGCCGACAAGGCTGCCGGCGAGATACATGGCAACACCGGCGCCCAAGGCACGCGGCAGGCCGATCAGCCCGGCATCGAGCGCGGAGTAGCCCAGCAGGCTCTGCGTCATCACCACGACCAGCGGGACAGTGGCGAACACCACCATGCCCAGCAACATGCTGAGCATGCTGCCGACGGCGAAGTTGCGATCCTTGAACAGTTCGGCTTTCAGGAACGTGTCGCGCGCGGTGAACATGTGGATCACGCCAAGATAAAGCGCGGTCAGGCAGATGACCGCATAGATCCATGTCTCGACGGATTCGAACCAGTCCACGATCTCGCCACGGTCCAGCATGAGCTGGAACGCCGTCAGCGTCACCGAAACGGTGAGGAACCCGAACATGTCGAAGCGTTTCGTCACCGGTTCGTGGCTTTGCGGGCTGAATGCCATCATCCCCACCATCGCCAGCAGGCCGATGGGCACGTTGATGAGGAACACCCAGCGCCACGAGAAGGAATCGGTCAGCCAGCCGCCCAGCGTCGGCCCCATGATCGGTCCCAGCATCACCCCCAGCGAGAACACGGCCATGGCCTTGGCGATGTTCTCGGGCGGGTTGATGTCGAGCAGGGTGGCCTGGCTCAGCGGGATCAGCGACGCACCGGACGCCCCCTGAAGGGCGCGGGCGAAAACCATCATGGCCAGGCTGTTCGCGGCGCCACACGCCAGCGACGCGATAGTGAAGCCGGCCACCGACAGCACCATCACGCGCTTTCGCCCGAAGCGCCCGGCCAGCCAGCCGCTCAGCGGCGTGGCGATCGCCGCGCCGACCAGATAGCTGGTCAACACCCAGACGATCTGGTCCTGCGACGCCGAAAGCGATGGCTGCATGTGCGGAATGGCGACATTGGCGATGGTCACGTCGATCACCACCATCGTGGCCGCCAGTATCGCGGGGATCGTGATCAGCGTGCGCTGCAAGCGATCCGGGTAGACCTTGGCCTCTTCCGGGATCGCCTCTGAACTCGCCGCTGTGCTCATGGCCGGGCAGCGGGGCGCGGCTGCGTTGCCGCGACCGCCGGTTTGGGCACGGTCGGTGGCGTGTCGGCGGAGAACAGGTGACGCTTGTGGCCGGTGTCCACTTCCGCCTCGACACTGAGTCCGGCGCTCAATGGCAGGCCGGCCGGCACTTCGTCGATGGTGATTTCCACCGGCAGGCGCTGCACCACCTTCACCCAGTTGCCGGTCGCGTTTTCGGCCGGGAGGATCGAGAAGCTGTTGCCGGTGCCGGGACTGAAGCTGGTGACGTGGGCTTTCAGTTCGTGATCGGGAAAAGCGTCGATCCGCACGATCGCGGGTTGGCCGACGCGCATGTAGCGAAGCTGGTTTTCCTTGAAGTTCGCCTGCACCCAGAAGCGCGTCCCGGTCAGCATGAACACGCTGCGCCCGGCCGTTACATAGTTGCCGACCTGAAGCTGGTGCACGCGTGTGACGATGCCGTCGCGTGGGGCGCGGACGATCGTGTCGTTCAGCGCGATGCGCGCCTTCTCCAGTTGCGATGCGGCTTTCCTGACTTGCGGCTGGAGATCGACCGGCCCACCGACATGGCCCGAAAGGCTGGCCTGGAGGCTTGCCGCCTTGGCCCGCGCGGCGGCGATTGCATCTTTCGCGGTGCGGGCCTGTGTGGCGGCGGAATCATATTGCGCGCGTGAGGCGATGCCTTCGGCCAGAAGCGCGCGTTGGCGCGCGGCTTCGCCCTGCGCGAAGCTGTAGCGCGCTTCGGCGGCGTGCACGTCGGATTCGGCTTCCTGATAATCGGCCTGTGTAGAGCCGACCTCGGTGCGCGCATCCGCCAGTTCCGCCTCGGCTTCGCCGACAGCGGCCTGGAACGTATCGGGATTGATCCGAAACAGCACGTCGCCCTTGCGGACCAACTGGTTCTCGGAAACCTCGATGGACGCGACCTTGCCGCTGACGCTGGCGCTGATGGCGACGATGCCGGTTTGCAGCGAAGCGTTCTCAGTCGATTCGTAGCGGCCGCCGACCAGATAGAAATAGGCTGCCCCGATCACCACGGCGACGGGCGCCACCAGCATCAGCACGCGGCGCAGGCGCTTGCGATCAGGTCCTGTCGCGGGGCGCGCATCCGCATCCTGCGCGATCGGCGATTCGGCGTCCATGATACTTCCTGTCTCCGTTTCGCGGCGTCGATACTAAGCATGACTAGTATCGGCAACCGAAAGAAGCCGGGCCGCGCGCTAGAACGTATCCTTCGCCCCGCGCAGCGCGGCAAACGTCGCCACCGCATCGCCGCCGCCCCAGCGCGCTTGCAGCGCCGGATCGTCGGCGCGCAGGAAAGGGTTGGTGGCCAGTTCGCGGTCCAGCCGGCCGGGCACCGTTGGCGCGTCGATCGCCCGGCGCGCGGCGATTTCGTCGGCATATTCGCGCAGCGCGGCGTTGTCGGGATCGGCGTGAAGCGCGAAGCGCGCGTTCGACGCGGTATATTCGTGCGCGCAATAGATCAGCGTTTCGCCCGGCAGCGCCTTTAGCCGCGAAAGGCTGGCCCAGAATTGGCGGGGCGTGCCTTCGAACATGCGTCCGCAGCCGAGCGCGAACAGCGCATCGCCCACGAAGGCGATCGCGGCCGCGGGCAGGTGATAGGCAATGTGGCCCAGCGTGTGGCCGCCCACGTCGATCACCTGGGCTTCGTAGGCGCCGATCCACACCCGGTCGCCCTGTGCGACAGTGCGGTCGACGCCGGCGATCTTTGCGGCGTCGCCCGTCGGCGCGGTAACGGTCGCGCCCGTCGCGGCCTTGATGGCTTCGTTGCCGCCGGCATGGTCGGGGTGCCAGTGGGTGTTCCAGATCTGGGTGATCGTCCAGCCTTTGGCGGCGGCCTCTCGCAGATAGGCTGCGGCATCGGGGGTATCGATACACACTGTCTCGCCACTGTCGGGATCGTTCAGCAGGAAGCCGTAATTGTCGGACAGGCAGGGGAACTGGTGAACTTCGAGCGCCATGGCGATCTCCTTGTGGTCGGCGTTCTAACGCACGTCGGGCGCAAAGCAAAAGCCCGCCCGCTCGGGTGAGCGGACGGGCCTTTGGCTGTCATGCGCGGCGGGCCGTGCGGCCGGCCGGGGGCATGGTCTTAGCTGCGGTTCTTGAGCGCTTCGCCCAGGATGTCGCCCAGCGACGCGCCCGAATCGGACGAACCGTACTGTTCGACGGCCTGCTTCTCTTCGGCGAGCTGATGCGCCTTGATCGAGAAGTTCGGCTTCTTCGAACGATCGAAGCCGGTGATCATGGCGTCGATCTTCTGGCCGACCTGGAAGCGGTCGGGACGCTGCTCGTCGCGGTCGCGGCCGAGGTCCGAACGCTTGATGAAGCCCGTGGCGCCATCTTCGCCAGCCTGCACTTCGAGGCCGCCATCGCGGACTTCGAGGACGGTGACGGTGACGACTTCGCCACGACGCAGCGAGCCGGAAGCGGCGACGCCGCCAGCGCTCGGCGCGCCCTTTTCAAGCTGCTTCATGCCCAGGCTGATGCGCTCCTTGTCGACATCGACGTCAAGCACGACGGCCGAAACCTGCTCACCCTTGCGGTGCAGCGCCAGTGCGTCTTCGCCCGAGATGCCCCAGGCGATGTCGGACATGTGGACCATGCCGTCCACGTCGCCATCGAGGCCGATGAACAGGCCGAACTCGGTGGCGTTCTTGACTTCGCCTTCGACGACCGAACCGACCGGGTGACGTTCGGCGAACGCTTCCCAAGGGTTCTGCTGGGCCTGCTTGAGGCCCAGGCTGATGCGGCGCTTGTCGGTATCGACCTCGAGCACGACCACGTCGACTTCCTGGCTGGTCGAGACGATCTTGCCGGGGTGGACGTTCTTCTTGGTCCAGCTCATTTCCGAAACGTGGATCAGGCCTTCGATGCCCG
>JADLHU010000069.1 GCA_020848655.1 Novosphingobium sp.
TGACGATGAACTGGTCGATCCGCGTCCTTACGCAGAACTGCTGCGACAATGGTCTAGCTTCCACCCCGAATTCCTGCACCTGCCGCGCAAGTTCAAGATCGCAGTCATTGCCTCGCAGACCGACCGCGCGGCGATGAAGCTGCACGACATTGGCATCCGTATCGTGCAGAACGCCGCCGGAGAGACCGGCGCAGCGCTCTACGTTGGCGGGGGCATGGGTCGCACGCCGATGATCGCGCCGTGCATCCGCGAATTCGTGCCGCTCGATCAGCTAGTCACCTATGCCGAGGCGTGCCTGCGGGTGTACAACCGCTATGGGAGGCGCGACAACAAGTACAAGGCGCGCATCAAGATCCTCGTCCATGAACTGGGCAAGGACGAATATACGCGCCAGGTGGAAGAGGAATTCGCCCACCTGCTGTCGCAAGGCATCGAACCGCCGCTGGCGGAACTGGAACGCATCCAGACCTATTTCGCCGATCCCGCCTTCGACGCGGGCGCGTCCGACACGCTGGACCGGTCCGACCCCGATTTCGCGCTGTGGGTCGATCGCAACACCGCGCCGCACAAGCAGCCCGGCTATGCCATCGCCACGATCAGCCTGAAGCCGGTGGGCGGCATTCCGGGCGATGCCTCGGCCGACCAGATCCGCCTGATGGCCGATCTGGCGAAGGACTATTCCTTCGACGAACTGCGCGTCACCCACGCGCAGAACATCGTCCTGCCGCATGTGCGCAAGGCCGATCTCTACACGCTGTGGCAAAAGCTCGACGCGGCCGGCCTCGGCACCGCCAATCTCGACCGGATCGGCGATATCATCGCCTGCCCCGGCCTGGATTATTGCAGCCTTGCCAATGCCCGCTCGATCCCGTTGGCACAGAAGATTTCCGAACGCTTCGCCGCGCAGGACCGGCAGGATACGCTGGGCGAACTGAAGTTGAAGATTTCGGGCTGCATCAACGCCTGCGGCCACCACCACGCCGGCCACATCGGCATCCTGGGCGTCGATCGCAAGGGCGTGGAGAACTACCAGCTCCTGCTCGGCGGCAGCGAGGGCGCGGATACGTCGCTCGGCCAGATCACCGGGCCGGGCTTCAGCGAGGATGGCATCGTCGATGCCGTGGAGAAGACCACCGACGTCTATCTGGCCCAGCGCCAGGATGGCGAACGCTTCCTCGATACCTATCGCCGCATCGGCATGGCCCCGTTCAAGGAGGCGCTCTATGGTTGAGACCCAGTTCCGTTTTCGCGCCGACGAACCCGTCGCCGATCCCGCCGTCACCGTCGATTCCTTCGGCGAGCAGACCAACGCCGCCGCCGTCCGCATCGAACCGGGCGACGATGCGCGGTTGCTGCTGCCGTTCCTCGATCGGCTGAAGCTGGTGGACGTGAACTTCCCCAGCTTCGGTGACGGGCGCGGCTCTTCCTCGGCCCGCATCCTGCGCGAGGCCGGCTATGCCGGCGAACTGCGTGCGGTGGGCGACCTGCCGGTGGACGAACTGCCGGCGCTGCGCCGCTGCGGGTTCGACAGCTTCGCCCCGCAAACCCCGCTTGACCCCGCCGACGCCGAAGCCGCGTTCAACCGCTGGCCCGATGTCTACCAGCCGGCCGCCGATGGCCGCGTGCCGATCTGGGCCAAGCGCCACGGCGCCAACGGATCAACGTGAGTACCCCGGACATGAGTGAAAGGATCGCCACCGTGCGCGCCGTCGATCGCATCGACACCGGCCCCCGCTTCACCGAAGCCGATGCGGTCCGGCTGAACCGGCTGTTCCGCGGCACCGATACGCTGGACATGCTGACCAGCGTGCTGCGCGACGGGCTGGCCGGCGATGTCGGCATCGTATCGAGCTTCGGCGCGGAAAGCGCGGTGCTGCTGCATCTGGTGGCGCGGGTCGATCCGGCGCTGCCGGTGCTGTTCCTCGACACCGGCAAGCACTTTCCCGAAACGATCGCCTATCGCGACCAGTTGATGGGGATGCTGGGCATGACCGTGCTGCGCAACCTGACGCCCGATGCCGAACTGCTCGCCAAGCGCGACGAAAGCGGGCTGCGCTGGTCCTATGATCCCGATGGCTGCTGCGAAATCCGCAAGGTGCTGCCGCTGGCCAAGGCGATCGTCGATTTCGACGCCACGCTGACCGGGCGCAAGGGCTTCCAGTCCTCCACCCGCGCTGGGCTGCCGCGCTTCGAGATCGACACCAGCGACGTGCAGGGGCGGCTCAAGATCAATCCGCTGGCCGACTGGTCCTCGGATGATATCGCCTCCTACTTCGCCAAGCACAACCTGCCGCCGCATCCGCTGGTCGCCGAAGGCTATCCCTCGATCGGCTGCTCGCCCTGCACCAGCAAGGTCGCGCCGGGCGAAGACCCGCGTTCTGGCCGCTGGCGCGGCTGGGACAAGACCGAGTGCGGCATCCACGTGCCCGGCCAGCCCGATGGCGACGCCGGCGAACTGCCTCCCGGCTACGATCCGGCCTTCTGATCGCGAAAAGCCCCTCCCAGCGCGGGAGGGGCTTTTTTCTTGCGCGCCAGGGCATCGCACCCCGTCAGAGCCAGCCCTGTTCGCGATACCATTGCGCGGTTGCCTTCAGGCCTTCGCGCGATTCGATGCGCGGGCGCCAGACGGAACCGGGCACTTTCGCGCCGTGGCTCACCACCCAGTCGGGATGGGCCATGTAACCGACGCGGTCGGGCGTCAGCTTGGCGCGCTTGCCGCGCATCATGCCATCGGCCTTGGCCGCCAGTTCCATCGTGCGGCGTGACAAGCCCAGCACCTTCGGCCGACGCCCCATCGCCCAACCGATCGCCAGCGCCAGGTCGTGGTGCGTCCAGCCGCCGCGCTTGCCGTCGTCGGGTTCGAAGCTGCGATGCGTCACGTCCTCGCCGCCCGGCACCAGCGCCAGCAGCAGCCGCGCCAGGTCATCGACGTGGATCAGCGAGGCCGCGCCCTCCTTCGGCATCGGCACCACGCCCCACTTGGCCGCACGGAACAGTTCGAACATGTCCTTGTCGCGCGGGCCATAGACGGCCGGCGGGCGCACGATCGTCCAGTCCAGCCCGGACGCCTTGACCATGCGCTCCGCCCGCGCCTTCGACGCGCCATAGGCCGAAAGCCCCGGTTCGCGCGCCGAAAGCGAGGACACGAACACGAAGCGCGGCACCCCCGCCGCCAGTGCCGCCTCGATCACGCTGAGCGTGCCCGATACGTTGCCCGCTTCGAACGCGGCGGCATCGGGCGCGTTGGTCAGCCCGGCGATGTGGATCACCGCTTCCGCCCCCGTCACCAGCCGCGCCAGCGCGCGCCGATCAGCCAGATCACCCGCGACCCATTCGATCCCCGAACTGGGTGGCTGCGGCGCGCGGGCCAGCGCCTTCAGCGCCACGCCGCGTTCCAGCGCCCGATCGATCACGGCCCGGCCGACGAAGCCGGTACCGCCGGTGATGGCAACGGTCATGGCAAGAGGACAAGCTGGTCGCGATGGATCACCGCAGAGCGCGGCGCATAGCCCAGGATTTCCGCCTGTTCGTTCGAATGGCGGCCGATCAGCGCCAGGCATTCGCCGGCATCGTATTCCGACAGCCCATGCGCCAGCGTGCGGCCGGCGGCATCGCGGATGGCGATGGCATCGCCCCGCACGAAGCTGCCCTCCACACCGACCACGCCCTTGGCAAGCAGGCTGCTGCCCCGCGCCAGCGCATCGGCCGCGCCGCCATCGACCACCAGCGCGCCTTTCAGGCGCAGCCGCCCGCCCAGCCACGCCTTGCGCGCGGCGGGCTTGCGGCCACGCTTGTGGCGCGGGCGGAACAGCGTGCCGATGCCCTGCCGGGTCACGCGGGCGATCGGCGCATCGTGCGTGCCATTGGCGATGACCAGCGCGATTCCCGCCAGTTCGGCTATTTCAGCCGCCTGCAATTTCGATGTCATCCCGCCAGACCCCAGCCCGGACGACGAATCGCCCGTCGCCATGGCGTGAATCTCGGCCGTCACCCCATACACTTCGGGCAGCAGGCGGGCCGCCGGGTCTTTCGGGCTGCGATCGTAGAGGCCATCGACGTCCGACAGCAGCAGCACCGCGCTGGCCCGCGCCGCCTGCGCCACGCGCGCGGCCAGCCGGTCGTTGTCGCCAAAGCGGATTTCGGCGGTGGCGACGCTGTCGTTCTCGTTGATGACCGGCACCGCCCCGGCATCGAGCAGGCGCGCCAGCGTGGCGGCGGCGTTGAGATAGCGGCGGCGGTCTTCCAGGTCTTCCAGCGTTACCAGGATCTGCGCGGCGGTCAGCGCGTGGCCGCCCAGCAGTTCGGCCCACAGCCCGGAAAGCGCGATCTGGCCCACGGCGGCGGCGGCCTGCGCATCGGCCAGGCTGCCGCGCCCGCCCTTGTCCAGCCCCAGCGTGGCCGCGCCCAGCGCGATCGCCCCCGAAGACACCACGCTCACATCCTGCCCGCGCGCGCGCGCCGCCGCGAGTTCCGCAACCAGCCCTTCAAGCCACGCCCGCCGCACGCCGTCGCGCCCGACAAGCAGCGAGGAGCCGACCTTGACCACCAGACGGGGGCA
>JADLHU010000070.1 GCA_020848655.1 Novosphingobium sp.
CGATCATGCTGATCGTCTGCCTGGTGCGTTCGTACCAGGGCGACTTCACCCCGCGCCAGCACTTCGGTTTCGAAGCTGCCGCGTGGTACTGGCACTTCGTCGACGTGGTGTGGCTGTTCCTGTTCGTCGCAGTCTACGTCTGGGGCGGATGGGGCTATCCGGTTCACTGATCGATGGACGACACCGGTAACGGTTCGAAGGGGCAGCCCGGCCTAGCCGAGGCTGCCCTTTTCGGTCTCTGCCCCCAGTGCGGCGCAAAGACCCTGTTCGCGGGTTATGCGAAGTTCGCGCCGCGCTGCCGCGCCTGCGGGCTCGACAATGCTCAGTTCAACGTGGGCGACGGCCCGGCCGCCTTCCTGACCATGGTGATCGGCGCTGTGGTCGTCGGCCTGGCGCTGTGGACCGAATTCCGGTTTCACCCGCCGGTCTGGGTCCACGCACTGCTGTGGATTCCGATGGTGTTCGGGTCGACCCTGTGGGGCCTGCGCGTGACCAAGGCGGCGCTGCTGACCGCCGAGTTCCAGCGAAAGGCGCGCGAGGCCACCGACAAGGATGTGCGCGGCGAATGACCGCCAGGCGGATTCCCATCCTGCCGACGATCATCGTGCTGGGCGCGGTGGCCGTCATGATCGCGCTGGGCTTCTGGCAGCTGGGCCGGATGCACCAGAAGGAAGCGCTGCTCGCCCGCTATGCCAGCAGCGAGGGGCAGGGGGGCGAGGTGGCCTGGCCCGCCGATCCTGCCGCCGCGCAAGACCTGCTGTTCCGGCGCAGCCGCTTCGATTGCCGGCCCGACGGGGCACCGCAGCCGATGGCTGGCCACAACGCGCGCGGCGCAACCGGCTGGGCTCATGTCCAGGCCTGCGTGCTGCCGGGCGGGCAGAAGGCCGACCTGGTGCTGGGCTGGGCGCGCGATCTGGCTCCGCGCCAGTGGGCCGGGGGCGTGGCCACCGGCACGATCGCCCCGGGGGCGGGGAAGGCCGTGCGGCTCGTCGCCGATCCTCCGCTGGCCGGACTGGATGCCAACGCCGCGCCCGATCCGCGCAGCGTTCCCAACAACCACTGGTCCTATGCGGTGCAGTGGTTCCTGTTCGCCGGCGTCGCCCTGACGATCTACGCGCTGGTGCTGCGCAAGCGTCTGAAGGGCTGAGGTGGGCGCGGGCGCTCCCGCAAGCCCCCAAATTTGCCCCCCATTCCCGCGCAGGGTTTCATTTTTGCGCCACCGGGGGTAACGGCCCGCCTGATGGACTATATCAGCACCCGTGGCAGCGCTCCGGCGCTCGATTTCGAAGGCGCGACGCTGGCGGGCCTCGCCAGCGACGGCGGGCTCTACGTGCCGCGCGAGTGGCCGCGCTTCAGCGAGGACGAGATCGCGGCCATGGCCGGGCTGTCCTATGCCAAGCTGGCGGCGCGGATCATGCAGCCCTTCGTGGGCGACAGCCTGACGCCCGAGCGTCTGCTGGAGCTGACCACCCAGGCCTATGGCCGCTTCGCCCACGCGGCGGTGACCCCGCTCAAGCAACTGGATGAGCAGCAGTGGCTGCTGGAACTGTTCCACGGCCCGACGCTGGCGTTCAAGGACGTTGCGCTCCAACTGCTCGGCCTGCTGTTCGAAGAGGTCCTCGGGCGCGGCGGCGATCCGCTGACCATCGTCGGCGCCACTTCGGGCGATACCGGTTCGGCCGCGATCGACGCGGTGGCGGGCCGGGCGCGGGTCGATATCTTCATGCTCCATCCCAAGGGCCGCGTCAGCGACGTCCAGCGCCGGCAGATGACCACGGTGCTGGCGCCCAACGTCCACAACATCGCGATCGAGGGCACGTTCGACGATGCCCAGGCGATGGTGAAGCGGATGTTCAACGACTCCGCGATGACCAGCCGCTTTTCCATCGGCGCGGTCACTTCGATCAACTGGGAGCGGCTGATGGCGCAGGTCGTCTATTACTTCGCCGCCGCGCTGCAGCTGGGCGCGCCGCGCCGCCAAGTGGCCTTCGCCGTGCCGACCGGCAACTTCGGCGACGTCTTCGCGGGCTATGTCGCGGCGCAGATGGGTCTGCCGATCAATCGCCTGATCGTGGCGACCAACGTCAACGACATCCTCCACCGCGCGCTGACCAATGGCGACTATTCGGCGGGAACGGTGACGCCGACCGCCGCGCCGTCGATGGACATCCAGGTGTCCTCGAACTTCGAGCGCCTGCTGTTCGACCTGAATGGCCGTGACGGCAAGGCCATGGCCGAGCAGATGGCAGGGTTCGAATCGACCAAGGCGATGCAGCTGACCAACGCCCAGCGCGAAGGTGCCGCCGCCCTGTTCACCAGCGCCCGCGCTGATGCCGACCAGATGGCACAGGCGATCCGCTGGGCCTGGGAGAACTGCGGTGAACTGCTCGATCCGCACACCGCCATCGGGCTCCATGCCGCCCGCACCGCCGGCATCGCGCCGGACGTGCCGGTGGTGACGCTGGCGACGGCACACCCCGCGAAGTTCCGCGACGCGGTGGAACGCGCCACCGGCCAGCGCCCCAGCCTGCCGACCCGCATCGGCGACCTGTTCGAGCGCGAGGAGCGGATGGTCGAACTGCCCGGCGACTACGCCGCGAGTGCCGACTTCATCGCAGCCCACGCGGTGCCGCGCGGCTGATGGCGCAGCTGGCCCACCAGCCGCTGCTTCTTACCGGTAGCGGCTGGGCCGACTACGGCCTGGTCGATTCGGGCCATGGCCGCAAGTATGAGCGCTATGGCCCCTACAGCTTAATCCGGCCCGAGCCGCAGGCGCTGTGTACCCCGCGCCTGACGCATTGGGGCGCCAATGGCGAATTCGTGCCTGGTTCTGACGAGGACGGCGGCGGGC
>JADLHU010000071.1 GCA_020848655.1 Novosphingobium sp.
GCCTTGGTGAAATTGACCTTGGCCACGGCGGTATCGCCATCGACCAAGCTGGAGAGGACGGCGACGAACCGTTCGACCGTCGTCAAGCCCGGCCTCGCCCGGCGCTTGGGCAGACGCGCTTCGCTGGTGTCGGCTGCCAAAGTTGATGTCATCGCAGCGTCCGGTGGAAGGGCTTCTGTGCCATAATTAATGGCAACTCCGCTCGTGCGTTTACACGCCCGGCAATTGATTTACCTTCCCGACCATGTCCGAAACCCCTTCCTGGCGTGCCGGCTTCGAGCTGGAAGTCATTCTTGGCGACCTCGGCGAGCCTCGTTTTGAGAGAGAGCTGCGCGAAGGAGAGGCCATGGACGAGGCCTCGCCCGCCTTCTGCCGAGCATTCGCGGCCAAATTGCGGGACCGGACAGGCCGCGCCTGGTCCGCCCCATCCGGAACCCCGAAGCAGCCCGGCTTTTATGTCGTCCCTGAATATGGGCTCGATCCACTGAACTGGCCTGAAGATCGCCTGGCAGGCGTAGAATTGCTGACCCCTCCCCTGCCCCTGGACGATGCCGAGATGGTCAGATCTGAGTTATGCGACGCGATCTACGAGATCGACGGCGATTTCAACTTCTTCGAAAGTGAGCATACCGCCAACTGCGGTTGGCACATCAACATCGATGCCGGGAATGGCCATCGGCTCGATCCCGACCGGTTCATCGTCGGCGTCGATGAATTGCTGCTGCTCGCGAACAACGACCGGCTGTTCAGCCGCTACACGGCCTTGCAGCGCCATGCCGTCGGCGTGCCGCTATTGCGGCATCTGGCGCATGATCCGACCGGCAAATTCCTGCTTGGCTCGGCGCTTGGTAACTTGCTCGAGGCCCGCGCCGGGCGCGACAAAGGCTATGCCGCCAATTTCGCCAAGCTGGACAAGGGCTACTTGGAGTTGCGCCATTTCAGCGCGGAAGCGTTCTTCAACGGCCCTCGCCTCACCGAACAACTCGAGCGCATTCCCGCCGCCTTCGACGTCTGGCCCACCTACAGCAAACCCTTCGAGCAAGCCTTTCGCCAGAAGTTTCTGCTGCTCTCGCGCTGGCTTGCCCGAAATCGCGACAAACTGGCGTGGAACCTGGCTCACGGCCTGGTCGCCGCCTCGGGCCAGGTTCATTTCGTCGACGAACCGCTCGGCCACGTGATGGCCGACGGCCTGGTCGAACTCAATCTGTTCGGGCGCGGCGCGTACGAGTATGTCGCCACCATCCGCGACATTGTCCTCTCGGATATCCCCGAAGCGGTCGCCCTGCTCGCGCTGGATCTTGCCGAGCTTTACAACCTTGGCGTCCGGCAACGGGTCAGCGGCAACAAAGCCTTCCAGCGCGCCGTGCTCCAGCTCGCGGCCTCGTTGCGGAAGGATGCAAGTCTTTCAAGCGCGGCCCAACTTGAGGCGCTGGCCCATGCGGAGGCACAGCGCCGAAAGATGCACCCGTACTCTGATGGGATCGCCGCGTCATAGCGTCATGGCAGACTAGGAACCCGGCTGCCCGCCACCATCGCGCAAGCGTCCCAGCACCCGCGCCGCGGCATTGTTCCCTACGGCCAGCTCGCGGGCATAGCGCAGCGCGGTGGTCGGCGACGACCAGCGTAGGGCCAGCGCGATCCCGGCGCCGTCTTCGCCCGCCGCGAACAAGTCCTGGGTCAGCCCCACCCGGAACGAATGGGCGCTAAGCGAGCGGACCGTGTCTCCTTCCATCCCGGCTTCCAGCTCAACATGGCCAAGGTCGATAGCCTCGAACACCCGGCGGCGCAGGATCGCCACCACGCCTTGCCGGGTGAGCGGCTTCTGGCCGATATAGTGCCGCTGAGTCTGCTCCCCCGCATCGTCTGGCGGACTGGTCAGCACGTTGATCCGCCGGAACACCGCCCCTTGCGTGATCCCGCTCGCCAGCAGCCAGGCCGAGAGGCGCGCCATGGTGTCGGGCGAGAGCCAAGCCAGAGCCCCCTCCCCCAGCTGGTCGGTCTTCGAATGCGCGATCTCAAGCCGCCCGCTCCCATCCACAGCCTGACTGAGATCGGCTACCGTTGCCCCGACCAGCTCGGAAACTCGCAGGCCTGCGTCATAGGCAAGGCTGATGAGCGCCGCATCGCGCTTGCCCGTGATGTCGGTACCGCACGAGGCGAGCAGCCCCTTGATCGTCACCCCTTCGGGCGGCGCCTGCCCCTCCGCCATCGCCTCGCCAAACCGCAGCGGCGCGGCCTGACGCTGCCGTTCGCGCCTCTTACGCCGGATCGCTTTCAGCGTGTCGCGAACCATCCCCGCCTGCGTTGGCAGCGGCTCCTTCTCGCCGAACCCGAGGATGCGGTGGATCCGGGCGATCGAGGCGATCCGCCGCGCCAGCGTCGCGGGTTTGGCCGGGGCCCGGATTTCCGATCCCTTGGCCAGCCAGTGAAGATAGTGGACGAGGCTTTCCGGATCGGCAGGAACCGCGGTGACGACGGGCCGCCGCGACTTGCACCAGGCAAGGAAGCACCGGAGGTCGGCGGTGATGGCCGCCTTTGTCGCCGGCGCCATCGCCGCAACCGCCGCCTCGAGCGCCAGCGGGCGCGCGGCGCGCGCGTCGACCAGCGGGGCATGCGCGCCCAGCACCAGCTCGACCGAGGACCGGAAAGGTCGATCAGCGGTCATACGCGAAGGGTACTTCGAGCGGCGTGCATGGGGCAATTTCTGGCCAAAATGGGCATTTCCGGCAAGCTCGATTTTACCATAACATCCGATTATGGAAAATCCGTGTTTTCAGGGGGTCGAATGATAGGATACCAAACTGGCGTTTAGGTGAACTTTGCATTGACCGCATTTTCCGGCGCAATTATCCCACCTTCCGATGTACATCGCGCCGAGACATTTCCAGTGAAACAGTCAACCGACGCCAGTCCTATCGCTTTCCGGATCGGCCAGATCGACGCGCTGGCCAAGACCCTGCTCGCCTCCCCTGCCCTCTATTCCCCGGAAATGCGCGCGTCGCTGGCGCTGCGCTGGCTCAGCCGGGCGTGGCAGCAATACCGCCAGGACCGGGCAATCACACTCGGTCCCGCGCTGATCGGGGCCGAATGCGCGACCGAGCGCAATGCCTTTCTGACCCTGTTCGAACAGGCCCTGCCGCGCCGCGAGAAGCTGCTTTCCCAGGCGGTCCGGACCGTGCGCAAGATCGCCATCCGGCCGATGGCGAGCGAGGTCACCGAGGCCGAAACGATCGTCGCAGCAAGCACCGATGAGCTCGAGCGGGTGCTCACCGTACTCGCCCAGCCCAAGCGGCCCACTGCGCCGCTGGAGCGCCTGCTCGAGCTGGTCGACGGGTTTCGCTATTCAACCGGCGATGAACCCGATCCCCTGTCCGCGACCGCGCGAACCCCGTGCTGGGCGATCAACCTGGCCGCCACAGCGCGCGGCGACGCGTTTCGCCTGAGCGAGACCGCCCTGCCCTTCCCGGGCCTGGCCCAGCGCCGGCTGTTCCGCGCTGATCGCGGCGCGCAAGAAAGGCGCGCCGACGCGCGCGAACATCTGCTCGAGGCGCTGCACGCCACCGCCTGCGACATCGCCCGGCTTCCGCGCGCGGCGGAGGTCTTCACGCGTGAATTTCCGAGCCAACGGACCAACTCGCGGCTGTACCTCGCCTGGATGCTGCTATTCGGCCTCGGCGGGTTGACGCCGGCCCAGCTCGCCCGCGCGCTGCCAGCGACCAAGGCCGGGGCAGGCAAGCTCCTGCGCCAGTTGGAGGCAGGCCATTTGGCGCGCAGTCAGGGGCCATTCGCGCCCTTCCTGTGCACCCTCAATATCCCGGTGGCCATGCCCGACTGGCGTTACCTGAGCTCAAAATAGCTGCCGCGGGCAGCCCCAGCAGGCCGCCGAAGTGGCGCTCGAACACCGCCGCCCTGGCCTCATCGATATCCCTGCGCTCCCGCACCCAGGCATAGGCGCGCAGCAAGTCGAGGAACTCCGGCGCCATCCACGCCGAGGCTGACTTGGGCGGAGCACAGGCCCGCAGGCGGTAAGGCATTTTCACAGGCGCTTGAACGCCGCCGCCGACTGTCGGACATTCGGGCAATCGTGCCGCAACCAGACGCTCGAAGCGGCGCGCAAGCGCATGCCGGTTGCCATGCGCGAGGGCCAGCATGCCGATGCGATCGGCCGAAAAGTGGAACAGGTTTGCGGCGAAACGGGCATGGTAGCGTTTGTTGGGCGGCGCCATGCCATGCCCATCGCGGGAGCCGGCCAGATAGGCCAATTCCGCCGCATTACGCCGCAGCGCGCCTGGTCGAACCCGGTATGCCCAGCGTCGCCGCTCCGCCACAATGGTAGCCAATCCCAGATCCGCTTGCGAAATCGGGCTCGCAACGTCCCGCAACAGGCTGGCCATGTCGGTCAACGGCAACTCGTGGTCGTGGCAACGCCAGCTTGCCCGCAAGATCCATTCCCGGCGGACGATCATCGGCTTGCCCGCCCGTCCCGCTTCGTACCAGCAGCGCGCACAGGCGTATCGCCTTATGCGCCGCGGCAGCACGTCGTGCGCCTGGCAGGCGAGAAAAGTGGCGGAAATCCTGTCGTTTTGGCATTGCACGGCCCAGGCGAGGCGCTCGACCAGATTGGCAAAGGCACTGTGCCAAGCCACGTCCAGCCCCCGCGCGCCGCGCGCCAGGTCGTATCCAGCAAGAGCCGGTTCGATCCCGACATGGCGGAAAAGCGCCGCACGGGTCGTCTCGTGGGCCCGGGTCACCCGGTCGATCCAGGAGTCGAAACATTCATCGGCAAGCGGTCGCACCCGGAACGCCAGCGGCTCCGGCTCGAGCCCGAGCGCGATCACCGCGCCGGGTGACCGGGGAGCAAACCCGCAGCCTCACGGATATCGGCGAATTCGACGCATTCGCGGCCGTGACGACGCGCAACCTTCTGTCCCCAGTGCAGCAGCCGTTTGAAGTTGCCGGTAACCCCGAGACTGTGGCGCCACAGGAATTCGGCGATTTCCGGCTCAGCAAGCCGGTCAGGCTCAATCAGCTGCATCCCGTGCGCCAGAACGCGGATCAGCCGCTGCGATGCCTCGCCAGGCGCCCAGGGATTGAGCCGCACGATGATCGAGCGATAGGCCAGCTCGACATCTTCGGCAAAGATGTCCGCCGCGACGTCGAGCCCGGCGACCACCATCGGGACATTGCCCTCGCTCATCAGGAAGCGGAATGCATCGAGCGTGTCGCGCCGCGCCCTGCCGCCAGCGGTGAGGATGGCATGGACATTATCGATCCCCACGAGCCTTGTGCGCTGCCGACGCAGGAGTTCAACCACCTTGAGATCGGCAATACGGTGGGTTTTCCCGGTGATCGGCCAGCCCTGCTTCCACAGCAGCGTCAGGTTGATCTTGAGCGCGGTTGAACCCGACGGAATGACCGTGCGCAACATCGGCTCGTAACGGGCCTCACCCCAATCGGCAGGTTCGGGAAAATCGAGCGCAATCCGGCGCTGGGTCTCGCGCAGGATCGAGGTCTTGCCCATCCCCGACTGGCCGACAAGCAAGACGCAGGGCGGTCGCTCGTCGGGCTCGTCGTGCGCCAGTTCGACCAGTGTCGTAACCGCCGTGCGCGCTTCGTCGAAATCGATCCAGAAGGCTGAATTTCCGCTCATTTGCGCCATTTCAGCCAATCATTGTCCGGCAGATCCGCAGCCGGGATCCAATGAACTTCGGCCCGTTCGATCCGCCCCTTGGCCTGGGGTGAGTGTGCCACGCCTTCGCGCTCCTGCCGCTTGCGCTCTTGTCGGCTACTCGCTGTGCGCTGCCGTGCCATGGCGACTTCGCGCCGCGCGGCCTGAATGTACCGGGCGGTCGCTGCCTTTGCGCCATCCGCCTGAAACGCCGCCCCTGCCCGCCGCTGGCGTTGCCGTTCGGCTTCCCATTCGGGCTCGCTGATATCTGGGTAGTCGCCGACCACGGGCAAGACTACGAACTGGCCATCGATCTCCGCATAGA
>JADLHU010000072.1 GCA_020848655.1 Novosphingobium sp.
CACAAGATCGTCATCATGACCGACGCCGACGTCGACGGCGCGCATATCCGCACGCTGCTCCTGACGTTCTTCCACCGCCAGATGCCCGACATCATCCGCGCCGGGCACCTCTTCATCGCGCAACCGCCGCTCTACAAGGTCAGCAAGGGCCGGTCCGAGGTCTACCTCAAGGACAACGCCGCGCTCGATCGCTATCTGGTCGAGGCGGGGCTAGCCGGGCGCGTGCTGGAAACCGCCGGCGGTGGACGCGGCGGCAAGGAACTCGAAGTGCTGGTCGAACATGCGCTGCGCCTGCGCGCGCTGATGGGCTTCGTGCCGCGCCGCTATGACGCCGGGATCGTGGAAGCGCTGGCGCTGACCGGCGCGCTGGAGCCGGAACTGTCGCGCGAGGCGCGCGAGGCGGCGCTGCAACGCACCGCCGAATGGCTCGATCGCGGCGATCGCGAGGCGAAGTGGTCGGCGCTGCTGGCGGAGGATGGCCACGTCGAGATCGACCGCCTGTGGCGCGGTGTGACCGACAACCACAAGATCGAGGCCAGCTTCCTGGTCAGCGCCGAAGCGCGCAAGCTGGCCCGTGTCGCCGCAGAGCACGCCGAGATCTATTTCGGCACCGCGCGGCTGGTTCGCGCCGGGGCGGTGGAGGAAGCGCCCGAACCCGACGTGGTGGTCGACGAGAACGACCAGGTCGCGCCCGTCGTCGCGCGCCTGGCGGCGCCCGATGGCACGATCACCCGGCCCACCCAGTTGCTCGACGCGGTGCTGGCCGCCGGTCGCAAGGGCCTGGCCATCGCGCGCTACAAGGGGCTGGGCGAAATGAACGCCGAACAGCTTTGGGAAACCACGCTCGACCCGGAAAACCGCGCGCTGCTGCAAGTGAAAGTGGAAGACGCGGACATCACCGACGAGATCTTCTCGCGGCTGATGGGCGACGTGGTGGAACCCCGCCGCGAATTCATCCAGGAAAACGCGCTGAACGTGGCCAACCTCGACGTCTGAGCGCGTCGGGGTGCGGTCAGCGGTCCTCACCCTAGGTCGCTCTCTACCCCCCGTCCGGCTTGCACTTCGCGCGGGCATCGCGTCTTATCCTGGCAATATTCGCCGTGCAGGGGTCTGCTGCATGATCCGTCGCCTCCCTTCGGCCGTGCTGGCCTCGCTCCTCGTTTCCGCCTGTGCCGGGCCGCTCGCCTCGCGGCATCCGGTCGAACCGGTCACGGTGGGCATCGTCGCCCTCAACGATTTCCACGGCAGCCTGGAACCGCCCAGCCAATCGGTGTTCATCGGCGATGGCAAGGGCGGCGCGATCGGCGTTCCGGCGGGCGGCGCGGCCTGGCTGGCTTCGGCGATCGACAGCGTGCGGGCCAGGTATCCCAACCATGTCACCGTCTCGGCGGGGGACCTGATCAGCGCTTCGCAGCTCTCCTCGTCGCTGTTCCTGGACGAGCCTACGGTCAGCGTGATGAACCGCATCGGGCTGGATTTCAACGCGGTGGGCAATCACGAATTCGATCGCGGGCGCGACGAACTGCTGCGCATGCAGGCCGGCGGCTGCGCCCGGCACACCGCGCGCCAGCCCTGCCAGTTGGAACCGTTCAAGGGCGCCCGTTTCCGCTTCCTCGCGGCCAGCACCGTCAAGGAAGACGGCACCACGCTGTTCCCCGCCACGGGCCTGCGCAGCTTCGGCAAGGGGCGGCGCAAGGTCACCGTGGGGTTCATCGGGCTGACGCTGAAAGGCACCCCCGAACTGGTCGCGTCCGAAGGCATCAGGGGGCTGACCTTCGGCGACGAAGCCGACGCGATCAACGCCGCCGTACCCCGGCTTAAGGCGGCGGGCGCCGATGCGGTGGTCGTGCTGATCCACCAGGGCGGGCGCACCCAGGCGGAAACCGATCCGGGTGAATGCCGCAACCTCGTCGGCGATATCCGCCCGATCCTCGACCGGCTCGATCCGGGTGTCGATGTGGTCGTCTCGGGCCACACGCACTGGGCCTATGTCTGCGATTACGGCGCGATCAACCCGGCCCGTCCGGTGCTGCTGACCAGCGCCGGCGTCTATGGCGAACTGGTGACCGACATCGCGCTGCGGATCGATCCCGCCACGCACCGCGTGGTCGGCAAGCAGGCGCATAACGTGATCGTCCAGTCCGTCCCCTACGTCGCCAGCCGCGGTCCGGTGCCGAACAGCGATCTGGTGCCGCGCTTCGCGCCGCGCGCCGATATAAGCGATTACGTGGCGCGCTATGTCGCGGCCGCGCAGGCGTTTACCGAACGCCCCGTGGGGCAACTGGCCGGACCGGCCGCGCGCCGGTCTGCGGGCGATGTCGACTATGGCGGGCCGCTGGGCAACCTCATCGCCGATGCGCAGCTTGCCGCCACGCGCGGGGCGGGGGCGCAGATCGCCTTCATGAACCCGTTCGGCATTCGCGCGCCGCTGGTCCCCGGCGCGGACGGGCGCGTGACCTTCGGGATGGTCTATGCGGTGCAGCCGTTCAACAACCAGTTGCTCACCCAGACGCTGACCGGCGCGGAACTGAAGGCCCTGCTGGAGCAGAGCTTCGCCGATAGCGGCCCCGAACAGTTCCTCACCCCGTCGGCGGGTTTCACCTATCGCGTCGATCGCAAGGCCCCGGCGGGCGAACGGGTGAGCGCGATCCTGTTCGAAGGCCGGCCGATCGATCCGGTGGCGCGCTATCGCGTCACCACGTCCAGTTTCCTGGCCAATGGCGGCGATGGCTTCACCGAACTGGTGCGTCAGCGCGACAAGGTGCTTGGCCCGACCGACATCGACGCGCTGGAAGCCTGGCTGAAAGCGCTGCCGGCACGGGCCGTGCCCGAAGCGTCACGCGTCACCGAAGGCGCCCGCTGAGCCGGACTGATCCGCGCTAATGCTGGCAGATGACGCCCAGGAACGCGTCGCCATAGGCTTCGAGCTTGCGCGCGCCGACGCCGCCCAGTTCGCCCAGTGCACGCAAGCTGGTGGGCCGCAGCGCCGCCATTTCGCGCAGCGTCGAATCGTGGAAGATCACATAAGGCGGCACGCCGGCATCCTGCGCCAGATCGCGGCGCAGCGCGCGCAGGGCATCGAACAGCGCATCGCCGACCGGGTTCGCTGCCGCGCCGGCACCGCGCTCGCGCCGGCCCTTGCGCTCGCGCCGGGGGGGCAGGGCGATCAGCACCTGGCCTTCGCCCTTCAGGATCATGCGGGCATCGCCGCCCAGCGCCAGCCCGCCATGCTCGGTCGACAGCAGGCTGCCGCGCGCCTGCAAGGCCCGCACCAGCGGGCGCAGCAGCGGCACTTCCTCGGCATCGACGATGCCGAACACCGATAGCTGGTCGTGCCCGCGTTGCAGCACGCGATCGTCGGCCACGCCGGTCAGCACTTTCTCGACATGGCCGAAGCCGAAGCTCTGCCCGGTGCGATAGACCGCCGAAAGCAGCTTCTGCGCGGTCACGGTGGCGTCGATGATGCCCGGCGCGTCCAGGCAGTTGTCGCAATTGCCGCAGCGTTCGGGCGGGCTCTCGCCGAAATGGCGCAGCAGGATGGCGCGGCGGCAGGCGCCGGTTTCGACCAGCGTCGCCAGCGCATCGAGCCTGGTCTTCTCGCCTTCGCGGCGGGTGTCTTCCACTTCGGACAGGCGCTGGCGGGCCTGGGCGAAATCGCCCGCCGCCCAGAACATCACCGCCTGCGCCGGATCGCCATCGCGCCCGGCGCGGCCGGTTTCCTGGTAATAAGCCTCGATCGACTTGGGGATGCCGGCATGGGCCACGAAGCGCACGTCGGGCTTGTCGATGCCCATGCCGAAGGCCACCGTCGCCACCATCACCATGTCTTCCGATGCCACGAAGGCCGACTGGTTGGCGGCGCGCCGCTCGGCGGGCAGGCCCGCGTGATAGGGCAGCACGGGCCGCCCGGTGGCGGCGGCAAGCTGTTCGGCCAGCTTTTCCACTTTGGCCCGCGTCGGCGCATAGACGATGCCGGGGCCGGGCTGCTCGGCCATCAGTTGCGCGATCTGGCGCGTGCCGCCTTCGCGGTGGCGGATGGCATAGCGGATGTTCGGCCGGTCGAAGCCGGCAACGATCAGCCCGCTTTCGGCAATGCCCAACTGCGCCAGGATATCGGCGCGGGTGTGGGCATCGGCCGTTGCCGTCAGCGCCAGGCGCGGCACTTGCGGGAACGCATCCATCAGCGGGCGCAGCAGGCGATAGTCGGGGCGGAAATCGTGGCCCCATTCGGATACGCAATGCGCTTCGTCGATGGCGAAAAGGCTGATCCGCGCTTTCGACAGCAGTTCGCGGAAATGGCCCTGGCTGGCGCGTTCGGGCGCGACGTAGAGCAAGTCGAGATCGCCGGCGCGGAAACGCTCTATGGTCTGTTCGCGGTCGGCATCGGCGCTGGTCAGCGTGGCGGCGCGGATGCCGTTGGCGGTGGCGGAGCGCAACTGATCGTGCATCAGCGCGATCAGCGGGCTGATGACCACGCAGGTGCCCGGCATCATCACGGCGGGAAGCTGATAGGTCAGCGATTTGCCCGCGCCGGTGGGCATCACCGCCAGCGTCGATTGCCCATCCAGCACGCGCCGCACGACGTCTTCCTGCACCCCGCGAAAGGCGCTGAATCCGAATGTCGCGTGCAGGGCATCGAGAGCGGCGGGGGAGGTCACGGACAGGCCTATGGCAGATGCGGGGGACCGGCGAAAGGCGCGGGGGATCAGTTCACGCGCTGCAGCCGGCTGACCTGGCCGCTGACCGTGCGTTCGACGAAATCGGCGCGTTGGCGCAAGGTCATCTCGCCGGGCGGAAACAGGATGATCTTGCGGCTGTTGGCCGGGGTGACGACCAGCCCGCGCAGCAGGCTCTGGAACAGCAAGTGGTCGGTCTGGTTGGGATAGCGCGCCATCCCGGCCGAATTGGCTTCGCCCAGCGCGGCGAACGGTTTCTGGAACGGGGTCAGGATGATGTGGTCGAGCTGCGCGGCCCAGGTGTTCATTTCGCGGAACAATCGCGTTGTCGCGCGTTCGATCGGGCCGAACACGGTCTTGAAATCCTGCAGCCACCAGACCAGCAGATCGGCGTGCCAGCGATCGGCGATGACGCGATCGTGATTGCGCAGCGCCTGCGAACGCTGGGTGGACCACGCATCGTAGACCCGCGCCAGTTCCTCCTTGGCGCCGATGATCGCCGGTTTCTTGTCGGCATGGTCACGCATCGTGCGCTGGCAGACTTCGCCGGCCACGGTCAGGTCAACCAGGTCTTCCTCGATCATGTGCAGGCCCAGCCGCGTCGCCAGTTCGCGGCAAAGCGTGGTCTTGCCCGAGCCAAGGTAGCCCGAAACGGCGATCTTCAAGTTTCCCGACTGCGGCATGACCATCGTTTGGCCGATGTGGCCGGCGATGACCAGCCCTTGCGAGCCGAAATGCCACCGCCGGTGGGGCCGGGCCGATCAGTCGAGGTTGGGGCGCAGCCAGCGTTCGGCGGTGGCGATGTCCACGCCGCGCCGCGCCGCATAGTCCGCCACCTGATCGCGCCCGATCCGCGCCACGCCGAAATACTGGCTTTCGGGATGTGCGAAATAGAAGCCCGAAACCGCCGCCGTCGGCAGCATCGCGAAACTTTCGGTCAGCACCAGCCCGGTTTTGTCGCGCGCGCCCAGCAGGTCGAACAGGATCGGCTTCAGGCTGTGATCGGGGCAGGCGGGATAGCCCGGCGCGGGGCGGATGCCGCGATACTCCTCGCGGATCAGCGCCTGGTTGGTCAGTTGCTCTCCGGGCGCATAGCCCCACAGCGTGGTGCGCACGTGCTGGTGCAATCGCTCGGCAAAGGCTTCGGCGAACCGGTCGGCCAGCGCTTTCAGCAGGATGTCGCTGTAATCGTCGTGCGCGGCCTGGAAGCGGGCCAGATGCGGTTCGATGCTGTGGATGCCCACCGCGAAGCCGCCGATCCAGTCGCCCGCCGGATCGATGAAATCGGCCAGGCAGAAATTGGCGCGCCCCTTGCCATTGGCCCGGCTTTTCTTCACTTGCTGGCGCAGGAACGGCAGCAGCGTGCCGTCGTCGAGCACCACGTCGTCCCCTTCGCGCCGGCAGGGCCAGAAGCCGGCCACGGCTTTCGCGGTCAGCCATTTTTCGCCGACGATGCGATCGAGCATGGTCTGGGCATCGGCATAAAGGCCGCGCGCGCTTTCGCCGACCACCGGGTCTTCCAGGATCGCCGGGTAATTGCCCGCCAGTTCCCAGGCGCGGAAGAACGGCGTCCAGTCGAAACAGTCGCGCAGGTCCGCCAGGTCCCAGTCCTCGAACACGTGGACGCCGGGCTGCGCGGGGGCGCCGGGCTTGTCGGCCAGATCGGGCGTGAAGCCGTTGGCGCGCGCTTCGGCCAGCGGCAGCAGCGCGCTGGCTTCCTTGCGGGCGCGGGCATCGCGGATCGCCTCGTATTCGCCGGCGGTGCTGGAAACGAACCCCGTCGCCTGCGTATCGGACAGCAGTTGCGAGGCGACGCCGACCGCGCGGCTGGCGTCCAGCACATGAATGACCGGCCCGGTATAGGCGGGGTCGATGCGCAGCGCGGTGTGCACCTTGCTCGTCGTCGCGCCGCCGATCATCAGGGGAATCGTCATTTCGGCGCGCTGCATTTCCTCGGCCACGGTCACCATCTCGTCGAGCGAGGGGGTGATGAGGCCCGAAAGACCGATCATGTCGGCCTCGTTTTCGTTCGCGGCTTCGAGAATCCGCGCCCAGGGCGCCATCACGCCAAGGTCGATCACCTCGTAG
>JADLHU010000073.1 GCA_020848655.1 Novosphingobium sp.
AGCGGGCGCCACTAAACAATTTGGAGGAACCCATGGATCGCAGGACACTTTTGGAACTCGGGGCATCGCTGGCCGCCATGGCCACCAGCACGTTTGCCGTCGCCCAGCCTCTTCCGCCGGCGGCCGCGCCGAATCCTCCGGCTGCCAAGCCGCCGTTGTTTCCGGACGATGTGCAGTTCTGGTACGAAACCCAGCGCGCTTTCGGGGCCGCCGAATATGGCGGCTCGTTGTTCGGCGAGGTTTTGACGACGGCCGGCCGCATCAAGGCCGGTGACTACGACAGCTGGTATAATGAGTGGAACGCGATCGCCGACCGGCTCGCGAAGGAAGCAGCAGATCAGCTCGCGCGCGGTCACCGCGTCAGCGCCCGGGACAACTTCCTGCGCGCGAGTAACTACTACTGGCTCTCCGAATTCTTTCTCCACGGCGACGCGAAGGACCCGAGGATCGCGCGCGCTTATAAGCTGTCGGTTGACAGCTACAAGCAGAGTGCCGCGCTGTACGACCAGCCGATCCGGCCGGTCGAGATTCCCTACGAGAACACCACGCTGCCCGGCTATCTGCACCTCGTCGATGACACCGGCCGTCCGCGTCCGACACTGATCATGCATACCGGCTTCGACGGCTCCGCCGAGGAAATGCATACTTTCGGTGCCCGCGCGGGTGTCGAGCGCGGCTACAATGTGCTGACATTCGACGGGCCGGGCCAATATGGACCGCTGCACCGGGAAGGACTGGTCTTTCGGCCGGACTGGGAGAAGGTCGTGACGCCGGTGGTCGATTTCGCGCTGAAACAGCCCGCCGTGGACCCGAAGAAGATAGCGTTGATGGGGCTCAGCATGGGTGGCGTGTTGGCGCCACGCGCGGCGGCATTCGAGAAGCGTCTTGCGGCGCTGATCGCCAACGATGGTGTCTACGACTATGCCGACGCGCATCGGGCGGCGGCCGCAGTGCCGCCGGAGAAGCACGCGGAATTCGACGAAGCACTGAGAGCGAAGGACGCGCCCGAGTTGGACCTCAAGCTTGAGGCCGCGATGAAGGCGTCACCGACGGCGCGCTGGGCTATCAATCATGGGATGTTCGCCACCGGCGCCAAGTCGCCTCGTGCTTATTTTGCGAAAACACTCGAATTCAATGTGAAGGATGGCGTCGCCGAGAAGATCAGTTGTCCCACGCTGGTGATGGAAGCGGAAAATGATCTGTTCTTCAAAGGGCAGCCGCAATTGCTGTTCGATCACCTGACGTGTCGCAAGACGATAATGCGTTTCACGAATGCGGAAAGCGCGGGCGCGCATTGTCAGGTCGGCGCGAGCCGCCTGGCGTTCGCCCGCATGTTCGATTGGCTGGACGAAACGCTGGCGTAACAATCGGCGAATAGATCTGCCGGGGAGGGCGCCGGTTACCGGCTGGCGTCCTTCCCGATCCGTCCCAGATGCGTGAAGGAAAATCCCGCGTCGTATTTAAGGCCATAGCCGAGGGCACGGTCGAAGCCGATATGCGCGCACCAGATCAGCGACAGGTGCATCGCCAGTGCGGAGGACGTGACCATCGCAAAGATGCCGAGCAGCATCGGCAGGATGGCCGCATGGGCGATGTTGTAAGCCACAGCGCCGACGCGCGGGCCGCGCAGGTAGCCGAGGAAACTCAGGTCTGGCACCACCAGCAGAAGCGCGAACATCGCCCACGAGCCTTCGAAGTAGCTGTAGAAAACCATGCAGGCGACGGCCAGCGCCAGGCCCTCCAGCCGCAGCAGGGTGCGCACCCCGCCGGTGGCGCCGCCTGAAGCCTGTGTGGTCGTGGTGTCGGTCATGCCAGCGAATCCCTTGTCAGGAGCGCCTTTTAGCACGGGCCGCAGGCCAGCCAGACCCGCCATTTTCGGGGTGGGAGAGCCATTTTCCCCCGCCCAAACTGCGTGCTAGAACGCTGCCCACCACGGGTCATGCGCGGCGCCCGCCGCCTAAGTTGGGACGGAATTTCCATGAAGCACATCCTCGAAGCACTCGACGAACGCCGCGCCGGAGCCAAGAAGGGCGGCGGCGACAAGCGCATCGAGGCGCAGCACGCCCGCGGCAAGCTGACCGCCCGCGAGCGCATCGAGCTGTTGCTGGATAAAGGCTCGTTCGAGGAATTCGATATGTTCGTCGAGCATCGCTCGGTCGAGTTCGGCATGGAGAAGAACAAGGTCCCCGGCGACGGCGTGGTCACCGGCTGGGGCACCGTGAACGGCCGCAAGACGTTCGTGTTCGCCAAGGACTTCACCGTGTTCGGCGGCTCGCTGTCCGAGACTCATGCGCTGAAGATCACCAAGCTGCAGGACATGGCGCTGAAGGCGCGTGCGCCGATCGTCGGCCTGTACGACGCAGGCGGTGCACGCATTCAGGAAGGTGTCGCGGCGCTGGCGGGTTATTCTTACGTGTTCCGCCGCAATGTGCAGGCCTCGGGTGTGATCCCGCAGATCAGCGTCATCATGGGCCCGTGCGCGGGCGGCGACGTCTATTCGCCGGCGATGACCGACTTCATCTTCATGGTGAAGGACACGAGCTACAT
>JADLHU010000074.1 GCA_020848655.1 Novosphingobium sp.
GATGGTGCGACGGCGATTTCCGACAAATTGGAAGCCCGGCATCCCCATATCTTCGGGCCCCACATTTTCGGAGACGCGGCGGACCACGGCGAGCGGCAGACCGAGCGCTGGGAAAAGCTGAAAGCCGCCGAACGCGCGGCCAAGGGCGCGACGAGCGCGCTCGACGGCGTGGCGCTGGCCTTGCCGGCGCTGATGCGGGCCGAAAAGTTGCAGAAGCGCGCCGCGCGCGTCGGTTTCGACTGGCCCGATTCCGCCGGCCCCGCCGCCAAGGTACGCGAGGAACTGGACGAACTCGCCGAAGCCATCGACGATACGCACCGCATGGAGGAAGCCGGCGACCTGCTGTTCGCCGCCGTGAACCTCGTTCGCGCGCATGGCATCGCACCCGAGGACGCGCTGCACGCCGCCAACGCCAAGTTCGAAGCTCGTTTCCGCGCGATGGAAGCGCTGGCCGCCACGCAAGGCGCAGCCTTCGACGCGCTGAGCGTGGATCAACAGGAAGCGTTATGGCAGGCGGTCAAAGCGTCAGAGGCGGGAAAACCGGCCTAGTTCGCGCGGCGACAGGCGCACTTCCAGGCGGCGCTGCGGGCCCCCTTCCCCGTGGCTTTCGCCATCGGCGCAATCCTCTTCGCGCACCACTTCGCCGTGGGCGTGGAGCCACGCGATGCGCTGTCCATCGGCGGCGGGCAGGACAAAGCTGTAGAGCTTGGCGTCGGTGGTCAGAAGATGCCCGACCACTTCAAGCAATTCACTGCAACCCTCACCCGTAAGTGCCGATACAGGAACGATGATATCGTCAGGATGCGCGGCCCTGACGGCGCCCAGCTCTTCCGCCCGCGCGCCATCGAGAAGATCCCATTTGTTCCACACTTCGATGATCGGCACGCGTGGCGCGCCGCCATCGGCTTCGATCAGATCGAGTTCTTCCAGCACCGCGAGGACCTGGCGCTTCTGCGCTTCGGTTTCGGGATTGGCGATATCGCGAACGTGCAGGACAACGTCGGCCGCCGTCACTTCCTCCAGCGTTGCGCGGAAGGCGGCGACGAGCTGCGTCGGCAGATCGGAAATGAAGCCCACGGTATCAGACAGGATCGCCTTTTCGACGCCAGGCAAGCGAATGGCCCGCATGGTGGGATCGAGCGTGGCGAAAAGCAAATCCTCCGCCATGACATCGGAACCAGTCAAGCGGTTGAAAAGCGTAGATTTTCCCGCATTGGTATAGCCCACCAGCGCGATGACCGGCCAAGGCGCCTTTTCGCGCCGATCGCGATGCAGGCCGCGCGTGCGGCGCACTTGCTCCAGTTCCTTGCGCAGCCGGGCCATGCGATCGCGGATCTGCCGGCGGTCCGCCTCGATCTGGGTTTCCCCCGGGCCGCCGAGGAAGCCAAAGCCGCCGCGCTGGCGTTCAAGGTGAGTCCAGCTACGCACCAGTCGCCCGGCCTGATAATCAAGATGGGCCAGTTCCACCTGCAACCGCCCTTCAGCGGTGGCGGCGCGTTCACCGAAGATTTCCAGGATCAGCCCGGTGCGGTCGATCACCTTGCGCTTGAGCTTTTCCTCAAGATTGCGCTGCTGGATCGCAGAAAGCGCGCCATCGACGATGACCAGTTCGGCTTCGGACTGCTCGCAGGCGACGGCGATGTTCTGGACCTGGCCTTCCCCGAACAGCGTTGCGGCGCGCGCTTCGCGGATCGGAAGGATGAAGGCATCCGCCACGACGATGCCGATCGCCAGCGCCAGGCCCTTCGCCTCTTCAAGGCGCGAGTCCGGGTCCTGGTACGTGCGTCCGCGCAGTTGCGGACACACCACCAGCGCCCGCGCGCCGCGGGTGACTTCACCCTGGAGTTCGTCTGACTGGATCAGCTTGCCCCGTCTTCATCGTTTTCGCCGATCAGATCGACCGGCGTGACCGGCTGGATCGTGGAAACGGCGTGCTTGTAGGCAAGCTGCACGTAGCCTTCGCGTTCCAGCAGCATGCAGAACAGATCGTAGGCGGCGACGCGGCCCTGAAGCATCACTCCGTTGACCAGGAACATCGTCACTTGCGCGCCGGCGCTGCGGATGCTGGACAGGAACACGTCCTGTAGCAGGCGTCCCTTCTTGGCGCCGTCCGCCACCGTAAACTGCCGCACGTCGATCGGCGTGCTGGGCATGATCGTGGAGACCGCGTGCTTGTAGACGAGCTGCGACTGGCCATCCCGGCGCAGCAGGATGGAGAAATTGTCGAACCAGGTCACGATGCCTTGCAGCTTGACGCCCTTGACCAGGAACATCGTCACCGGGGTCTTGTTCTTGCGCAGCAGGTTGAGGAACTGGTCCTGGAGATTCGGTCCCTTGTTGCCATTTCCCGTGGCAGGAGCGGCAGCAGCTTCGGCTGTCTTTGCCACCGCCGTTTTGGACGCCGCCTTCAAGGTTGTCTTTGGAGCCGCCTTCGAAGCGGCCTTGGTTACCGGGGCGGCTTCGGTTTCGGGGTCCGCCTTGGCCGCCGGGATTTCCGGTTCCGGCTGAGGGGCCGGTTTGGGGCGCGCGGAAAGGGTACGTCCAGCCATGTTCTGTGCTCCTATTTTTGGCGGCCGCTTATGCGGTCCGCAATCTGGCCCGGCGAGGAGACGGGCCGCTGATTACGAGTGTTTCTAATCGTTCCGCCGCTTCAGGTAAATCTGAAACTGGCGATGGCGATCAATCCTCCGCGTCCTCGACCTCGTCGCCGTCGTCGCCGCGCCGGTCGGCAAGGCCGAGAAGCTTGAGCTTGCGGTGCAATGCGGAGCGTTCCATCCCGATAAATGCCGCCGTTTTGGAGATATTTCCCGAGAAGCGGCGGAGTTGGACGCGCAGGTATTCACGCTCGAAATTCTCGCGCGCTTCCCGCAGCGGCGCGCCCATCATCGATGACATGCGCGAATCGCCCTGCAGGCGGGTGCTGAGAATTTCGGGCGGCAGCATCTCTGCCTCGATCAGGCCCAGCTTGTCGCGCGGGGTCAGGATGACGGTACGCTCCACCACATTGCGCAACTGGCGAACATTGCCTGGCCATTCATAGGTTTGCAGTGCGGTCATCGCGTCGCCGCTGATCTCGGGCGGGGGAACGCCCTGCTCGTTGGCATAGCGCGTGAAGAAATGTTCGACGAGCGCGGGAATATCCTCGCGTCGCTCTGTCAGCGATGGCACGCTTAGCGGCACCACGTTGAGCCGGTAGAACAAGTCCTCGCGGAAGCGCCGCTCGGCGATTTCCTTTTCAAGGTTGCGCGAACTGGAGGAAACGACACGCACGTCCACCCGAATCTGCCGCAGCCCGCCGACGCGAACGAAGGCTTGTTCGGTCAGCACGCGCAGGATGCGCGCCTGGGTGGACAGCGGCATGTCGGCCACTTCATCGAGATAGAGCGTGCCGCCATCGGCCATTTCCAGCAGGCCGGGACGCACCAGGCTGCCGTCCTGTTCTTCGCCGAACAGTTCCTGTTCGAACCGTTCGGGCGTGATACGCGCCGAACTCACGCTGACGAAGGCGCTGCCGGCGCGCGCGCTCCAGCTATGCAGCAGCCGCGCGGCGACTTCCTTGCCGGCGCCGGCCGGTCCGGTGATCAGCAGGCGGCTGCCGGTATTGGCCACGCGCTTCAGCGTGGCACGCACCTGATTGATGGCCGAACTGCTGCCAGTGAACTCCTCGGCATTGCTGAAATCCTGGCGAAGCTGCGCGTTTTCGCGGCGCAGGCGCTCGGTCTCGGTCGCGCGCGCGACAAGGTGGAGCAGCTTTTCCGCTTCGAACGGCTTTTCGATGAAATCCATCGCGCCGCGGCTGATCGCGGCGACGGCGGTATCGATGTTGCCGTGTCCCGAGAAGATGATGACCGGCAGTTCCGGCTCGCGCGCCTTGATCGCGTCGAGCACTTCGAGACCGTCCATCGGGCTGCCATGGAGCCACACGTCGAGCAGCACCAGCGACGGGCGCCGCTGGTCCACCGCTTCGATCGCCGACTGGCTGTCTCCGGCGGTGCGCGTGTCATAGCCTTCGTCGCTCAACACCCCGGCGACGAGTTCGCGGATGTCTCGTTCGTCGTCAACGATCAGGATATCTAGCGCCATTGAGCCTCCCGTGCAGTTACAGCGACAGTGTTCATTCCGCGGCTTCCGAATTGCGCCTGACGGCCACCGGCTCGCAGGCAAAGGTCATGGTAACGCGTGTCCCGCCCTCGACCGGGCTGAACGTCATCTCGCCGCCGTGTTCCTCGACGATCTTGTTGACGATGGCGAGGCCAAGGCCCGTGCCCTTTTCGCGCGTGGTCACGTAAGGTTCGATGATCCGCTCGCGGTCGGTGGGCAGGCCGATGCCGTTGTCGGTGATGGCGATTTCGACGGTGCGGTCCGCTTCCCCGCCGGCCATCGCCATCTGAACGGCGATGCGGCGGCGATAGCCCTCGTCCGCCGTCTTCGCCTTGGCGTCCACGGCCTCCACCGCGTTCTTGAGCACATTGGTCATCGCCTGGCCGAACTGGTGGCGATCGCAGGCGATCAGCTCGATCGCTTCGACCGCCTTGAAGGCGAACTGGATGTCGGGCCGCGCCACTTCCTGAAGGAACAGCGCCTGCCGCGCCAGATCGACCGGATTCTCCATGCGGAACACCGGCTTGGGCAACCGCGCGAACGAGGAGAACTCGTCCACCATCTTCCGCAGGTCGCCAACCTGCCGGATGATCGTGCTGGTCAGGTCCTCGAACAGGGCGCGATCGGTCTCGATCTGCTTGCCATAGCGGCGGTTCAGCCGCTCGGTGGCGAGCTGGATCGGAGTGAGCGGGTTCTTGATCTCGTGCGCGATGCGCCGCGCCACGTCAGACCATGCCGCCTGCCGCTGATCGAGCAACTGGCGGGTGATGTCCTCGAAGGTGATGACGAAGCCCTGCCCGTCGCGGCTGATCTTCACCGCCAGCGTCAGAAGATCGCCGCCCTTGCTGTACTGCACGATGCCGCTGGCGCGCTCGTCCTCGATCATGCCGGCGATCTGCGGCGCGATATCACGCAGGGTCAGGCCCACCGGTCCCTGATCGTTGCTGTCGAACAGCAGGCGCTGGGCGGTGCTGTTCATCAGCAGCACGCGGCCCTGCCCGTCCAGCGAGATGATCCCGGCCGTCACCGATTCCAGCACAGCCTCGATAAAGGCCCGGCGTTCCTGCAATTGCAGGTTGGCGCTCATCAATGCCTGGGTCTGCTTTTCGATCTGCGCGGTCATGCGGTTGAAGGCGCGGTTGAGCAGGCCGATCTCGTCTGACCCGGAGCGCCCTTCGAGCCGCAGCGAGAAGTTGCCGCTGCCGACGCGCCGCGCCGCATCGACCAGCGGGTAGAGCGGCTTCACCTGCCGGTCCGCAAAGCGTAGCCCGAACCACACCGCCAGCCCGACCAGCGCCAGAGAGGCCACGAAAAGCGCGACGTTGAAGCGCAGTTGCAGCACGCGGGCGCGGCGCGTGAGGACTTCGTAGGCCTGGACGATGTTCTCGGCGCGCCGCCCCTGGCTGAATGCCAGAAGATCGGAACTGCGCGCGGTGTAAAGATAGACGCCCGAAGCGCGGTCGATCGGCGTGACCGCCTCGATCTTGTTGGCGCTGGCGTTGATGACCATGGCCTCGCCGCCATCGATGCGGCGTAGTACATCGGGCGTCACGCGGGGCTGGGCGTTGTTGCCTTCGGGATCGACGATGGCGGCGGTGCGCAACTGGCCATCGGTGCTTTTCTGAAGGATCGCCGATTCGTTCAGCTTCCGGTTGATCACCTGATAGGAATAGAATTCCGCGAAAGCCGGGCTGGCGATCGATTCCGAACTGAGGAAACTGCGCATGTCCTCGGCCATGGCGACCGATTCATAGCCGACGTCGCGCTGGGTCTGCTCGTAATAGCCGCGCGCCAGCTTGTTGGCGTTTTCCAGCAGTCCGCGCGAATTGTCGGAAAACCAGAATTCCACGCCGGACTGGAACAGCCACGAGGCGAAGATCACCACCAGCAGCGTCGGGATCGCGGCAATCAGCGAGAACAGGAACACCAGGCGCACATGCATCTGGCCGGTGCCGCCGATGCTTCCGGCCGCGCGCCGCAGCGCCATGCGCCGGCCGAGCAGGACCAGGATGGCCATGGCCGGAACCAGTGTGCCGATCAGCAGTACCGCGGTCAGATCGCTGGGCATGAGCTGCGCCTTGGCCGCCTGGGCATCGAGCGCGATCCACGTCGTCGCGGTCATGATCAGGAAGGCGATGACCGAGACTACCTCGATCACGGCGAAGAAATTCGCACGCCGCGCGACGATCTGCGCGCGCCGCCGCCAGCGCGACCAGCGCCGTCGACGGGGAGGAATCTCGCTGCTCATCGTTGCACCAATACAACACTGCTGTGGCCTGGGAACCAAAAATCACCGGCCACCCGTTACGATGCTATCCCCGGCGCGCGAATTCCTCGGGGTCGATCGCCAGTTCGCTCAGCCGCTTGCGCAACGTGTTGCGATTGATGCCAAGATGTTGTGCGGCGCGAAGCTGGTTACCGGCGGTTTCGCGCAGCACTTCGGCGAAGAGCGGCCGTTCGAACGCGGCCAGCGCCGAATCGTAGACAGCACCCGCGGGCGGGCGGGCCTCCACCAGCCAGCGCGCCACGGCCACTTCCAGGCTGGTGCCGCCCTCGATGGTCTCGCCCTGCGCCTTGTGCGCCTGCTCCAGCATCGGCTGAAGCGCAGCGGCATCGACGATGTCCTCGCGCGCCAGCAAGGCCATGCGGTAGATGAAGTTGCGCAGTTCGCGCACGTTGCCGCGCCAGGGCTGGCGGCGCAGCAGTTCGGCAGCGTCGGGCGTCAACTGGCGGCGCGGCAGGCCTTCGCTGGCGGCAAGCTGGAGGAAATGCCGCGCCAGCGCTTCCACATCGTCCGGTCGTTCGCGCAGCGGCGGCAGGTTGATCGGCACGACGTTGAGTCGGTAATACAGATCCTCGCGGAACTGGCCGGCCGCGATCAGCGGTTCCAGGAACTTGTTGGTGGCGGCGATGATGCGCGCATCGAAGCGGATTTCCTCGCGCCCGCCAACGCGGCGGATGCTGCCCGATTGCAGCGCGCGCAGCAGCCGGGTCTGCGCCTGCATCGGCATGTCGCCGATTTCGTCGAGGAACAGCGTACCACCGGCCGCCTGTTCGAACTTGCCGACATGGCGCGCGACAGCGCCGGTGAAAGCGCCCTTTTCGTGCCCGAACAGTTCGCTTTCGATCAGTTCGGCCGGGATGGCGGCGGTGTTCACCGCGACGAATGGCCCGTCACGCCGCCCGCCAAGCTGGTGGATCGCTTCGGCGACCAGTTCCTTGCCCGTGCCCGATTCGCCCAGGATCAGCACGGTCAGATCGTTGCGCAGTACGCGCGTGATCATGCGGTAGACTGCCTGCATCGGCGCACTGCGACCGACCAGCGGCAGCCCCTGCCCGATCGGCACGTCCCCCACATCGTCGCCCGCCACGCTGCTGGCGCCCACGGCCTGGCGAACGGTGCGCGCCAGTTCATCGATATCGAACGGCTTGGGGAAATACTCGAACGCCCCGGTATCACTGGCGCGTACCGCTGTATCGAGCGTATTCTGCGCCGAGAGGATGATGACCGGCATGGCGGGGAACTGTTCGCGCACGCGGCCCAGCGTTTCAATGCCGTCGCCATCGGGCAGGACCACGTCGGTCACCAGCGCGGCGAAACTTTCCCCAGCCAGCAGGCGATCGCGCTCGGCAATGCTGTCGCAGGGGCTGACACGGAAGCCTTCGGCCTCCAGCGCCGCGGTGATGACGATCGCGATCGACGGATCATCTTCGACAAGAAGCACTTTCACGATGCAGCGATCCCTTCCCTGGCAGCGCCGTCTTTTGGCGCTCCGTCTTTGCTGGCACCGTCCTTGCTGGCCCCGTCCTTGCGCCGGGTGCGCGGCTCGGTTGCGAGCGGCAGGTGCACGCGGAAATGCGTCCAGCCCTTGGCCTCGTCGCGTTCGTGCGTGATGCGCCCGTTCATGTCGCGCACCAGCTTGCGCACCAGCGGCAGGCCAAGCCCCTGCCCGGTCTTTTTCGTGGTCACGAAGGGATCGAAGATATGATCGCGCATGGCCGGATCGACGCCGGGGCCATTGTCGCTGACGCGCAGTTCCACCGGCAGGCGCACCGGCCGCCCGGCGGTGGACGAATGGAGCTGCAACCCGCTGGCGAAGCGCGTGCGCACCACGATGCGCGGCTTGACCTGATCGCGGCAGGCTTCGCGCGCATTGGCGAGCAGATTGATCAGAACCTGCACCAGCCCGTCGGGCGAGCCGAGCACCGAGGGCAGCGACGGATCGAATTCCTCCTCGATGCGCGCGCCATCGATGCCGTTGGCGACATCGATCACCGCGATCGCGCGGCGCGCGGCCTCGTGCAGGTTGCATGGCTCGACCGGAGCGGCGGTGCGCCGGCTCAACGTCTGCATCTGGTCGATCAGCGTGGCGATGCGATCGACTTCGCCCGCGATCAGATCGGTCAGCGCGCGATCCTTGCCATCGACCTTGCGGCCCAGCAATTGCGCCGCGCCGCGAATGCCGGCCAGCGGGTTCTTGATCTCGTGCGCCAGGATTTCCGGTCCGCGCAGGATCGGATCGTCGGGCGCGCCCGAATCGTCACCCAAAGCTTCGGCCGCGCTCGAATCATGCAGCGACAGCAGTTGCCAGCCCGCATCGTCGACGATCGGCGTCAGCGTCACATCGATGCGGCGCGGCCCCAGCCCCGCCACGATCACGTTGACCTCGCGCGCGGAAACCGGGCTTTCGGCATCGGCCACGCGCTCGGCCAGGCGGGCTTCGGCAAACGTCAGGACATCGCCCAGGTTACGGCCGGAAAGCCGGCGGGAACTCTGCCCCAGGAACTGTTCGGCCGCCGGATTGGCCGATGCGATGCGCTGTCCCGGCGAAAGCAGGACAATGGCCAGCGGCAGGCTGGCAAGCTGGCGCTGCGCATCGGGGCCGGATTGCTTGGCAGGTGCCGTCATGCCGCCTGGCGGTGGCGATACGGGGCATAGAATTCCCCCAGCGAACGCAGGACTTGCGCGGCATCGTCGATGACGTTCACGCGGTTGCGGAACTCGGCCGAACCGGCCAGGCCCTTGGTGTACCAGCCAAGATGCTTGCGCGCCATCTTTACGCCCGTTTCCTTGCCGTAATGATCGAGCATCGCTTCGTAATGTTCGCAAATCAGGGCATATTGCTGGTCCAGCGTGGGGTCTGCCAGCGCAGTGCCGGTCCGCAGCCAGTGCATGACCTGCCCCAGCAGCCATGGCTTGCCATAAGCGCCGCGCCCGATCATCAGCCCGTCGGCGCCCGACAAGGCCAGGGCGGTCGCGCAGTCCTCGATCGAGCAGATGTCGCCGTTCACGATCACCGGCAGAGACACCGCGTCCTTGACCTTGCGGACGAAAGCCCAGTCGGCTTCGCCCTTGTACATCTGGTTGCGGGTGCGCCCGTGGACGGTGATCAGTTTCGCGCCCAGATCCTGCGCGATCCGGGCGAGTTCCGGCGCGTTGAGGTTGTCGTGGCACCAGCCCATGCGCATCTTGACGGTAACGGGAACGTCCACCGCCTTCACCGTCGCCTCGATCAGTTTCGCCGCCAGCGGCAGGTCGCGCATCAGCGCCGAACCGGCATCGCCGTTGACCACTTTCTTCACCGGGCAGCCCATGTTGATATCGATGATCGCCGCGCCGCGATCGGCATTGAGCTTGGCCGCTTCCGCCATCTCGGCGGGAACGCAGCCGGCCAGTTGCAGCGATACAGGCTCTTCCAGCGGATGCCAGGCCGCCTTCTGCAAGGACTGGCGCGTTTCGCGGATCATCGCGGGCGATGCGATCATCTCGGTGACGTTCAGTCCCGACCCGAAGCGGCGCACAAGCGCACGGAAGGGCATGTCAGTGACACCTGTCATGGGTGCAAGCACGACAGGGGTATCGATCCGCACCGGACCGACCATGATCGGCGCGAGTTGCGGCGGCGGAGGAAGCGTTGTCATGCGGGTCACGATCTGCCTAAAAAACAGGCAGCGCATAGTGGATTGCCCTTGCTTCGGCAAGCGATTACGCGCTGCGCACGATGGCCGGCAAACCGCTCCCCCCTGACACAGGCACTCTGCCAACGGCGGCGATCATCGTCGCGGCGGGCCAAGGGTTGCGCGCCGGCCAGCCCTTGCCCAAGCAGTTCGCGCTCTGGCGGGGAAAGCCGGTGGTGCGCCATTCGGCCGAGGCGCTGGCCGCTGCCGGCATTGCGCCGATCGTCGTCGCCATTCCCGAAGGGGCCGAGGATGTGGCCGTCGCCGCGCTGGCGGGCATCTCCGGCGTGCGCTTGGTGACCGGCGGCGTAACGCGGCAGCAATCGGTGCGCCTGGCACTTGAGGCGCTGGCTGGCAGCGCCCCTGCTGGCGTGCTGATCCACGATGCGGCCCGCCCCGGCCTGACGGCGCCTGTAATCGCCCGGTTGCTGGCCGCGCTTGCAACGCACGCCGCCGCCATTCCCGTGCTGCCGGTCGTCGATAGCCTGGCCCATGCCGAAGGCGCGCTGATGGGCGCGCCGGCGCGGCGCGAGGCGCTGCGCCGCGTGCAGACGCCGCAGGCCTTCCGCTTCGAACCGATCCTTGCCGCCCATCGCGAATGGCCCGGCGCGCCGACCGCCGGGGATGACGCGCAAGTGGCGCAGGCCTATGGCCTCGACGTCGCGCTGGTCGATGGAGACGAAGCCTTGCACAAGCTGACCTTCGCCAGCGATTTCGCTCGCCCCGCCCCTGCCCTACGGATCGGCACGGGGTTCGACGTGCATCGCCTGGAAGACGGCGCGGAGCTGTGGCTGTGCGGTGTGCGGATCGCGCATCATCAGGGGCTGGCCGGGCATAGCGATGCCGATGTCGCCATTCACGCGCTGGTCGACGCCATCCTTGGCGCGATCGGCGCGGGCGATATCGGGCAGCATTTCCCGCCCGGCGATCCGCAATGGCGCGGCGCTTCGTCCGACCGTTTCCTGACCAATGCCATCGGCCTTGCGACCGAGGCGGGCTATGGCGTGGGCAATGTCGACGTCACGATCATCTGCGAAGCGCCCAGGATCGGCCCACACCGCGATGCCATGCGCGCGCGGCTTGCCGAACTGCTGGCCGTTGACATCGGCGCGGTTAGCGTGAAGGCGACGACGACGGAGAAGCTGGGCTTCACCGGCCGGGGCGAAGGCATCGCGGCGCAGGCCGTCGCCAGCCTCGTTCGCACCTGAAGCCTGCCGACCCCCCTGAGGCCTGCCAACCCCATAGTCAGTCTGTGTATCGGAGGACTTGTTTCATGCGCCGTTTCACCGCGATTGCCGCCGCCGTCCTTGCCGCCGCGCCGGGCATGGCGCAGGCCGCCGAAAGCCCGTGCCTGACCCCGGCCGAATTCACGTCGCTGGCCACCTATGCGCTGCCCAGCGTCATCACCGGCACCACGCAGCGCTGCAGCACCGCGCTGGGGCCCGATGCCTTCCTGCGCCGCAACGGTGATCGGCTCGCCGCCAGCTATTCCGCCGGCAAGGCCAGCGCCTGGCCCGGCGCCAAGGCGGCGTTCCTGAAGATCAGCACATCGTCCAACGCCGATGCCAATTCGCTGATCCGGGGCATGCCCGACACGTCGCTCCAGCAGATGCTCGACGCGGCGATGGCCGGCATGGTCGGCCAGAAGTTGCCGGTGGAGCGCTGCCCGATCGTGGACAGCCTGGTTCGCCTGCTGGCCCCGCTGCCGCCGCAGAACACCGCCGAACTGATCGCGCTGGCGGTGGGCCTTGGCAGCAAGGCGGGTGAGCGCAAGATGGGCGCCATCAACCTGTGCAAGGCCTGATTCGATGAGCGCCAGCCCGTTTTCCGGTGATAGCCTGCTTCCCGATGACATCGTCGCGCTCGCCGCGCGGGTCGTTGCCGAAAACATCGCCGTCGGTCGCCGCGTGGCGCTGGCGGAAAGCTGCACGGGCGGCCTCGTCGCTGCCGCGCTGACCGAGATCGCCGGCTCGTCAAGCGTGCTCGATTGCGGTTTTGTGACCTATTCGAACGAGGCCAAGCACGAAGTGCTGGGCGTGGCCATGGACATCATCGACACCTTCGGCGCGGTTTCGGTGGCGACTGCCTGGGCCATGGCGCAAGGCGCGCTCAAGCACAGCGGCGCCGACGTGGCAGTGGCGATCAGCGGCATTGCCGGGCCGGACGGCGGCAGCGCGATGAAGCCGGTGGGCACGGTCGTCTTCGCCCGCGCGGTGCGCGGCAGCGACGAGATCAACGCCGAGGAAAAGCTGCTCGATGGCACGTCGCGCGCCACCGTGCGCCATCAGGCGACGCTAGTCGCGCTCGAACTGCTGCTGCCGTAAAGCTGCTCGGCCCGCGTTTCGAACGCGGCGACCATCTTGCGGAAGGCCTTGTCGAAATACTGCCCGGCCAGCGCTTCGAATATCGCGTTGCGGAACGCGAACTGAACCGAGAAGTCGATCTCGCAGGCGTGATCGCCCAGCGGGCGGAACAGCCAGCGATTGTCCAGATCGCGCAGCGGCCCATCGACATAGTGGACGCGGATTTCCTCCGGCCGGCGCTTTTCCACGCGCGAGGTGAATTTCTCGCGCAGCGCCTTGAAGCCGATCAGCATGTCGGCCACCATCACGTCCTCGCTGTCGGACTTCACGCGCGTGGCGACAATCCAGGGCAGGAATTCGCCATAGCGGCCGACATCGGCGACAAGATCGAACATCTGCCCGGCGCTGTAGGGTAGCCGCCGGATTTCCTGGATACCGGGCATCAGTTGGCCGTTCTCACGCTGCCATTTCTCATGAAGGCCGCTTGGCCAGTTGCGCCTCGCGCGTGGCGCGCATCTGGCGGAAATCATCGCCCGCGTGATAGCTCGACCGGGTCAGCGGCGATGCCGCGACCTGGAGGAAGCCCTTCGACCGCGCGATGGCGCCATAGGCGTCGAACGCCTTGGGAGTGACGAATTCCATAACCCGCGCGTGCTTGGGCGTCGGCTGAAGGTACTGGCCCATGGTCAGGAAATCGATGTCGGCGCAGCGCATGTCGTCCATCACCTGATGGACTTCGAGCCGTTCCTCGCCCAGCCCCAGCATCACGCCGGACTTGGTGAAGATCGAAGGATCGTGCGCCTTCACCTGTTCGAGCAGCCGCAGCGACGCGTAATAGCGCGCGCCGGGGCGGATCGTGGGATAAAGCCGGGGCACGGTTTCCAGGTTGTGGTTGTAGACATCGGGCCGGGCCTCGACGATCGCTTCCACCGCCGCGCGCATCTTGCCACGGAAGTCCGGGGTCAGGATCTCGATCGTGGTTGCGGGCGTGGTCCGGCGCAGCGCCTGGATCACCTTGACGAACTGGCCGGCGCCGCCATCGGGCAGATCGTCGCGATCGACCGAGGTAATGACGATATGTTCAAGCCCCAGCTTGGCGGCGGCTTCGGCAACGTGGTCCGGCTCCAGCGGATCGACCTTGCGCGGCATCCCGGTCTTGACGTTGCAGAACGCACAGGCCCGCGTGCAGACATCGCCCAGGATCATCACCGTGGCATGCTTCTTCGTCCAGCATTCGCCGATGTTCGGGCAGGCCGCTTCCTCGCACACCGTGTTGAGGCCAAGGCCCCGCATCAGATCGCGGGTTTCGCCATAGCCTTTGGACGTTGGGGCCTTGACCCTGATCCAATCGGGCTTGCGCTGGCGTTCTGCCCGGGGTTCCTCGGGCTGCGGAGCGGCGGAAAGGTCGTTCATGCGGTCCAGATAGGCGCAGTTCTCGGGCCTTGCCAGTGCCAATCTTCGCAGCCATTAGCATAGCCATGACCGACGAAGCATCCACCTCCCCCGTCCTCGACCACCTGCTTACGGGCTATCGCCGTTTCCGCCAGACCGGCTGGTCGGAAAACCGCGAACGCTGGCAAGAACTTGGCGAAGGGCAGCAGCCCGAAGTGATGATCATCGCCTGCTCCGACAGCCGCGTTGATCCCTCGCAGATTTTCGACGTGCACCCGGGCGAGATTTTCGTGGTGCGCAATGTCGCTGCGCTGGTGCCGCCGTTCGAAACCAATCCTGGCCATCACGGTGTTTCGGCGGCGCTGGAATTCGCGGTGCAGGTGCTTCAGGTCAAGGAAATCATCGTCATGGGCCATGGCCTGTGTGGCGGTTGCAAGGCGGCATTGACCCAAGACCTGCACGGTGCGGAGCGCGGCGAAGGCGGCTTCATCGCCGACTGGATCGGCCTGCTGGACGAAGCGCGTGTCCCGATCGCGGCAAAGCACGGCACCACCGGGCGCGAAGCGGAGCGAGCCATGGAGCACGCCGGCGTCCGCGTGAGCATCGAGAATCTGCGGACATTCCCGTGCATCCGCAGCAAGGAGCGTTCGGGCAAGCTCAGGCTGCGCGGTGCGTTCTTCGCCATCGCCGACGGCGTGCTGCACGTACTTGACGAGCCGAGCGGCGAATTTCGCCCGGTCGAATAAGGAACACGCGGCCTACCGCCACACCATCGCAACCCATGGAAAAGGGCGGCCCGTTGCCGGACCGCCCTTTCGCATTTCGAACCGATGCCGGGGTCAGCGCGGCGCGACGTCCGCCCCGCCCGCCTTCTGCGCGGCGTAGATCGCCCACAGCCTGGCGATCGGCTGGCGCGGACCATCGACCTTGTCGAAGCTGGCCTTGGCTTCGGCAGCCTTGCCCAGATCGACTTGCGCGATACCCAGGCGGGTAAGAACGCGCGCGGTATCGACACCCGGCTTGGCCAGCGCGATCGTGTAGAGCGCTTCGGCCTTGGCGGCATCGCCATAGCTGAGGAAGGCATCGCCCGCACCGGCCGCGGTGGCGGCAGTGGCATTGGCGGCGCGGGCATCACGCTCCAGCCCGACCAGCGAGGCGCGGTCCGCTGCGATGCGCTCGTTCGAAATCGTCCGCGCTTCGGCAACGAACTGGTCGGAGGCACGCAGTTTGCCCGAGGCCACACCGGCCTCGATCACCTTCTGCACTTCGCCCGGCAGGCGGCGCGCGTCGGCGGCCTGGATATATTCGATGTAATCGCGCTCCTCGCCATAGCTGCTGGTGCGGGCCATCAAGCGCATCAGATCCAGCGTTTCCTGCGCGGGAAAACGGCCGATCTCGCGCACGATGGTGATCGCGCCGCCCCAGTTGGCGGTGGAGGGATAGGCCTGGACAAGGCCGAGCGAGAAATTCGCCACCTGATCGAGCAGCTTGGCCTTGTAAGCCGCGCCCAGGCCGCGGCGATACCAGTTTTCCGGTGCCGGCGTGCCGGTGGCGCGGCGCGCCTCGATCGCCTGCATCAGAATGTTCAGGCCCTGTGCCGCCTGATTGTCGGCCATGTAGGCTTCGGCGAGCAGCGCTTCCGCATCGTTATCGCGATAACCGCTGGTGATCGCGGCCTGCAGCGCGGTGCGCGCGGCGCCATAATCGCGCGCCTGATAGGCAAGCGAGCCGGCGAAGAACTGGAGCCGGGGCACGTCGGCCGGATTGGCCTTGCCGCTTTCGAGCATCGCCTGGATGCCGCGGCGCTGGATCGCCGGGTCTTCCGCCAGGCCGCCAAGGCCGACAGCCACCTGACCGAACACCAGACGGTCATCCGGGGTGGAAATCGCGGCGAAAGCCTGGTCAAGCTGGGCCTTCTCGGCCGCGAGCAGGCTACCCAGCGTAGCGGCGTTGCCCTTCGCGGCGACCACGTCGGCGCGCTTCTTGGCGGCCTCGACCGCCTGGTTCAGCGGAATCACGACTTTCTGGAATTCGGGAGACATCTTTGGCGCGGACTGCTTCGCGGCAAGCGCCGGCGTGGCCGCGACGAAGCCACCGCCGACAACGCCAAGCGCCAGCGAGACGGCCATGGCGGAACGCGAAAACAGCGCGGGGCGCCGGGACTTCAGGGTCAGGAACATTGAATTTCTCTCCTCACGTCACGCGGCGACGCATCGAACGCAGAACGATGCCGCCCCAACTCGAAACTTCCGGCTCGCCTACTGGCGTCGAACCGTGCATTTTGCAACCATTGCGGCGCTAGGGTTTCACCACTGAACCGCGGTTGAATATCGTTCCACCGCATGTTGGTCGTTAATGTGGAAAAACCCCCTTGGTTCCCGCCTGGGGACAACGCCGTGCTGGCTTTCACGATCCCGTTGCCCTAGGGCCGGATTGTGACGATTTTCCGCAACCATAAACGATAATACGGCGTGAGCGACGATACCGAAATCCTAGACATCCCCGGCCCTCCGGGCGAGTTCCAGCGCGTCGACATCGTCGACGAAATGAAGACCAGCTATCTCGATTACGCGATGAGCGTGATCGTCAGCCGTGCGCTGCCCGATGTGCGCGATGGCCTGAAGCCGGTGCATCGCCGGATTCTCTTCGCCAGCCAGGAAGGCGGCATGGTCGCCGGGCGGCCCTATCGCAAGTCCGCGAAGATCGTCGGCGACGTGATGGGCAACTACCACCCGCACGGCGACAGCGCGATCTACGATGCGCTGGCGCGCATGACGCAGGACTGGTCGATGCGGCTGCCGCTGATCGACGGCCAGGGCAACTTCGGCTCGATGGACCCCGATCCGCCGGCCTCGATGCGCTACCCCGAAGCGCGGCTGGCGCGCGTGGCGAACAGCCTGCTCGACGATCTCGACAAGGATACCGTCGATTTCGCCGACAACTACGACGGTTCGCGCAAGGAAACGACAGTGCTTCCGGCGCGCTTCCCGAACCTGCTGGTCAA
>JADLHU010000075.1 GCA_020848655.1 Novosphingobium sp.
AACCGCCGTGAACAGTTCGCGCTGGAAAAGGTTCTGGTTGACGAATTGCTGGGCCTTGGGCCGCTCGAAGAGCTGATCAATGATCCGGAAATCTCAGACATCATGGTCAATGGTCCCGACCAGACCTATATCGAAAAGAAGGGCAAGCTTGTCATCGCGCCGATCCAGTTCCGCGATGAACAGCATCTTTTCCAGATTGCCCAGCGCATCTGCAACTCGGTCGGCCGCCGCGTCGACCAGACAACGCCGCTCGCCGACGCCCGTCTGAAGGACGGCAGCCGCGTCAACGTGATCGTTCCGCCGCTGTCGCTGCGCGGCACCGCGATCTCGATTCGTAAGTTCTCCGAGAAGCCGATCACCATCGACATGCTGCGCGACTTCGGGTCGATGAGCGACAAGATGGCGACGGCGCTCAAGATCGCCGGCGCCTGCCGCATGAACGTCGTCATCTCGGGCGGTACCGGCTCGGGCAAGACGACGATGCTCAACGCCCTGTCGAAGATGATCGACCCCGGCGAGCGCGTGCTGACGATCGAGGACGCGGCCGAACTCCGCCTGCAGCAGCCGCACTGGCTGCCGCTGGAAACCCGCCCGCCGAACCTGGAAGGCCAGGGCGCGATCACCATCGGCGACCTCGTCAAGAACGCGCTGCGTATGCGTCCGGACCGGATCATCCTGGGCGAAATCCGTGGCGCGGAGTGTTTCGACCTGCTCGCCGCGATGAACACCGGCCACGATGGATCGATGTGCACGCTGCACGCCAACAGCCCGCGCGAATGCCTGGGCCGTATGGAAAACATGATCCTGATGGGCGACATCAAGATCCCGAAGGAAGCCATCAGCCGGCAGATCGCCGAATCGGTGGACCTCATCGTCCAGGTCAAGCGCCTGCGCGACGGTTCGCGCCGCACCACCAACATCACCGAAGTGATCGGCATGGAAGGCGATGTCATCGTCACGCAGGAATTGTTCAAGTTCGAATACCTGGACGAATCCGACGACGGCAAGATCATCGGCGAGTTCCGCCCTTCGGGCCTGCGCCCCTATACGCTGGAAAAGGCCCGCCAGTTCGGCTTCGACCAGGCCTATCTGGAAGCCTGCCTGTAAACACAGCCCCCCGCAGAGCGTAGTCGAGACACCGCGCGCAACGTGTCTCGACTACGCTCGACACGAACGGGGATGCGGTACGCCATCGGGGAAATCCCGGCTCTAGCCGGCCAGCCATTCGCGCGCGGCCAGGCCCAGTAGCAGGCACGCCGCCAGCAGCGACCAGAAAAACACCGCCGTCCACGGCACCAGCCCGACCGCATCGGGATCGCGCCGCCGCAACCGGCGGCGATCGGCCAGAATCGCGAACATCGCCAGCGCCACGGCGGCGGCTCCGGCCAGGGTGTGCAGCATAGTCAACTCGTCCATGGCCGCCCCTTGCCTCAGCTTGCGCGCGCGTTAAAGCCGCCGGGTGAAGCATTCCGATCGCCCGCTCCTTGGCCTTGCGCTGCGCGCCCTGGCCATCGTCATGCTTTCCACGATGTTCATGCTGGCCAAATACGCCAGCCAGACGGGTGTCAGCCTGCCCGAGATCATGTTCTGGCGGCAGTTCGTCACGCTGCCGATGATCGCCGGATGGCTGCTGCTGACCGGCAACCTGCACCGCCTGAAGACCCGGCGCCTGGGCACCCATGCGATCCGCGCGGGCGTGGGGCTGACCGGCATGGTCACCACCTTCGGCGCGGCGATCCTGCTGCCGCTGGCGCAGGCGACCACGCTGGGCTTCACCACCCCGATCTTCGCGGTGCTGCTGTCGGTGCTGGTGTTCCGCGAGAAGGTTGGCCCGTGGCGCTGGGCAGCGGTGATCCTGGGCTTCATCGGCGTGCTGATCGTCACCCAGCCCGGCCATTTGCCGGCATCGGCGCTGGGCACGGCGGCAGGGCTGGCGGCGGGGCTGATGGTGGCCATCATCAGCTTCCAGATCCGCGACCTGGCCCGCACCGAAGACCCGGCCAGTGTGGTGTTCTACTTTGCGCTGTTCGGAACCGTCATGGTCGGGCTGACGCTGCCGTTCTTCGCCACCGCGCACACCGGGTTCCAGTGGCTGACGCTGCTGGCGATCGGCATTGTCGGCACGCTGGCGCAACTGCTGCTGACCGCCGCGCTGCGCTATGGTTCGGTCGCCACGATCATCGTCATGGACTATACCGCGCTGATCTGGTCGACGCTCTATGGCTGGTTGATATGGAACCAGTTTCCGCCATCGACGACATGGCTGGGCGCGCCCGCGATCCTGGCCGCCGGCGGCATCATCGCCTGGCGCGAACACCGCGCCGGCCGCATTGCCATGGCCCGCACCCAGGCCGAAGCGCGCGCCGAAGTCTGATTGCCTGGAACCACAGCACCTGCCGCGTGTTTAGGCACCACAGGCAGACCGGCACTGGGGCAGGACTGCCGCCTGAGAGGATTTCGCCATGATCCGTAAAATGATTTTCGCGCTCGTTGCCGGTGGCATCGTGCTGAGCGCTTCTGCCTGCAACACCGTGCGCGGTGCCGGCGACGATCTGGAGTCCGCCGCCAACACCGTCGACAAGAAGATGTAAACGCCGGCTCAGGCGGGAGCGACAGTCTCCCGCCAGACCAGCACCGGCTTGCGCGCGGCCTGCGTCTCGTCAAGCCGGCGGCGCGGCGCGAAATGCGGAGCCGATTTCAGGCTGGCGTCGCCGGCGCGCGCGCGTTCGGCAAGGCTGCGCAGGCTGGCGATGAAACGATCCAGTCCGGCCCTGCTCTCCGTTTCGGTCGGCTCAACCAGCATCGATCCGTGCACCACCAGCGGGAAATAGACGGTCATCGGATGGAAGCCCTCGTCGATCAGCCCCTTGGCGATGTCGAGCGTGGAAAAACCGTCCGCCAGCCCGGCATCGCTGAACAGCGCTTCGTGCATGCACGGGCCGCTGTGGCCGAACGGCGCGTCGAGCACGTCTTCCAGGCGGCGCAGCACGTAGTTGGCGTTGAGCACCGCGTCCTCCGCCACCTGGCGCAAGCCATCCGCGCCGTGGCTGAGGATATAGGCCAGCGCGCGCGTGAACATCCCCATCTGGCCGTGGAACGCCGCCATGCGCCCGAAAGCGCCCGGCTGGGGGAAGACATCCGCGTTCGTATCCTCGATCAGGTGCACCACGCCATCGGCGGTGCGCGCGGTGAAGGGCAGCGGCCCGAAGGGCGACAGCGCCTGTGACAGGACCACCGGCCCCGAACCCGGCCCGCCCCCGCCATGCGGGGTGGAGAAGGTCTTGTGCAGGTTGATGTGCATCGCATCGATGCCAAGGTCGCCCGGACGGACCTTGCCGACGATCGCGTTGAAGTTCGCCCCATCGCAATAGACATAACCGCCCGCCGCGTGAACCGCGTCGGAAATGGCTTTCATGTCGCGTTCGAACAGCCCGCAGGTGTTGGGGTTGGTGATCATCACCCCGGCCACGTCGGGGCCGAGCCGGGCGGTCAGCGCCGCCAGATCGACTCGCCCTTCAGCCGTCGCGGGGATGCTTTCCACCGCGAAGCCGGCAAAGGCCGCCGTCGCCGGATTGGTGCCGTGCGCGCTTTCGGGAACAAGGATCACGCGCCGGTCCTCGCCGCGCGCCGCGATTGCCGCCTTGATGCACAGCAGGCCGCACAGTTCGCCATGCGCGCCGGCCTTGGGCGTCATCGCCACGCCGTGCATCCCCGTCAGCGTCACCAGCCAGAACGCCAGTTCGTTGATCACGCCCAGCGCGCCTTGCACCGTCTGCTGCGGCTGGAGCGGATGGACATCGGCAAAACCCGCCAGCCGCGCCACTTTCTCGTTCAGGCGGGGGTTGTGCTTCATCGTGCACGAGCCGAGCGGAAACGGCCCGAGGTCGATCGCATAGTTCTGGCGCGACAGCCGCGTGTAGTGGCGCACCGCTTCCGGCTCGGTCAATCCGGGCAACGGCGCGATGGCGGCCCGCAGAAACCGCGCCAGGCCGGGCAACGGCGGGCTTTCGGGCGCATCGAGATCGACCCCGCACTTGTCGCCGGGGGCGGCCAGTTCGAAGATCAGCGGTTCTTCCAGCGCCAGGGCATGATCGCCGCTGGCCGTGGGCGCAAGGGCGGCCGCGCTTTCGCCGGTGCCGGCCTCGGGGCGCCAGCCGGAGGGATTGAGCGCGCTCATGCCGGCTCTCCTTGCAACACGTCATCCAGCGCCGTGGCCAGCGCCTCGATCTCGTCATCCCCGGTCATCTCGGTCACCGCTACGAGCAGGCCGCGATCAAGGCCCCCCTCACCGGGATAGAGCCGGCCGAGCGAAACCCCGCCCAGCACGCCGCGATCCGCCAGCGCGCGCACGGCGGCGCGGGCATCGCCGGGCAGGATCAGCGTGAATTCGTTGAAATAGACATCGTTCAGCACCGCGACGCCCGGCACCTGGCCCAACCGCCGCGCCGCCGCCTGCGCGCGGGCGTGGTTGACCTGCGCCAGCCGCGCCAGCCCCGCCCCGCCGAGCAGCGTCATGTGAATGCTGAACGCCAGCGCGCAGAGGCCGGAATTGGTGCAGATATTGCTCGTCGCCTTCTCGCGCCGGATATGCTGTTCGCGCGTCGACAGCGTCAGCACGAAGCCGCGCCGGCCATCGGCATCGACCGTCTGCCCGCACAGGCGCCCCGGCATCTGCCGCACGAATTTCTCGCGGCAGCCGAACAGGCCAAGGTACGGCCCGCCGAACTGCAAGCCCACGCCAAGCGACTGCCCCTCGCCCACCACGATGTCGGCGCCAAGATGGCCCGGCGCCTCGATCAGGCCAAGCGCCACCGGCTCGGTCACCACCGCGACCAGCAGCGCGCCGTGCGCCTGCGCGGCGGCGGCGATCAGGGCCAGATCGGGAATGCGGCCCAGTACATCGGGGTATTGCACCACCACGCAGGCGGTTTCGCCATCGATGGCGGCGATCACATCCGCATCATCGGGCGCGGCATCGAGGCGCGGCGGGCGCGCGTCGATCGCATCGCCGGTGAAGCGCGCCATGGTCTTCACGGTTTCGCCATAGTGCGGATGCAGCCCGCCCGACAGCACCGCCTTCTTGCGCCGGGTAATCCGCGCCGCCATGGCGATGGCTTCCCAGCACGCGGTCGAGCCATCGTACATCGAGGCATTGGCGATATCCGTGCCCAGCAGCCGGGCGACCTGGGTCTGGAATTCGAACAGCACTTGCAGCGTGCCTTGCGCGATTTCCGGCTGGTAGGGGGTATAGGCGGTCAGGAATTCGCCGCGCTGGATCAGGTGATCGACGCTGGCGGGGATATGATGGCGATAGGCCCCCGCCCCCAGGAAGAACGGCGCAGCGCCCGCCGTCAGGTTGCGCGCGGCCAGCGCGGCCATATGCCGCTCCACCGCCATTTCAGAGGCATGCGCCGGCAGCCCCGCCACCGGCCCCGGCAGGCGGGCTTCAGCCGGCACGTCGGCGAACAGCGCGTCGATGGTATCCGCGCCGATGGCGGAGAGCATCTCCGTCCGGTCGGCCGGAGTCAGCGGCAGGTAGCGCATCGGCTCAAAGCTCCGCGATATAGGCTTCGTAGGCGGCCTGATCGAGCAGCGCGGCCAGTTCGGACGGATCGCCAAGCGTCAGGCGAAACAGCCAGCCGGCCACTTCGGCATCGGTGTTGACCAGTTCCGGCTCGCCTTCCAGCGCGCCGTTCACATCGCTGACCGTGCCGCTGACCGGGGTGTAGACGTCCGATGCGGCCTTGACCGAATCGACGACCGCGACCGCATCGCCCTTGCCCACCGCCGTGCCCACGGCCGGCAGTTCCACGAAGGTAATGTCGCCAAGCTGGCCCTGCGCATAATCGGTGATGCCGACTGTGCCGGTATCACCGGCAACGTCGATCCACTCATGATCCTTGGTGAAGTAACGGGTCATCGGGTGCTCCTCAGCGATGGTAGCGATGGGGGACGAAGGGCAGTGGCACGACGGTGGCGGACAGCCGCCGTCCGCGATTGTCGAGTTCGAGCCGGGTGCCCGGCGCGGCCTGCGCGGCATCGACATAGGCCATGGCGATGGGGTGGCCGAGGCTGGGCGAAAACCCGCCGGACGTGACCAGCCCGGCTTCCCGTTCGCCGGCAAGCACCGCCGCGCCTTCGCGCGCGGCCATACGCCCATCCAGCGAAAGGCCGACGCGCACAGCGGGCGCGCCATCGGCCAGCAGCTTGCCGATGCGCTCCGCACCCGGAAAACCGCCTTCGGCGCGGCGGCGCTTTGAAATCGCGAAAGCCAGCCCGGCGGAAACGGGATCGGTCCGCTCGGTCAGGTCATGGCCATAAAGCGGCAGACCCGCTTCGAGCCGCAGCGAATCGCGCGCGCCAAGGCCGATCGGGCGAACCTCCGCCTCGGCGCAGAGCGCATCGGCCAGCGCGGCGATGTCCTCACCCCGCACCGAAAACTCGAAGCCGTCCTCGCCGGTATAGCCCGAACGACTGACGCCCAGCGGCCGGCCCTGCCACAGGAACGGCGCGGCCTGCATGAAGCTGAGGTCCGCCAGCCCCGGCGCATCGGGTCGCGCCGGCGCCAGCCCCAGGCGCGCCAGCACTGTCGCGGCCCTCGGGCCTTGCAGCGCCAGCAGGCCATGCTCATCCAGATGGTTCAGCGTGATCGCGTCGGGCAGGTTTTCGCGCAAGTGGCCGATATCGTCCCACTTGGTCGCGCCGTTGACGACGAGGAAATAATGATCCCCCCGGTTCGTCACCATCAGATCGTCAAGGATGCCGCCATCGTCGGCCAGCAGCAGCGAATAGCGCAGCCGGCCGGGTTTCAGCGCGGCGATATCGCCGGGCAGCAGCGTTTCCAGCGCGTCTGCCGCCTGCTTGCCGCTGACCGTAAGCTGGCCCATGTGGCTGACATCGAACAGCCCGGCGCTTTCGCGCGTCCACAGGTGTTCGGCGATGATGCCGCCGCCTTCGCCGCCATATTGCACGGGCATCCAGTACCCGGCGAACTCCACCATGCGCGCACCGCGCGCGCGGTGCCACTGGTCCAGCGGCAGCGTCAGTGCCGCAGGCGGTCCAGCGGTTTCATCATCATCGGGAAAACCCGCACTATCGGGGCTTGAATCTTGGCTCACAGGTACGACTCCGCTCAGCTTGGCACACCGTCAGGTGCCCCCTCTGTCACGGAAGCCTGAGAGCTTTCCCCCGGGATCATGTCTTCCTGAAGACAGCGCTTCGGCAAGACGATCCGGGGTTACCCCTTCGGCGGCCCCGTGCTTTGCACGGGACACTTTCCAGAGCATCGCTATCGACCCACGCGGTCCTTTTGCCTGAGAGATTCCGGGGCGGTTGCTCCTTCGGCGCCTGTCGATCCGTCCCAAAAGCACGAATCGGCAGGACTCTCCCGCGCGGTCAGCGATGCGCACGGGATGCGCAGGCGCGGCCGCCAAGTCAACCACGGCCTTGTTGCGACTGCGAATTATCCCCCGGTGCGACGGATCACATAATGCATCGCATCGTGATCGTGGACGAAGCGCCCGCCGGCCTTTTCCCGCGCCAGCGCGAAGATCGACTGGATCAGCGTATCGACCCGGATAGAGCGGTACTGGCGCAGCCCGCCCATCAGGAACGGATCGATCAACGGGCCAAGGTGCATCGCCAGCCGCTCTGCCGGGCGGCGTTCGCGGCGGCGGCCGCGCAACAGGCCGGGGCGCAGGATATCGATACGCTTCAACCCCACGCGCATCAGCGCGTCCTCCATCTCCGCCTTGACGCGCAGATAGGGATGGCGGCTGGCCCGGTTGGCGCCCGCCGTCGAAACCACGATCATGTGGCCGATCCCCGCCGCCTTGGCCGCATGGGCACAGCTCAGCACGAGATCGCGATCGACCGCGCGAAACGCCGCTTCGTCGCGCCCGGCCTTGCGCCAGGTCGTGCCCAGCGCGCAGACCATGACGCTGGCATTGGCGGCGGCGATGGCATCGGGCCAGCCGGCCGGATCGGCCAGCAGCATTTCCATGCGCGCGCCGTGCGGCAACGCCATCTCGCGCCGGGCCACGCCGATCACGCGAATATCGCCGCGCCCCACGGCGGCCTCGATCAGCCCACGGCCGACCAGCCCGGTCGCGCCGACCAGGCACAACCGGCGCGGCTTCAGGTGATCGCTCATCGCCGGCCCGCGCCGTCAGACATTGCGCAGGCCTTCGGGCGTGCGGCCATAGATCTCGGCATGGCGCGAGATGGCGAAACGATCGGTCATGCCGGCGATATAATCGGCAATATGGCGGCTGCGCGCGGGTTCGTGGCGCGGCAGGCGGCCGATCCACTCCTCGTCCATCAGCACCGGCTCCTGCGAATAGGCGGCGAAGAGTTCGGCCGTCACCTGCCGGGCGCGCTTGGCGGTGGCAAGCTGTTCGGGGTGGTAGTAGAGCTTTTCGTACATGAAGCGCTTGAAGCGGCGCTCTTCCTCTTCCATCGCCGGGGAGAACGCCCCCGTTGCCCGGCCGGCGGCGCGCACATCGGCCACGCTGGTCATGCCCTGCACGCGGCGGCTCGTTTCCGCGATCACATCGTTGACCATCAGGCCGATCTGGCTGCGCACCAGTTCGCGCAACTGCCGGTCGCGCGGGGCGGTAGGATGCTTGCGCTCCACCGCGCGCCACTGATCGGCGACCATCGGCTGCGCCAGCAATTCGTCAAGCGCCAGGAACCCGGCGCGCAGGCCATCGTCGATATCGTGGTTGTCATCGGCGATGTCGTCGGAAATCGCCGCGACTTGCGCTTCCAGCGAAGGCCAGGTGGCCAGGTCCATCGGGAACGCGGCGTCGAGTTCGGCCAGCGCCCAGCCGGGCCGGGCCACGGGGCCATTGTGCTTGGCCAGCCCTTCCAGCATTTCCCAGGTAAGGTTGAGGCCGTCATGCTCGCAATAGGGCGATTCCAGCCGCATCAGCGTGCGCAGGCACTGGGCGTTGTGATCGAAGCCGCCATGGGCATGCAGCGCCGCGTTCAGCGCATCCTCGCCGGCATGGCCGAACGGCGGGTGGCCGATATCGTGCGCCAGCGCCAGCGCTTCGGTCAGGTCGTCGTCCAGCCCCAGCGCGCGGGCGATGACGCGCGCGATCTGCGCCACTTCCAGGCTGTGCGTCAGCCGCACGCGATAGTGATCGCCATCGGGCGCGATGAACACCTGCGTCTTGTAGCGCAGCCGGCGGAACGCGATCGAATGGATGATGCGATCGCGATCGCGCTGGTAATCGCTGCGCGGCCCCCGCGCGAGCGCGCCTTCCAGCGCAAACTCCCGCCCGCGCGAGCGAGCCGGATCGGACGCGAACGGGGCGCGGGTCATGGGTTGCGGTTCAATCGGCCCTCACCCCATGATCCATTCGACGGCGGCGTCGGAATGGATGCGCGTGCAATCATAGATCGGCAGGACGTTGGCATCGACATCGACGATCATTTCCAGCTCGGTGCAGCCCAGCACGATGGCTTCGGCGCCGTCCTGTTCCAGATGGGTGATGATCGTTTTCAGCTCTCGCTCGGCCTGGCGCGTGGCCTTGCCGACAATCAGATCCCCATAGATGATCCGGTCGAGCGTTTCGACGAAGCCCATTTCGGGCGGCAGCAGTTCGATATCGCGCGCGATCAGCTTCTGGCGGTAGAAACTTTCCACCATGACGTTGCGCGTGCCCAGCACCGCCGCCTTGCGGATGCCGTCCTTGGCCATGCGTTCGCCCACGCATTCGGCGATGTGCAGCACCGGCACGGAAACCGCCGCCGCCACCGCATCGTAGACCTTGTGCATCGAATTGGCGCCGATCACGATCGCGGTGGCCCCGGCCGTTTCCAGCCTTTGCGCGGAGGCGACCAGCACTTCGCCCGCGCGCTTCCAGTCTGCCGCGCCCGAAAGGCGCACCAGATCGGAATAGTCCAGGCTTTCGATCAGCAATGGCGCGCTGGCATTGCCGCCGGCGCGGGCCTGCACGCCGCGATTGATGTGATCGTAATAGGTGCGGGTGGAATACCAGCTCATCCCGCCGATGAGGCCGAGTTTTCGCATGGGGACTATCCTTTCAGGCAAGGTGCCCCGCGCGAACGGCGGGAGCGGGACGGCCGGGCGCGCGGGCTTGGGACCGTCTAACGCGCCAAGCCGGTGGCGCAAAGCGCCGCCGAACTGGCGGTGACGGCAATCGCCTCGGTATCGCCGACGCGGCGCACCGCGACGACATAATCGGCAAGCGAGCGTTTTTCGCCCTCAAGCCGTTCAAGCTTGCGCAACTGGGCGATCGACAGGCGATCGACCATGCGCCCCGCCATGCATTCGGCATTGCGTTCCGAAAGCCCGGCATCGAGCAAGGCCGAGCGGACCCGGCTTTCCGCGATCTTCTGGACGCAGCCGGTGGCCGCCAGCAAGGCGGCCACGACAAGCACGCGACGCATCAGGCGATCAGCACGACCACCAGGGCGGCGGCAGCCACTGCGACCGCGGTGCCCCACTTCAGGAAGACCAGGAAGCCGCCATCGGTTTCCTGCGCGGCGCGGATGTCGTTGCCAGATGCCATGTCACTGTTCCCCGGAATATTGTTTGGTGCTGGCTGCCGTCTCTATCGCCCGTCGCCGCGACGCTCAAGGGGTTAGCGGATCGGGCCGGCGATGGCGCCAACCCGTCCGAACCCGCCCTTAGCCTTAATCCCGTCTTTACCCGGACGCGGTATGCCCGGTTTCCACTCACGGGGATGGGACCGCGCGGATCAGATCATGGCGGATTTCGAGCAGCGCCTGCTCATGCTTATCGACGACGAGCCGGCCCAGTGCCGGCTGATCACCGCGCTTGCGGCGCGTGAAGGCTGGCGCACGATCATAGCTCGCGACCCGGAAACGGCGATCGCCATGCTCGGCACCCGCCAGGGCATGCAGCTCAACGCGATCATCCTCGATCAGTGGGTGCCCGGCGACGATGCCTGCGCGCTGATCGCCGAACTCAAGGCCCGCCGCCCCGCCCTGCCCATCCTGATGCTGACGACCAGCGCCTCGCCGCTGCTGGCGGTGGAAGCGATGCGCGCCGGCGCCACCGACTATCTGGTCAAACCCGTCGCGCCGGACCGGCTGATGCAGGCGCTGCGCGCGGCCACTGTGCGCGAGGCCCCGCGCGACGAACTGGCCCCGCTGACCGAAAAGATCACCACGACGCCCGACTTCGAATCGATGATCGGCGCCGCGCCCACTTTCCGCGCCGCGCTCGCGGTCGCCGCCAAGGCCGCGCGCAACCACAGCCCGGTGCTGATCGAGGGCGAAAGCGGCACCGGCAAGGAAATGCTGATCCGCGCGATCCACGCCGCCAGCCCGCGCTCGCGCATGCCGCTGCGCATCTTGAACATCGGCGGCATGCCGATCAATTCGATCGAATCGGTGCTCTTCGGGCATGAAAAGGGCGCGTTCACCGGCGCGTTCGAGCGCCAGATCGGCGCGCTCCAGCATTGCGACGGCGGCACGCTGGCCATCGACGAGATCGATCGCCTGCCCGTTTCGGTGCAGGAACGGCTGATCGATTCGCTGACTCGCGGCGATGTGCGCCCGATCGGCGCGAACTACAGCTACAAGGTGGATGTCCGCCTGCTGACCGCCAGCAACCTGCCGCTGCGCGACCTGGTTTCCGCCGGGCATTTCCTGCCCGAACTGCTCCAGCACATCTCGCCGGTCACGGTGGCGCTGCCGCCGCTGCGCGAGCGGGCGGGCGACATTCCGGCGCTGTGCCGCTATTTCCTGACCCGGATCGGCGAACAGCCGGGGCTGCGGCCGCTGGGCATCACCGATGGCGCGCTGGCGCTGCTCGCCGCGTTCGACTGGCCGGGCAACGTCCGCCAGCTTCAGGCGGTGCTGTTCCGCGCCGCCGTGTTCTGCGATGGCGATGCCCTGACGGCAGACGATTTCCCCCAGCTTTCCAATATCCTGGGCACCGAGAACCACGCCGCCACGCAATCCATGCAGGAAGGCGGCGGCGTGATGCTCTACACGTCCGATGGCAACTTGCGCCCGCTGGAAGAGATCGAGGCCGACGTCATCCGCCTCGCCATCGGCCTCTATCGCGGCCGCATGACCGAAGTCGCCCGCCGCCTCGGCATCGGCCGCTCGACGCTGTACCGCAAGCTCAGCGAACTGGGCATCGACAACGCGGCCTGAGGCCTTGCGCCGATCCCGGCAAAGCCGGGGGAAGCAGCGCGCGGGTACTCTGGATTGCCGCGGGGCTGCGCCCCTCGCAATGACGAAGAAACTGGGTGTCTTCAGTCTTAAACCGAGCGCTATCCGGTTTTAAAGCGGCGGCATCTGGGCGAAATCGGTCAGCGCCGCGTCGCGCAGGCCGCGCCACACGTGCATCGCCTGCACCGTTTCGGGCACATCGTGGACGCGCACCAGTTGCGCGCCGGCCTCCATCGCCCGCATCGCCAGCAGCAGCGATCCGCCAAGCCGCCGGTGCGCCGGCGCTTCGTTCGAAAGCGCGCCGATCATCCGCTTGCGGCTGGCCCCCACCAGCAGCGGCTGGCCCAGCGCGTGGAACAGCGGCAGCGCGTTGACCAGCGCCAGGTTGTCCGCCAGCGACTTGCCGAAGCCGATGCCGGGATCGAGCACGATATGCGCGCGCGCGATGCCCGCCGCCAGCGCCGCATCGCGCCGCTCGCGCAGCCAGTCGAACACATCGAGCACCACATCGTCATAGGCCGCGCCGGCATGAAGATCCTCGCCATCGCCCGGCGCGTGCATCAGCACCACCGGCGCACCGCTGCGCGCGGCGATTTCGATCGCGCGCGGATCGTGGCGCAATGCGGAAACATCGTTGATGATGTGTGCGCCCGCGTCCAGCGCCGCTGCCATCACCGCGCCGCGCCGCGTGTCGATGCTGATCGCCGCGCCCGCCGCCGCCAGCCGCTCGATCGCGGGGACGACACGCTTGATCTCGTCGCCTTCCCAGACCGCCGCCGCGCCGGGGCGAGTCGATTCGCCGCCCACGTCGATCATCGCCGCGCCCGCTTCCAGCATCGCGGCGGCGTGGGCGTTGGCGACCTCGGGATTGTCCATGAACTTCCCGCCATCGGAAAAACTGTCAGGCGTGACGTTGAGGATGCCCAGCACTTGCGGCTGGTCCAGCCGGATCGTGCGCGCCCCGCACTGGAGCGGCGCATGAATGCGGCGCAGATCGTCCCACTGAACTTGCGCATCGTGCGGCAGGCCGGGCAGCGCCGCTTCGAGTTCGGGCACCGAGAACCGCCGCCGTGAAACGACCTGGCCATCCGCCCGCTCTATCAGCGCGAAACGGCTGGCATAGACCAGCCCGCCGGCCAGCCGGATCGCCTCGCCGTCCTCGCTCTGCGGGCTGTCGGCCAGCGCGATGGGGCGGATGTAAAGCGATGTCATGGCCGGCTATCGCCCTTGCGCGGGGGTAACGGGTTCGGAAGCCGGCTCACGGCTCGGTCGCCAGCAGATAGAGTTGGCGCACCGCGTCGATCGGCTTCAGTTCGCCATCCTGCTCGACATGCCAGAACGTCCAGCCATTGCACGAAGGCGCGCCTTGCAGCTTGGCGCCCAGGCCGTGGATCGAGCCGGTTTCCGCCCCCGAAACCAGCGAACCATCGGCGCGCACGGTGGCGGCAAGGCGTCGCTTCTTGTCGGTCAGCGTCATGCCGGGCTTGATCCAGCCGGTTTCGACAAGCTGGCCGAAAGCCACCTTGGGCGCGGACTTGCCGCTTTGCATCGTGGTCAGCGCGCTTTCATCGAGCGGCAGCGCCATCTCGATGCGCTCCATCGCCACGTCGCGGTAGACTTCCTCCTTCTCGCAGCCGATCCATTCGCGGCCCAGCCGCTTGGCCACCGCGCCCGTGGTGCCGGTGCCGAAGAACGGATCAAGCACGACATCGCCCTTGTGCGTGGTCGCCAGCATCACGCGATAGAGCAGCGCTTCGGGCTTTTGCGTCGGGTGGGCCTTGGCCCCGCCCTTGCGGATGCGTTCCTGCCCGCTGCAGATCGGCAGCACCCAGTCCGACCGCATCTGCAATTCATCGTTCAGCGTCTTCATCGCGCGATAGTTGAAGGTGTACTTCGCCTTTTCGCCGGTCGACGCCCAGATCAGCGTTTCGTGCGCGTTGGTGAAACGGGTGCCCTTGAAATTGGGCATCGGGTTGGCCTTGCGCCAGACGATGTCGTTCAGGATCCAGAAGCCCATGTCCTGCAGGATCGCGCCGACGCGGAAGATGTTGTGGTAGGAACCGATCACCCACAGCGATCCATCGGGCTTCAGCACGCGGCGCGCCTCGGCCAGCCAGGCGCGCGTGAAGGCGTCATAGGCGGCGAAGCTGTCGAACTTGTCCCAGTCGTTCGTCACGGCATCGACATGGCTGCCATCGGGCCGCGCCAGATCGCCGCCAAGCTGGAGGTTGTAGGGCGGATCGGCGAAGACCATGTCCACCGATGCGGTGGGGAGCGAGCGCATCGCTTCGATGCAATCGCCCGGCAGAATGCGCCCCAGCGGCAGGGCAAGCCTTTCGGCCGCCTTATCCGCAACTTTCACAGCAACGCGCGAACGCGCCTTTTCCCGTACCGCGACTTGCACCATATCCGCTTGCCGAACCCCCTGAACTGACCCCTAGGGTGAGTCCTCATGGAGTCCACGTCAAGCCGCGACTCCGCGGGAATCCTGACATGGCGTGGTTAAGAAGCGATAAACCGACGCGAACGAAACGGGCACGACACTGCATGTTGAGTCCCGGCGATTCGATGGGACTCGATATCTGGTGCCCGCCCGATACTGCCATTTTGGCGAGAATATTTTCGCCCCCTTGGCGCCCAGGCCCGACTCGGCGCCGGCGAAGCGGTCAGGCAATCACCGAACGGGCACCAAACGGGCGACCGGCGCGAAGCTGCGGCGGTGATGCGGCGTGGGTCCGTGCTGGCGCAAGGCCGCCATATGTTCGCGCGTGCCATAGCCCGCGTTGCGATCCCAGCCATAGTGCGGATGCGCCTCGGCCAGCGCGCGCATCAGCCGGTCGCGGTGCTCCTTGGCGATGATCGATGCGGCGGAAATGCACGGTTCGATGCCATCGCCGCCCACGATCGCGCGGGCCGGCCAGCGCCAATGCGCGCAGCGGCCGGCGGGGGTCAGGTTGCCATCGATCAGCACTTCGGCCGGATCGGCGCCCAGTTGCGCGCACAAGTCCTGCACGGCGAGCGACATCGCCAGCATCGTCGCCCCGAAGATGTTGATACGGTCGATCTCGTCCACGTCGACCACGCCCACCGCCCAGCGACATGTCTGCCGGATCGCGGTTTCCAGCACGGCCCGGCGCTTGCCGCTCAGCTTCTTGGAATCGTCCAGCCCTTGCGGGCATGGATCGCCCAGCAGCACCGCGGCGGCGACCACCGGCCCCGCCAGCGGTCCGCGCCCCGCCTCGTCCACGCCGATCACCAGCGGTGTCGGGCCTTGGACGCGGCGCTCGTCGATTTGCGTGGTGGCGCTCATGCTCGTTTCATCCTGCCTGCCACGATATTCCCCGTCCGCCCCGCGCTCGCAAGCCATGGCCGCGCGCGCGCCGGGGATAAGCGCCGGCCTTGCCACAGGCTGGCGAAGGTGAATTCGGTCGACATTCCCCGCGCGTGATCCTATCGGCGCGCGGCCCATGGCCAATATTATTCCCCTGTCCGATGTCGACCCCGCGCTGATCGAAGCGCTGCTCGATCGCGCCTTCGAACCCGATCGCCACAAGCGCACGGCCTACAAGGTGCGCGAGGGGACACAGTGGCTGCCCGGCCTCAGCTTCGCCGCACTGGACGAGGACGACATGCTGGTCGGCACGATCCAGTGCTGGCCGGTAGCCCTGACCGACGCAAACGGCCGGCCCCACCCGATGATCATGGTCGGCCCGGTCGCGGTCGTGCCCGACGAACAGGGCCGGGGCTTCGGCAAGGCGCTGATGGTGGCCAGCCTCGCCGCGCTCAGCCCGCAGGCGCCGCTGCCGCAAGTGATGATCGGCGATCCCGAATACTACGGCCGGTTCTGGGGCTTCAGCAATGCGCCCACCGCCGGATGGACGCTGCCCGGCCCGTGGGAGCCGCGCCGCCTGCTGGTGCGCTGCGACAATCCCGACGTCCTCCCGCGTCAGGGCGTGCTGGGGCCTTGGCGCGGCTGACCTGATCTGGCAGGGCATGCGCCATGCCGTATGAGCCGCCGCCCGAACTTGCCGCCCTGTCGCTGGCCGAGATCGCCGATCTCGTCGCCAGACGCCGGCTGCCGCCGGTCGATCAGTGGCAACCCGCGCACAGCGGCGACAGCCTGATGCGAATCGCCGCCGACGGACGCTGGTTCCACGATGGCGGCGAAGTGACTCGCCCGGCCATGGTCCGCGCCTTCGCCTCGCTGCTGGTGCGCGACGAAGATGGCCAGCACTGGCTGGTCACGCCGCAGGAAAAGCTCTCGATCGCGGTGGAGGACGCGGCGTTCATCGCTGTCGACGTCAAGCAGGATGGCGATGCGCTGGCCTTTCGCCTCAACACCGACGATCTCGTCGTCGCCGGGCCGGACCACCCGATCCGCGCGGCGGGCGATCCCGATACGCCCGCGCTCTACCTGGGCGTGCGGCACGGCACCGAAGCCAGACTGAACCGCAGCACTTACGGACAACTGATTGAAATCGCGCTGGAAGGTCACGGCCTTGCGATCACCAGCCAGGGCATGCGCTTTTCGCTGGTGCCGGCATGAGCGCGCTGGAAGCCCGCATTGCCGAACTGTTCCACACCGGCCACGCGCTGGAGAATGTCGATCTCCAGCATGACAGCCGCGTCGCCCCGGACGCCACCGGCCTGCGCGCGGCGGCGGTGTTGGCCGCGATCACCGATGGTCCGCAACCGGGCATCCTCCTGATCCATCGCCCGTCGAACATGCGCGCCCATCCGGGCCAGATCGCCCTGCCGGGCGGCAAGCTCGATCCCGGCGAAACGCCGGTCGAGGCCGCGCTGCGCGAAGCCAACGAGGAACTCGGCATCCGCGACGAGGACGTGCGCGTGATCGGCGCGAGCGACCGCTACCGCACCGCCTCGGGCTATGACATCACGCCGGTCGTCGCGCTGGTGCCGCCCGATATCGAACTTCATCCCAATCCTACGGAAGTGGCGCAATGGTTTGAAGCGCCGCTCGATTTCCTGTTCGATCCGGCCAACCACATCCGCCATACCGGGCACTTCAACGGCGCCTTGCACAGCTATTGGGGCATCCAGTGGCACGAACACCGCATCTGGGGCGTGACCGCCGGCATCCTCGTCAACCTGTCGCGCCGGCTGCGCTGGCATGGCTGATCGCCTCCCATCGGCAGACTGGACGCGGCGCGCCGATCTGGCCGCGCTGATCGCCGCGCTGGGCCATGGCAACGCCCGCTATGTCGGCGGCGCGGTGCGCGACACACTGCTTGGCGTGGCGGTCAAGGACGTGGACCTGGCAACGCCGCTGCGGCCGGACGAGGTCATCGCGCGGCTGGGCGCGGCGGGCATCCGCAATGTCCCCACCGGGCTGGATCATGGCACGGTCACCGCGATCCTGCCCGATGGCCCGGTGGAAATCACCACGCTGCGCCATGACGTCAGCACCGATGGCCGCCGCGCCACGGTTGCTTTCGCCAGCGACTGGCAGGACGATGCCGCCCGGCGCGATTTCACCATCAACGCGCTCTACGCCGACCCTGCCAGCGGAGAGATTTTCGACTGGTTCGGGGGCCGGGCCGATCTGGCGGCGCGGCGCGTGCGCTTCATCGGCGATGCCCGCCAGCGCATCCGCGAAGACCACTTGCGCATCCTGCGCTATTTCCGATTCCAGGCAAGGTTTGGATCGCAACCCGCTGATCCTGAAGCGGAAAGTGCCTGCTCCGATCTGGCGGCAACGCTGAAGGCGCTGTCGCGCGAACGCATCGGCATGGAGTTCCTGAACCTGCTGGGCCTGCCCAGTCCCGCCCCCACCGTGGCGCGCATGGCGCAGTTGGGCGTGCTGGCGGTGATCCTGCCCGAAGCCCGGCCAGAGGCGCTGGCCGCGCTGGTCGCAGAGGAGCAGCGCCAGCAGGTTGCCCCCGATGCGCTGCGCCGGCTGGCCGCGCTGCTGCCGGCCGACCCGCAGCTCGCCGAACAGGTCGCCGCGCGCTTTCGCCTGTCGGGCGCGCAGAAGAAGCGGCTGGCCAGCGCGGCGGCGCGTGATGCAACGGCAGCCGATCCGCGTGCGCTGGCCTATCGGCTGGGCGCCGAACAGGCGAGCGACCGGCTGCTGCTGACCGGGCAGGACATCGCCCCGATCCGCGACTGGCCCATCCCGGTCCTGCCGCTGAAGGGCGGCGAGATCGTCGCGCGCGGGGTCAAGGCCGGGCCGGAGGTCGCGCGCGTTCTGCAGACCGTGGAAAGCCGCTGGGTGGCCGAAGGCTTCCCCGATGCGGCGCGCGTCGAAGCGCTGCTGGACGCGGTGCTGGCGGAGTGATCCGGTCAGCCGCCAGCAAGGCTTGGGCTGCCAAGGTGCGCCGATGACATCGCTGGCCGACCTGTTCCGCTTCCTGTCCACCCAGCCTCTGCTCGCGCTGGCCATGGCCGCGATCCTGGTGGTGACGCTGGGCGGCATGATCCACCGCGCCGCCCCGCGCCTTGGCGGCCTGGTGCAGAACCTCGGCAACCTTGGCCTTGTCGCCGCGCTGCTGCTGACGATCGCGCAAGTCGCGCGCTTCACCACGGGCAGCGACCTTGCCCTGCCGCAGATCGGCCTGCCCGCGCAGCGCGTGACCGGCGGCGAAACCCGCATCGCGATGAGCGACGACGGGCACTTCTGGATTCAGGCCAGCATCAACGGCTTGCCGCGCCGCTTCCTCGTCGATACCGGCGCGACGCTGACCGCGATTTCGGAAAGCACGGCCCAGGACGCCGGCGTGCCCGTGCAATCGATCCGCCAGTCGGTGACGCTGCGCACCGCCAATGGCAAGATCCAGGCCGAACTGGCGACGATCGCGCAATTGCGCTTCGGCAACGTGATCGCCCGCGATCTCGACGCGGTGATCGCGCCGGGCCTTGGCGAAACCAACGTCATCGGCATGAACCTGCTCTCACGCCTTGCCAGTTGGCGCGTGGAGGGCCGCACGCTGGTGCTGGTGCCCAACGCCGCGCAAAAGGCCCCCGATCAGGGTTAGCCTGGCCGGGGTGCAACGCCACGTCCGCTCGTGGGAAAACGGTCACGATCCAAGCAAAGGCAACGTCCGCCCCGCGCCCGAACGCTCAGAACTTGTTATCCCTCGGGAAGCCCGTCGGCGGCATGCGTCCGGCGGCGCCGCGCGCCACTTTCCACAGGCGCACGTCCTTTTCGGTCCGCGTCCGCCCGGTTTCGCCGCCCATCTGCCAGCTCAGGCCATCCTCCAGCCGCAGCGTAATCGCATCGGCCAGCCCGCCATCGCGATAGCGCTGGAGCGTGACCCCCTGCCCCTTGGCCAGGATCGGCAGTTCCGACAGCGCGAAGATCACCAGCTTGCGGTTGTCTCCCACCACGGCCACGTGATCGTGCTCGGCCGGAATTTCGCGCACCAGGGCCAGCTTGACGCCGGGCTTCACGCTCATCACCGCGCGGCCTTTGCGCGTTTCGGCCAGAAGTTCGTCGGTTTCCGCCGCGAAGCCGCGCCCGATGGTGGAGGCCAGCAGCAGTTGTGCCTTGGGCCGATAGGTGAGCACCGAGACGATCTGCGCATCGGCATCGATATCCAGCATGGTGCGGATCGGCTCGCCAAAGCCGCGCGCGCCGGGCAGCTTGTCGGCCCCCAGCGTGTAGAACCGGCCGTTGTCCACCGCGATCAGCAGCTTGTCGGTGGTCTGCGCGTGGATGGCATAGGCGGGGCCATCGCCTTCCTTGAACTTGAAATCGCCATCGAGAGCGACATGCCCCTTCGCCGCGCGCACCCAGCCGCGCGCCGAAAGGATCACCGTCACCGGTTCCTTCTCGATCATCGCATCCATGTTGAATTCGCGCGTGGGGGCGGCTTCGGCAATCGTCGTGCGGCGGCGGCCCAGTTCGGTGTCTTCCGCATATTCCTTGCGCAAGGCATTGAGATCACGCTTCAATCGCGTGCGCTGGCGCGCCGGGCTATCGAGCAGCTTCTGCAATTCCTCCTGCTCGGCCAGCAGGGTGGAATGCTCCTGCCGCAGTTCCATTTCCTCCAGCTTGCGCAACGAACGCAGCCGCATGTTGAGGATCGCCTCGGCCTGGCGGTCGGTCAGGGCGAACTCGGCCATCATCACCGGCTTGGGTTCATCCTCGGTGCGGATGATCTCGATGATGCGATCGAGGTTGAGGAAGGCGATGATATAGCCTTCGAGCAGTTCCAGCCGCGCCGCGATCTTGTCCAGCCGGTGCTGGCTGCGGCGCAGCAGGATGTCGATCTGGCTGATCACCCATTCCTGCAGCAGCAGCTTCAGCCCCAGCACGCCCGGCATCCGCCGCGAATCGAGCACGTTGAGGTTGAGGCTGAACCGCGTTTCGAGGTCGCTCAGCCGATAGAGCGATTCCTTGAGCAGGTCGGGTTCGACATTGCGGCTGCGCGGCACCAGCACGATGCGGATGGATTCGTCGCTTTCGTCGCGCACGTCTTCCAGGATCGGCAGCTTCTTGTCGCCAATCAGCGCGGCGATCTGTTCGATCAGCTTGCCCTTGGGCACCATGTAGGGGATTTCGGAAATGACGAGCTGCCAGGTGCCGTTGCCCAGCCGCTCGATCCCGGCCTCGCGGTCTTCATCGGTCTTGGCTTCGGCGGCGTGGAAGCGGCCGCGCACGCGAAACGCGCCCTTGCCGCTTTCATAAGCGGCCGAAATCACCGCCGGGCTATCGACGATGATGCCGCCGGTGGCGAAGTCCGGCCCCTTGAACACGGTCATCAGTTCCGCATGCTCGACATGCGGGTTGTCGATCAGCAGCAGCGTGGCGTCGATGATCTCGGCCACGTTGTGGCTGGGGATCGACGTCGCCATGCCCACCGCGATGCCGGTGGACCCATTGGCCAGCAGGTTCGGGAACAGGCCGGGGAAAATCTCCGGCTCGCTTTCCTCGCCGTTGTAGGTGAGGTGGAAATCGACCGTGCCTTCGTCCAGCCCGGCCATGAGCTGCATCGCGGTGCGCGTCAGCCGGGCTTCGGTATAGCGATAGGCGGCGGCGTTATCCCCGTCGATATTGCCGAAGTTGCCCTGCCCTTCGACCAGCGGATAGCGCAGCGAGAAATCCTGCGCGAGGCGCACCATGGCGTCATAGACTGAGGAATCGCCGTGCGGATGGTACTTGCCGATGACATCGCCGACAACGCGCGCCGATTTCTTGTAGGCGCTGGTCGGATCGAGCTTCAGCCCGCGCATCGCCCACAGGAGCCGGCGGTGGACCGGCTTCAACCCGTCGCGCAAGTCCGGCAGCGATCGCGCGGTGATCGTCGACAGCGCATAGACCAGGTAACGCTCGGACAGCGCGCTGTCGAACGGCGCATCGACGATGGCGTCGAAAGGATCGGGTTCGGTATCTTTGACATTCGCCATGGCCGCAAAGCCCTAGCAACGCGGCGGCGGACAAGGAACCTCGATGATGGATTTATCCGCATTCCCGCCCCGCGCGCGCCGGGCAAGGCCTGCCGGGGCGGCGCCTACCAGACCTGCATGTCGTGCGACACGCCGGGAATGCGCACTTCGATGCCATCGAGGTCGTCGGTCAGCAGGATCTGGCACGACAGTCGGCTGGTGCGGCCGACGCCGGCGGCAAGATCGAGCATGTCCTCCTCGTCCGCCGAGGCGGGGGGCAGGCGATCGAACCATTCGGGGGCAACCACGACATGGCAGGTGGAACAGGCCATCTGCCCTTCGCAGGTGCCTTCCAGCGCCATGCCGGCGGTCTGGCCGATTTCGAGAAGGCGGGCGCCCGATGCACCTTCGGCGACGATGCGCTGGCCTTCGGCAGTGATGAAATTAACGCGAACCACGGTCACACTCCCTGCGCCGCTGCTGCGACATTGATACGTGCGCAGGCATCCTCCATCTGCTCCGTAGTCGTATAACGTCCGAATCCGATACGAACAGAGGCTTTCGCCTGCGCCGGCGTGAGGCCGATCGCGCGCAGCACGTGGCTGGGCCGTCCCGAGCCGCTGGCGCAGGCCGATCCGGCGGAAAAGGCCACGTCGCGCAGGTCCGACATCAGCCGGGCCACGTCCAGCCCTTCGCGCCGCAGGTTGAGGTTGCCGTGCCAGCGCGCCTCTGCGCTGCCGTTCAGCGTCCAGCGATCGCCCAGCAGCGCGCGGGCGTACCGCCACAGGCCTTCGACGTGCGCGGCATCGGCCGCCATCCGCGCGTGCGCCAGCGCCGCCGCCGCGCCGAAGCCCGCACACAGCGCCGGGCTGAGCGTGCCCGAGCGCAAGCCGCCTTCCTGCCCGCCGCCGTGGATCAGCGGGGCAAGGTCCAGGCCATCGCGCAGCCACAGCGCGCCAATGCCCTTGGGGCCATAAAGCTTGTGCGCCGACAGCGCGATCAGATCCGCGCCTTCGGGCGGCGCGATGCGGCCTGCGCCCTGCACCGCATCGCACAGGAACAGCGCGCCGGCGCGATGCGCGCGCGCCGCCCATTCGCCCACCGGCTGGATCGTGCCGATCTCGTTGTTGACCTGCATGACCGCGACCAGTCCGGTGCCTTCGGGCAGCGGCTGATCGACGCCGACCAGCCCGGCGCCGTCCGACACGAGGGCGTGAACCCGCGCGCCGCTGGCCGCCGCCGTATCGAGAACGGCGGCATGTTCCAGCGCCGAAACGGCGATCTGCCCGAATGGACGGCCCCCGAATGTTTGGCCAAATATGGCAAGGTTCAGCGCGTCGGTAGCGCTGCCGGTGAAGATCACGCGGCCGCCGGGCGGCAGCAGCGCGGCGACCTGTTCGCGCGCCACTTCGATCGCGGCGGCGGCGGCGCGGCCGGGACGGTGCGGGCTGTGCGGATTGGCAAAGCCCGGCGCGTCCGGCCCGGCCAGCCAGGGCAGCATCGCCGCGCGGGCTTCGGGGGCCAGCGGCGTCGTGGCCTGATAATCAAGATAGATCACGCCGTGGCCCCGCGCCGGGCGATCGTTCGCCAAGCCGAAACGAAGCGTTCGATATCCACCTCTGTTGTTTCCCTTCCGATACTTACGCGGATAACCTCGGATGCCATGGCAGGATCAAGCGCCATCGCTTCCAGCACGTGGCTGGTGCGCAGCGAGCCGGACGAGCAGGCGCTGCCAGCGGACACCGCGATGCCCATGCCGTCAAAGCGGATCAGTTGCGCCGCCGCCGAAACGCCCGGCATGCGCACCGCGCCGATCGTGGCGATGCGCTCTGCCCCGATGGCGACCACTTCGCCGCCCGCCTTGATCAGCGCCGCTTCGAGCAGGCCGCGCAGCCGCGCCGCCTCTGCCAGCCAGCCATGCCCCGCGTCCAGCGCGGCCGCCATGGCCATTGCGCCGGGCAGGTTTTCCGTGCCGGCGCGATAGCCCCGCTCCTGCCCGCCGCAGGGCGTCAGCATCGCCCAATCGCGCACCAGCAGCGCGCCCACGCCCACGGGTCCGCCGAACTTGTGCGCGGATATCGCGATCAGGTCGGCATCGGGCAAAGGCAGCTTGCCCGCCGTCTGTGCGCAATCTGCCAGCAGCAGCCCGCCCGCATCGCGCACCACGGCGGACAGCGCGGCGACGGGCTGGATGACACCGGTTTCGTTGTTGGCGTGCTGCACGGCCACCAGGCCGGCAAGGCCGGCCCGCGCGCCATCGACCCGGCCCGCGCCATCGACCGCCAGCCGCGCGCATCCGCCGGCGTGGCGCAGCACCGCCTCATGCTCCACCGACGACACCGCGACGAGCGGCAGGCGGCAGCGGCGCAGCGCGATTTCCAGCGCCTCGCTCGCGCCCGATGTGAAGATCACCTCGCCCCGCCAGCCCAGCGCCTGGGCCACGCGTTCGCGCGCGTCTTCCAGCGCGGCGCGCGCGGCGCGGCCGGCGCGGTGCGGGCTGGACGGGTTCGCCCAGATCGCGAAACCCCGCGCCAAAGCCTCGCCAGCCGCCGGCAGCAAGGGCGCGGTGGCAGCGTGATCGAGATAGAGCGGCAATTCATTCATCGGCATTTACCGGCACATAGGGCAAAAAGTTGCTTTCGGGTCATGGCTTTCTATATAGCGCTCATCTTCCGTTCACAGACCCCAGGCGGGCCGGACACCGAATGACAGGTCGCTCCGGCTGGGGACATGCAACTCATCGGGTACACGAACAATGCCAGCAGTGATCTTTCCAGGCCCTGAAGGTCGCCTCGAGGGGCGGTTCCAGCCGGGGCCACGTGCCCGCGCGCCGGTCGCCATGATCCTTCACCCGCACCCCCAGGCGGGCGGCACGATGAACGATCGCATCACCCAGGCGATGTACAAGACCTTCGTCAACCGCGGCTTCGCCACGCTGCGCTTCAACTTTCGCGGCGTCGGCCGCAGCCAGGGCAGCTTCGACAACGGGATCGGCGAACTGTCCGATGCCGCCGCCGCGCTCGACTGGGTGCAATCGATCCATCCCGAAGCGTCGACGACCTGGATCGCCGGCTACAGCTTCGGCGCGCTGATCGGCATGCAACTGCTGATGCGCCGCCCCGAAATTCGCGGCTTCATCTCGGTTTCGCCGCCGGCCAACATGTACGATTTCAGCTTCCTGGCGCCGTGCCCGGCATCGGGCATCATCGTGCAGGGCGCGTCGGACACGGTGGTGACGCCGAACGCCGTGCAGAAGCTGGTCGACAAGCTGCGCACGCAAAAGCACATCACCATCCACCACGACGAAATCCCGCGCGCCAACCACTTCTTCGAAGCGGAGCTGGATGACATGATGCGCTCGGTCGACAATTATCTCGACATGCGCCTGTCGCCGGATTGCCCGATCAAGTGATCGCCGGGCCGCTTCTGGTTCGGTCTGGCCGGACCAGAGGCATGCCGATCGGGCTTTAGAGTGATTTCGAGCCAGATGGAATCATCTGGCGGCTCGGAAATCGCGGAAAAACAAAGATCTAGAGTGCAGCCCTTGATGCAATCAAGGGCTGCACTCTAGCGCACGGTTGATGGCGCGGCCGCCGGGCCGCCGGCCAGCGTCCGGCCGCGCCCATCGGGCATGGCCCAGATCGCCACGTTGATCGCCATCACGGCGGCGAGCACCAGCATCAGGATCGCCTGCCGGCGCGCACCGCCGCGCCGCCACAGGAACACCGCGCCGCCCACCAGGGCAAGCGCGGTCAGCACCATGAGCGAGAGAGCTGTCGACATGTAGGGTCCTGACCCTAGATACGGTCGTTGTCGTCGAGAATGCCTTCAAGGCCTTTCGCATCGCCGATGGCATCCGCGCGCGCCGAGATATAGCCGCCGACGAGCATGGCGAGCGGCGGCAGCAATCGTTCGGCAACCTGCGGATCGATGCCGCTGGCGGCGACGGCCTGCGCCACCACCGCATCGCGCGCGGCCTTGTCGGGCAGCAGCCAGCCAAGGATGGTTTCGCCCGGTTGCGTGGCCAGCGGCCCCGGCCCCAGGATCTCGGCCGCAAGATTGCCATCGCCCAGCATGGCCAGCCGCGCCAGCAGGCCGGGCAGCCCGGCTTCGGAGTTGCCGACTTCGCGGAAGCCGCCCAGCAGGCAAGGCAACAGCGCCTCCACGCCCGCCGTCGCTTCGACCGGAGACACGCCGATCTGGCGCGCAAGCGCATTTACCCCTCCGCTGCGCCGGAGCGTGGCAACCCAATCCATTTGTGCCTCCTGTTTGTCAGGCACTGTTTATTGCGAAAAAATTGCGACCAACCGCGAACTTACCCGAAATGGATCAAGAGGCGGTAGCGATTTTTGAATTTGAGTATAATTTTACGAACGCTGGCCCGCATCCAGGCGCAACGAAGCCCCACCGCAGGCAAGGCGCCTATTCCTTTCCGAACAGCCCTTTGGCGATACCGGCCAGATCGTTCAGCGGATTGCCATCGCCATCGCGATCGAGCAGCCCGACGATCGAGGCCGCCTGCGGATGGTCCTTCAGCGCGGTGGCGAATGCGCCCAGCGATCCTTCGCCGCCGATCTGTTCGACGATCTGGCCCAGCGTGCCAGCATCAAGCCCGGTGCGCGCCGCGGCCCCGGCGATCGTATCGCCCGGTTCCTGATGGGCCACGCCCAGCGCGGCGATCGCCTTTTCGGCCATCGCCGGTTCGATCCCCAGCTTGGCGGCAAGGTTGGCGACATCGGCATGACCGCCAAGTTGCGCCATAATTCCATCGAGTAGACCCACGGCACGACTCCTTGCCTGTTGAAGGCAGGATCATGCACCGCTGGAGTGGCGAAGCAAGCCTCTTCGGCCGAATAACGCCCAATGATATACCAATGTACGTTTTATGGACGGGCCGGCCCCAGCCGCGTGGCGGCCGGGGCGCTAGCCAATCTTGCGCCGCGATCAGGCGGCGATGGGGGCCGCCTTGCGCACGCCTTCATCGACATGGGCTTCGAACTGGGCGAAGTTGTCGATGAACTGGCGGACAAGCTGCTGCGCGGTCTTGTCATATTCGACCGGATCGACCCAGGCGCCGCGCGGATCGAGCAGGCGCGTTTCGACGCCCGCCACTTCGACCGGAACCTCGAAGCCGAAGTTCGGGTCTTCGCGGAATTCGGCGTTGTTGAGGCTGCCGTCGAGCGCGGCGTTGAGCAGCGCGCGCGTGGCCTTGATCGGCATGCGCTTGATGCCTTCCATCGTTGCCTTGCCGCCCGACCAGCCGGTGTTGACCAGCCAGCACCGGACGTTGCCCTTGGCGATGCGCTCCTTCAGGAGGTTGCCGTAGATCGACGGGTGACGCGGCATGAACGGCGCGCCGAAGCAGGTGGAGAACGTGGCTTCCGGCTCGGTCACGCCGATCTCGGTCCCGGCGACGCGCGCGGTATAGCCCGAAAGGAAGTGATACATCGCCTGGTCCGGCGTCAGCCGCGCGATCGGCGGCAGCACGCCATAGGCGTCCGCGGTCAGGAAGATGATGTTGGCGGGCACCGGGCCGAGGTTCTTTTCCGAAGCGTTCGGAATGAAATCGATCGGATAGGAACCGCGGCTGTTTTCGGCCAGCGTGGCGTCATCCAGGTCAAGCTGGCGCGTGACCGGATCGATCACGACGTTTTCCAGCACCGTGCCGAAGCGCTTGGTGGTGGCGAAGATTTCCGGCTCGGCCTCTGCCGAAAGGCGGATCATCTTGGCGTAGCAGCCGCCTTCGAAGTTGAACACGGCGGTGTCCGACCAGCCATGTTCGTCATCGCCGATCAGCGTGCGGCTGGCATCGGCCGAAAGCGTGGTCTTGCCGGTGCCCGAAAGGCCGAAGAACACGGCGGTCTTGCCATCATCGCCGATGTTGGCCGAACAGTGCATCGGCATCACGCCCTTGACCGGCAGCAGGTAGTTGAGAATGCCGAACACGCTTTTCTTCATCTCGCCGGCATAGGCCGTGCCGCCGATGAGGATCAGCTTTTCGGTGAAGTTGACGGCGACCACCGTTTCGCTGCGCGAACCGTGGCGGGCCGGGTCGGCCCGGAAGCTGGGCAGGTCGATGATCGTGTATTCGGGAAGGAAGCCGGCAAGTTCGGCATCGCTCGGGCGCACCAGCAGGGTGCGGACGAACAGGCTGTGCCAGGCCAGTTCGTTGATCACGCGCACGTTGACGCGATATTCGGGCTGCGAACCGCCGAACAGGTCAGCCACGTAAAGCTGGTCCTTCTGCGCCAGCGCGGCGAAGAAATCCGCCTTCAGCGCGGCGAAGTGTTCCGGCGTCATGGCGACATTGGTCTTGCCCCACCAGACGCTGTTCTCGGTTTCCGCATCGCGGACGATGAACTTGTCCTTGGCCGAACGCCCCGTGTGCTTGCCCGTGGCGACGACGAGCGGGCCATCGGCAGCCAGCGTGCCCTCCCCGTTGCGGATGGCGTGTTCAACCAGCGGCGCGGTGCCGAGGTTGGCATGGATCACCGCGTTGGTGGCGATGCCCTGACGGTCGAGGGGGTGGCTAAGCGGATTGGCGGACAACGTCATCTCCCTGAAGTGCAGGCTACCACTGCCGGGGCCGCGGTATCGTATCGGGTTGGGGTGCGAGAATCGCCAAGCCCATAGTCCCGCAGCCCATATGCGTCAAATTTGCCGGGCCCCGCCACAAAGGAATTGTTTTGCTGCAACGCGGTACTGGCGCGCCGCACGTTGTCAGCGGACGCACGAACCGCTAGTTCCCTGGGCCATCGTTCCAACCGCCCGAGGGCCAGCGCGAAGTCGACCATGGCAGAGCCGCCACAGCCCGCCCAGGCGCCCCACGGCGCGGCGGCGGCCACCACCCCCATCCCTGCCCCGCAACAGTGCATCGCGCTGGTCGATGACGATCGCAATATCCTGACGTCGGTTTCGATCGGCCTCCAGGCCGAAGGCTTCGCCACGCGCGTCTATGCCGATGGCGAGGCGGCGCTGAAGGCGCTGCTGGACAATCCACCCGACCTTGCCGTGTGCGACATCAAGATGCCGCGCCTCGATGGGCTGGAACTGCTCCGCCGCCTGCGCGAGAAATCGTCGCTGCCGGTGATCTTCCTGACATCGAAGGACGAGGAACCCGACGAGGCGCTGGGCCTGGCGCTGGGCGCGGACGATTATATCACCAAGCCGTTCAGCCAGCGGCTGCTGGTCGCCCGCATCCGCGCCATCCTGCGCCGCACCGAACTGGTCCGCACCGAACAGCAGGATGCCGAGCCGGAGCCGAGCAGCGTCCCCGAAGGGATCGTGCGCGGCCGGCTGACGATGGACCCGGCGCGTCACCGCGTGGCGTGGGACGGCCGGCCGGTTTCGCTGACCGTCACCGAATTCCTCATCCTCGAAGCGATGGCGCTGCGCCCCGGCGTGGTGAAAAGCCGCAACCAGTTGATGGACGCGGCCTATACCGAGGACGTCTTCGTGGACGATCGCACGATCGACAGCCACATCAAGCGCCTGCGCCGCAAGTTCCGCGCGGTCGATCCCGATTTCGGCGCGATCGATACGTTGTATGGCGCGGGCTATTCCTTCGCCGATGCCTGACGCCCTGCGCCCCGCTCTATGACCGATACCGTCCGCAGCGCCCGGCGCGACAGGTTGGACCGGCTGGATTTTTCCCGCCGCGTATCGCTGACCGCGCGCATCCTGGCGGTGAACATCATCGCGCTGGGCCTGCTGGCGGGCAGCCTGTTCTACCTCGACAGCTACCGCAAGCAGCTCCTGGCCGAGCGTTTCCGCCTGGCCAGCGCCGAAGCCAGCATCACCGCCGATGCGCTGGCCCCGGCATCGCGGCGCCAGCGGCGCGACTTGCTGGCGACGATCGGGACAGAGCAGCACTTGCGGCTGCGCCTGTACAACAAGCAGGGCAACCTGGTGGCCGACAGTTTCGAACTGGCCCCGCCCTCGTTCACGTTCGTCGATCCGCAGGCCGAGCCGTGGTATCAGCACAGCGCCCGCGCGCTCGACCGGGGGATGGACTTCATCCTGGGCGCGCCGCCGATCCCCGCCTATGCCGAGCCGAAGCAGGCGAACGCCGCCGCGTGGCCCGAGATCGCCGAGGCGCGAAAGACCGGCTCGGTGGCGATCATGCAGCGCCTGGCGCCCGATCGCACCCCGGTGATCACCGCCGCCACCCCCGTGGGCACGCGCGGCGACATGCTGATGACCACGCGCAACGCGCCCGACATCACCCAGAACGTGCGCGATGCGCGGCAGACGCTGGCGATCATCGTCGGCACCGCGCTGATCGTCTCGATCCAGCTTTCGCTGTTCCTGGCGCGCACCATCGTGCAGCCGCTGCGCGTGCTGGTGCGCGCCGCGATCCGCGTGCGGCTGGGCCGCGACCGCGCGGTGGTGGTGCCGCGCCTGCCCGGCCGCCGCGACGAGATCGGCCTGCTCGCCCGCGCCATTTCCGACATGACCGCCGCGCTGCGCCAGCGCATCGACGCGGTGGAAAGCTTCGCCGCCGACGTCGCGCACGAAATCAAGAACCCCCTCGCCTCGCTGCGCAGCGCGCTGGAATCGATGGGCAAGGTGGAAGACCCGGGCCTGCGCCGCCAGTTGACCGAAATCGCCGCGCACGACGTCCGCCGCATCGACCGGCTGGTCACCGAAATCGCCGACGCCAGCCGCATCGACGCCGAACTGAGCCGCACCACGTTCGAACCGGTGGACATGCTCAAGCTGGTCAAGGCCGCCGTCGCCGAGCGCGAGAGCCGCAGCGTCAACGGATCGTGCCGCGTGCTCGTCTCGCGCCGGGGCGATGACGATTGCATGGTGCCCGGCGTGCCGGCGCGGCTTGAGCGCGTGATCGAGAACCTGCTCGACAACGCCGTCTCGTTTTCCCCGCCCGACGGGATAATCGAGGTGGAGGCCGCGTCGCTTTATGGCCGCGTCGTGATCGCGGTGTCGGACCATGGCCCCGGCATTCCCCTCGTCGCGCGCGAAAAGGTGTTCGAGCGGTTCCATTCGCTGCGCCCGGCGGGTGAGGATTTCGGCAGCCACAGCGGCCTCGGCCTCGCCATCGCGCGCACCATCGTCGAGGCGCACTACGGCACGCTGACCGCGCTCGACCGCGCCGATGGCAAGCAGGGCGCGCGGCTGGAAATCGACCTGCCGCAATGGGAGGACGAGGAGGAATGACCGGCATCGCCCACCAGGCCAGTTGCGTGGCGATCGAGGGGCGCGCCGTGCTGATCGAGGGGGCAGCGGGCAGCGGCAAGTCCAGCCTGGCGCTGGCGCTCATCGATCGCGGCGCGGCGCTGGTGGGGGACGATGGCGTGCTGCTCGATCGCGCGGGCGATGGCCTGGTGGCGCGTCCCCATCCCAACACGCGCGGCCTGATCGAAGTGCGCAACCTTGGCCTCATCGCGCTGCCGGCGATGGACGGCGCGCCGGTCGCGCTGGTGCTGGTGCTGGACGAAGCCGCGCCGCGTTTTGTCGAAGCAGCGGAATGGGTGGAGCGAGCAGGGCTGTCGCTGCCGTGCCTTCGCCTGTGGCCGGGCAGCCCGGTGCTGCCCTTGCGCGCCGAACTGGCGCTGGCGCGCTACGGCGTCAGCGGCGGTTAAGTCCCGCCAAGGTACAAGTGCGTTTGCGCCCCTTCCCTTTCTGGCCCTTCCTTTTCTGGAAAGGGAAGCGCAAACGGAAAGGCCATGTCGACCGAGTCCCTCCCCGTGCCCGAAGCGGCCGCGCCCACGCCGGCGCCGGCTGGCCTGCCCGGCGAAAAGCAGCGCATCCTGCTGGTCACCGGCCTGCTGGGCGCGGGCAAGACCACCGTGCTCAAGGTGCTGGAGGATCTGGGCTGGGAAACGATCGACAATTTCCCGATCCGCCTGCTGCCGCGCCTGATCGACGGCCCCAATCCTGCCGCCGACGATATCCCCGCCCCGCCCGCGCCGCTGGCCATCGGTTTCGATACGCGCACGCGCGGCTTCAACCCGCACGATACCATCGAACGGGTGAAGGAACTGACCCGGCGCGACAATCTGGAACTGACGACGCTGTTCCTCGATTGCTCCGGGCAGGAACTGGAGCGCCGCTACAACGAAACGCGCCGCCGCCATCCGCGCGCGGGCGACCTGCCGGTAACCACGGGCATCGCCGCTGAACGCGAACTGCTCGAACCGCTGCGCCGCTGGGCCGACATGGTGATCGTCACCACCGAATTCTCGTCGAACGAACTGCAGCAGGTCGTCCGCGAACGCTTTGCCCCCGTCACCGGCGGCGCGATGACCGTCACCGTCTCCAGCTTCGGGTTCTCGCGCGGGATGCCGCCCGTTGCCGACCTGGTGTTCGACATGCGCTTTCTCGACAATCCGCACTGGGTGCCCGACTTGCGCCAGCAGACCGGGCGCGATGCCGCCGTGGGCGAACATATCCGCAAGGACCCCGCCTTTGCCGAGGCCTTCGCGCGCATGCGCGATCTCATCCTCATGCTGCTTCCGCGCTACCAAGCGCAGGGCAAGGCCTATGTCCACATCGCCTTCGGCTGCACCGGCGGGCGCCACCGCTCGGTGTTCACCGCCGAACAGATCGCATCGGCCTTGCGCGAGGCCGGTTTTTCCCCCACATTGCTGCACCGCAACCTGGGCTCGCGCGCGGCGGATCTTCTAGAAGGGGGAACGTCGCGATGAAGATCAAGACAAGCTCCCAGGAATTTTCGCAGGAAAATCGGAGCTTTAATCCTTCATGATCGGCATGATCCTGGTAACCCACGGCAAGTTGGCCGAGGAATTCGTTCATGCGATGCAGCATGTCGTCGGACGCCAGGAAGGCGTGGCAACCGTGTGCATCGGCCCGAACGACGACATGGAACGGCGCCGCCGCGAAATCGCCGACGCGATCAAGTCCGTCGACACCGGCGAAGGCGCGATCATCCTTACGGACCTGTTCGGCGGCACGCCTTCGAACCTTGCCATATCGCTGATGCGGGCCGGCGAAGTCGAAGTGATCGCAGGAATCAACCTGCCGATGCTGATCCGCCTGGCCAAGGCGCGTGTCTGCATGTCGGTGCACGACGCCGCCATCGCCGCGCGCGATGCCGGGCGCAACTATATCACCATCGCATCGGAATACCTGGGGCAGCACGCATGACTTCGGCCAGCGAAACCGTCGCCATCATCAACCAGCGCGGCTTGCACGCGCGGGCGAGCGCCAAGTTCGTCAACCTTGTCACGCTGCTGCCGCCCGGTGTGGACGTGCTGGTGCGCAAGGACGGCGTCGAAGCGGCCGGGGGATCGATCCTGGGCCTGATGATGCTGGGCGCGGCCAAGGGCGATACGATCGAAATCTGCGTAAGCGGCGCGGACGCGCAAACCACGCTGGTGCGCCTGGCGGGCCTCGTCAAGGACGGCTTCGGCGAGGATTGAACCGGCCCGCGCCGCTTTCCTTCCCGATCCGCTTCACCAGGCACCGCCCATGCGCCGCACCATTTCCGGGTTTTCCAATCCCACCGTCAAGGTCCTGCGCTCGCTGCGCGACAAGAAGCATCGCCGGCGCGAGCAGCGCTTCCTGGCCGAAGGGCTGCGCCTGCTGACCGATGCGCGCGAAGCGGGCAGATTGCCCGAAATCCTGGTCATGGCCACGGGGCGCGAGGACCATCCCCTGCTGGCCGCGCTCGAAGCCGATGTGATCGCGGCGGGCGGCGACGTGATCGAAACCGGCGAAGACATCCTTGCCAAGATCACCGGCAAGGAAAATCCGCAGGCGGTGGCCGGTGTCTTCGCCGAATTCGACACGGGCCTTGGCGCGCTGGATCGCACCGCCGCGCCGATCTGGCTGGTCGCGCAGGCGCTGCGCGATCCCGGCAACCTTGGCACCATGCTGCGCACCGGCGATGCGGTGGGCGCGGGCGGACTGATCCTGATCGACGATTGCGCCGATCCCTTTTCGGTCGAAGCGGTGCGCGCCAGCATGGGCGCGGTGTTCACGCAGGCCATCGCGCAGGCGCGGTGGGAGGATTTCATCGGCTGGCTGCGGCAAGGTCCGGGCCAGCTCGTCGCCGCATCGCTGCGCGATGCCCGGGACTATCGCACCGCGCCCTATGCCGCGCCGTGCTTCCTGATGGTCGGCAACGAATCGCGCGGGCTTCCCGCCGAATACGAAGACGCCTGCGACTTGCGCGTGACCATGCCGATGCTGGGCCGCGCCGACAGCCTGAACGCCGCGGTGGCCGGCGCGGTCCTCGCCTACGAGGCGCTGGCGCACTTGCGCGGCTAGTCTGGTGGAAACGAAGTTCGCGGCCGTGAATGAGCCGTCACCCTGAACTTGGTTCAGGGTCCATCATGCCTCGCGCGCAGGGGTGCGACCGGGTGTGCGGCGGCACCGTATCCGCGCTCGATCCTCATCGGGCCTGACGGAGAAATGGACCCTGAAACAAGTTCAGGGTGACAACGAAGCATGAACCGGACTTCGGTTCCATCATACCAGGGTCACACGCCATCGCGGTTCGAAGCAAAGGTGCGCCAATCCAGCGCGTGCCGTGCCCGGTGTGAGCGCCTAATCGGTTTCGCTTTCGCCATCGGAGGGATTGCGGAATTCGTGCCACATGCCGTTGATGATGCCGAAGGCCACGGCCAGGCCAAGGCCCAGAATCCATGAAAAGTACCACATGCGCGCTTCGCCTTCTCAATAGAAATCGGGATTGGTGCGCACGTCGCGCAGCGTGACGCGGCCGAACAGCACGCGGATGACCCAGGCTGTATAGGCCAGCACGATCGGCAGCAGGATAACCGTGGCCACCAGCATGATCCACAAGGTCAGGTGGCTGGACGATGCGTTCCACACCGTCAGGCTGGAGCCGGGATCGATCGAACTGGGCAGGATGAACGGAAACATCGACAGGCCCACCGTGGCGATGATGCCCACCGTCGCCAGCGAAGACCCGGCGAACGCCAGCGCCGCGCCGCGCCGCCGGACACCCGCCAGCGCCAGCAGCGGCCCAGCCAGCCCCAGCAGCGGGGCCAGCATCATCCACGGATGGCGGGCGTAATTGTCCAGCCAGGCGCCGGCCGCCGCCGTGGCCTGCGCCTAGTGCGGGTTGGACGGCCCGGCCGTGTCGATCGCGCCCACCACGCGAAAGCCGATCTGGCCCCAGGCCACCCACAGGCCGCCCAGCGCGAACAGGATCACGCTGGCGATCGCGGCGATCGTGCCCAGGCGGCGCGCGCGCGCCAGCACCGGCCCATCCTCTATCCGCACGGCCAGCCAACCCGCGCCGTGCAGCACCAGCATGGCGATGGACAGCAGCCCGGTCAGCAGCGCGAAGGGCGAGAACAGGCCCAGCAGGCTGCCTTCGTAGAACGTGCGCAGATCGCCATCGAGGCGGAACGGCGCGCCTTGCAGGACATTGCCCACCGCCACGCCGAAGACCAGCGCCGGCACCAGCCCGCCCGCGAACAGCGCCCAGTCCCAGCGCGCGCGCCAGGCGGGTTCGGGGTGCTTGGACCGGTACTTGAACGCCACCGGCCGCACGATCAGCGCCGCCAGCACCAGGAACATGGCCAGGTAAAAGCCCGAAAAGCTGACCGCATAGACGAACGGCCAGGCCGCGAAGATCGCGCCGGCCCCCAGGATCAGCCACACCTGATGGCCTTCCCAGTGCGGCGCCACCGCATTGATGACCAGCCGCCGCTCCTCGTCGGTCCGGCCGACGAAGGGCAGCAGCGCCGCCGTGCCCAGGTCATAGCCATCGGTCAGCGCGAAGCCGATCAGCAGCACGCCCATCAGCAGCCACCAGATCACCCGCAGCGTTTCATAGTCGAGAGGGATAAGCATCGCGCGGACCTCCTTATTCTGCGGGCAGCGGGGCAAGGCCCCGGTGATCGGCGGGATCGTCGCTGCCGGGATCGTCGCTGGCTTCGACCGGGCCTTTGCGGATCGTCGCCAGCATCAGGCGCACTTCGATGAAGGCAAGGATCGAATAGATCAGCGTGAAGCCCGCGATCGTCGCCCACACTTGCGCGCGGGTCAGCGAGGACGCGGCCAGGAACGTCGGCAGCACGCCTTCCACCGCCCAGGGCTGCCGGCCGATTTCCGCCAGCACCCAGCCGAATTCGATCGCCAGCCAGGGCAGCGGGATGATCGCCACCGCCAGCCGCAGGAACCAGCGCCGGTCCAGCCGGCCGACCGAAGCGCTATAGAACGCCAGCGCGAAAAAGCCGATGAAGAAGAAGCCCAGCCCGGCCATCAGGCGGAACAGCCAGAACATCACCGGCACGTTGGGGATGGTGTCCCTGGCCGCGGTCAGGATCTGCGCATCGCTGGCCTGGCGCGGATCGGGAATGTGCCGCTTGAGCAGCATCGCATAGCCCAGATCGGCGCGGTGCCGTTCAAAGCTTTCGCGCGCGATGGGATCGTGGCGATTGGCCTTCAGCTTTTCCACCGCGTCATAGGCGATGATGCCGCTGCGGATGCGTTCGTCGGCATTCAGCACCAGTTGGTTGATGCCTTCGACCTGGCCGGTCAGGCTGCGCGTGGCGATCAGACCCAGCACATAGGGGATCTTCACATCGAGGTGCGTGGTGTGGCTGGCCATATCGGGGATGCCGAACAGCGAAAGCCCCGCCGGCGCCGGTTCGGTGTCCCACATCGCCTCGATCGCGGCGAGCTTCATCTTCTGGTTGTCGGTCAGCGCATAGCCCGATTCGTCGCCCAGCACGACGACCGACAGCGACGATGCCAGCCCGAAGGCCGCCGCCACGGTGATCGAACGGCGGGCCACGGCGGTCCACTTGCCCTTCAGCAGGAACCACGCCGAAACGCCCAGCACGAAGACCGACGCGCAGACATAGCCGGCGCTGACCGTGTGAACGAACTTGGCCTGCGCCACGGGATTGAACAGCACGGCGTAGAAATCGGTCACTTCCATGCGCATCGTGGCGGGATTGAACGCGGCGCCCGCCGGGTTCTGCATCCAGCCGTTGGCGATAAGGATCCACAGCGCCGAAAGGTTTGTGCCCAGCGCGACCATGAACGTCACGGCCAGGTGGCCCACCCTGGACAATTTGTCCCAGCCGAAGAACATCAGCCCCACGAACGTCGCTTCGAGGAAGAAGGCCATCAGCCCTTCGATCGCCAGCGGCGCGCCGAAGATATCGCCGACATAGTGCGCATAGTAGGACCAGTTGGTCCCGACTTCGAACTCCATGGTCAGCCCGGTGCCCACGCCCAGCACGAAATTGATGCCGAAAAGCTTGCCCCAGAAGCGCGTGATGCGCCGCCAGATGGGCTTGCCCGTCATCACATAGATGCTTTCCATGATGACCAGCAGGAACGATAGGCCCAGGGTCAGCGGCACGAAAAGGAAATGAAACATCGCGGTCAGCGCGAACTGGAACCGCGAAAGTTCGACTACGGCCATGTCCATCAGGGCGCTCCATGCTGGGTTGCGCGGGGTCGGGAACGGGGTTCGGCAAGCGATACCCCTACGATTTTTGAAATTGTGTATATAAGTTTATGTTAATATGACGATGCCGTCAATCCTTTGAGTGCAAGTGCAGCGAGTGGAAACAGTGACCGGCCAGCCCCCTTCCCTGCTCACCCCCAGCCCGCGCGGTGCCCGCGCCGCCGGGCTGTGGCTGACCGCCGACGCGCTGGGCGGCGCGCTGTTCGCCGGGGCGCTGGCGCTGTGGCTGGGCGCGGCGCTGGGCGCTTCGGGAACCGCGCCGCCGCTCTGGCTGGCGGGTGCGCTGGCGGCCAGCGGCCTCGTGCGCGCGCTGGCCCGCGCCATGGCGGCGGACCTGGGGCAGGATGCCGCCAACCGCCACAAGCAGGCGCTGCGCCACCGGCTGTTCGCGGCGCTGCTGCCCACCGCGTTCCGGCGCGGGCGCGGCACGGGCGCCGAACTGCGCACCGCCATCGACGATGTCGAAGCGATGCAGGGCCACGTCGCGCGCTTCGTCCCCGCCCGGCTGGCCGCCGCGCTTTCGCCGCTTGTCTGCGCCGCGCTGGCGGCCGCCGCAAGCTGGGTGGCGGCGGGAATCATGCTCGCCACGCTGGTGCCCTTCGCCTTCGGCATGGCGCTGGCCGGCACCGCCGCGCGCCACGAAGCCGATCGCCAGTTCGCGGCGCTATCGCGGCTGACCGGATTGTTCGTCGATCGCGCGCGCATGCTGCCCACGATCCTGGCCTTCGCCGCCGAAGACCGCATCACCCGCCAGATCGCCACCGTCTCGCGCGATGTCGCCGCGCGAACCATCGCGGTACTGCGCATCGCCTTCGTGTCCAGCGCGGTGACCGAGTTCTTTGCGGCGCTCTCGGTCGCCTTGGTGGCGCTCTACTGCGGCTTGGTGCTTCTCAACCTTCTGCCCATCGCGCCCCCGGAACGGCTCGACCTGGCCCGCGCCTTCTTCGTGCTGGCGCTCGCCCCCGAATTCTACCTTGGCATGCGCCGGCTGGCGGCGGCCTATCATGACAAGCAGCAGGGCGAAGCCGCCGCCCGCGCCATCGCCCCCCACCTCGACGCCGCCGAAGCGCTGCTGGCCCGGCAAACCGCCGCTTTCGCCCCGCCGGGGCCGCTCTGCGTCGAAGGGCTGGTGGTCCGCTATGACGATGGCAGCACCATCGGCCCGCTCCGCGCGCAATGGCCGCAAACCGGGCTGCACGCGATCACCGGCGCGACGGGGGCAGGCAAATCGTCGCTGCTGTTGGCGCTCGTCGGCATGGCGCCGGTAACCGCCGGGCGCATCGTTTCGGCCGGGCACACCGTCGCGCCCGGCGCGCTCAACGCGGCGGTGGGGTGGAGCGGGCAGCGCCCGGTGCTGGTGCCGGGCACGCTGGAAGACAACATCCTGCTGGGCGCGCCGCCCGGACCTTCGGTACCCTGGCGCGATCTGGCGGACCGCATCGGACTGGGCCCGCTCCTGGCCGATCGCGGCGCGGGGCTGGTCATCGATCCCCTGGGCGCGGGGCTTTCGGGGGGAGAGCGCCGCCGCATCGGCCTTGTCCGCGCGCTGCTTTCGGGGCGGCCGATCCTGCTGCTGGACGAGCCGACCGCCGATCTCGACGCCGCCACCGCCGCGCAGGTCGCCGATGCGCTTGCCGATGCCGCGCGCACCCGGCTGGTGCTGGTCGCCACGCACGATCCCGCGCTGATCCACCGCGCCGCCAGCACGATGTGCATCGCATGACCGGCGATCTCGTCGCGCTGGCGCTGCGCCCCCGGCGGGGCCTGCTGTGGAGCGCGATCGGCGCTGCCGTGCTCGCCGCCGGCGCGAGCGTCTGGCTGCTGGCGATCTCGGGCTGGTTCCTGACCGGCGCAGCGCTGGCCGGCGCAGGCGGCATGGCGGCGGTTTGGGCGTTCAACTACCTGCTGCCCAGCGCCGGCATCCGGGGGCTGGCGATCGTGCGCACGCTGGCGCGCTATGGCGAGCGATTGCTGGCGCATCAGGCCGCGCTACTGGCCTTTGCCGACTTGCGCCCGCGCCTGTTCGCCCGGCTGGCCGCCGCATCCCCGGCCGACCCGGCCCGGCCGGGCGGCGGCGCGATCGCCGCGCATCTGGGCGGCGATGTGGAAGCGCTGGAAGACCTGGCCGTGCGCAAGGTGGCGATCGGCGGTGCGCTGGCGGGCGCGG
>JADLHU010000076.1 GCA_020848655.1 Novosphingobium sp.
ACATGCGCGGCGCCGAAGCGCTCGCCCGATTGCAGCACGGCGGCCAGCACAAGCTGCGCCTGCGCCGTGCCGTCGCTGAGCGGCGCGGTGTCCAGGCAATTGTCGCAATTGCCGCAGGGCGCGGCGCTTTCGCCGAAATACTGCAACAGGATCTGGCGGCGGCACTGGGCTGCTTCACAATAGCCGATCAGCGTGCCCAGACGCCCATGGGCCCGCCGCTTGTGTTCGTCGCTGGCCTCTTCGCCATCGATGAACATGCGGCGCATGCGGATATCGCCCGAACCAAACAGCATATGCGCCTCTGCGGCGGCGCCATCGCGGCCCGCACGCCCGATCTCCTGATAATAAGCCTCCAGATTGCCCGGCAGGTCGGTGTGAAAGACATAGGCGACATCCGGCTTGTCGATGCCCATGCCGAACGCGATGGTCGCCACCATCACCACGCCCGTCTCGGTCATGAAGCGGTTCTGGTTGGTATCGCGCGCCTCCTTGGTCATGCCGGCATGATAGGCCAGCGCCTTGACGCCGCCCTTTTCCAGCGCCGCCGCCGTCTCTTCGGTCTTCTTGCGCGACAGGCAGTAAACGATCCCGCTGCGCCCGGCATGGCGCTTGACGAAATCCAGCAACTGGCGCGGCCCGTCGCCCCGCGCCGCGACGCTGAGTTTGATGTTGGGCCGGTCGAAGCCCAGCACCAGCGTTTCGACTTTGCCGCCATACAGCTTTTGCGCGATATCGCGGCGGGTGGCTTCGTCCGCCGTCGCCGTCAAGGCGATCACCGGCGCCTTGGGGAAAAGACCGCGCAACTGTGACAGTTGCTCATATTCGGGCCGGAAGGCCGGGCCCCATTGCGAAATACAATGCGCCTCGTCCACCGCGATCAGGCGCACATCCAAATCCTTGAGCGCATCCAGCATGCGCGGCGTCATCAGCCGCTCCGGCGCCAGATACAAAAGCCGCGTCTGGCCCATCGCCACGCGCCGCCAGGCGGCGACATTCTCGTCGCGCGCGATGGAGGAATTGATGGTATCTGCGGCCACGCCCGCCAGCCGCAGCGCCGCCACCTGATCCTGCATCAGCGCCACCAGCGGCGACACCACAATGGTCAGCCCGCCCACAACCAGCGCCGGAACCTGATAACAAAGCGATTTGCCCGCGCCGGTCGGCATCACCGCCAGCACGTTGCGGCCACCCAACAGCGTTTCCATCGCCGCGGCCTGGCCGGGGCGAAAATCGTCAAAGCCGAACACATCCTTCAGGATGCGCCGCTTGGGATCGTCGGACAGGTGCGCGATATGCTGATTCACGTGGCCTTATAGCTTGTACGCCCCGCTGTTTGCCGTAAATATCGTGCAAAACAGCCGGGAGGTTTTCATGAAGACCGCATTTCTGACCGCAGCCTGCCTCACGCTGTGCGCCGCATCCGCGCATGCCGCCACCGCCACGCGCGGCGCGTTCGGCGCGCTGGCCGACGGCACTAGAATCGAATCCGTGACCCTGGCCAATGACAAGGGTATGTCGGCGCGCATCATCACCCTGGGCGCGACACTGCAAGCGGTGATCGTGCCCGACAAGAACGGCCGCAAGGACGACGTCACGCTGGGCTATGACAAGGCCCAAGATTATCTGACGCGTCCCAATTATTTCGGCGTCTCGGTGGGCCGCTACGCCAACCGCATCGCCAAGGCCAGCTTTGCGCTGGACGGCAAGACCTATAAACTCGCCGCCAATGACGGCCCCAATTCGCTGCATGGTGGCACACGCGGCTTCGACAAACGCGTCTGGACCATCGAGAACGTCACCAGCGGCCCCGATGCGCGCGTCACGCTCAGCTATGTCAGCCCCGATGGCGAGGAAGGCTTTCCCGGCCAGCTGCGCGCCACCGTCACCTATTCGCTGAACGAACAGAATGAGCTGCAAGTCGATTACGGCGCCACCACCAGCAAGCCGACCGTGGTCAACCTGACCAACCACGCCTATTTCAACCTGTCGGGCAATGCGGCGCGCGACGTGATGGGTCATATGGTGACGCTGAAGGCCGAACGCTTCACGCCGGTCGACCCCACGCTGATCCCCACCGGCGAACGCCGCCCGGTTGCGGGCACGCCGTTCGATTTCCGCAAATCCACCGCCATTGGCGCGCGCATCCGCGACGCTTCCAACACGCAGCTTCGGCTGGGCCGCGGCTATGACCACAACTTCATCGTCGACGGCAAGGCGGGCGAAATGCGCACCGCCGCGATCGTGGAAGACCCGGTGTCGGGCCGGGTGATGGAAGTGCGCGCCACCGCGCCGGGCATCCAGTTCTATACTGGCAACTTCATGGACGGGACGTACTTTGGAAAAAACAACCGCGCCTATCGCCAGGGCGACGCGTTGTGCCTGGAACCGGGCACCTTTCCCAACGCGCCCAACACGCCCAGCTTTCCCAGCGCGCGGCTGAACCCGGGCCAGGCCTATTTGAATTCGATGGTCTTCGCGTTTCGCACCCGCTGACACTTTAGGGAAGCGCGCGCAGACCTTCGGCGTCCGACAGCAGCAGCGTCCAGTCCTCGCGGCTGAAGCCGGCGGTGTCGCGCTGCAAAGCTTGCGCGCGCAGCACGACCAGCCGCGCGTCATCGCCGGGCTGTGGCGCGCCCGCCAGTAGCGCCAGATGCAGATCGCGCACGGCCCGATCTTCCAGCACCATCTGGCGCGCGTCCTGGGACAGTTCTTG
>JADLHU010000077.1 GCA_020848655.1 Novosphingobium sp.
CCATCATGTCCGGGGTCGCGATCACGCGGCAATAGTCGAGGTTGCCGTTCTGCATGTCCTCGAGCAGGTCCTCGGCGCCAACCTTGTCGGCGCCGGCAGCCAGCGCCGCCTCGGCCTTGTCGCCGCGGGCGAAGACCGCAACCTTGACGTCCTTGCCGGTGCCCGAGGGCAACACGACCATGCCGCGGACCATCTGGTCGGCGTGGCGCGGATCGACGCCCAGGTTCAGCGCAATTTCAAGGCTTTCGTCGAACTTGGCCGACTTGAGATCCTTGAGCATCTGGATGGCGGCATCAATGCCGTGGAGGTTCTGGTTGTCACCCAGCTTTTCAGCGAGCGACTTCTGCATCTTGGTCAGCTTGGCCATGGTAATCAGCCCTCCACCTGCAGGCCCATCGAACGGGCGGAACCTTCGATGATCTTCGTCGCCTGCTCGATGTCGTTGGCGTTGAGATCGGCAAACTTGGTCTGCGCGATTTCGGCGAGCTGCGAGCGCTTGATCGTTCCGGCGGAAACCTTGCCCGGCTCCTTCGAACCCGACTTCAGGTTGGCGGCCTTCTTGATCAGGTAGCTGGCCGGGGGCGTCTTGGTGACGAACGTGAAGCTGCGATCCGCAAAGACGGTGATGATCGTCGGCAGCGGGGTGCTCTTCTCGATTTCCTGCGTGGCAGCGTTGAACTGCTTGCAGAATTCCATGATGTTCACACCGCGCTGACCGAGCGCAGGCCCGATCGGCGGCGAGGGCTTTGCATCGCCCGCAGGCACCTGCAGCTTGATATAGCCTTCAATCTTCTTGGCCACGTGTGGCCTCCTTTCTTCCTGTCGCCACGCCGAAGCGCGGCTCAGAGTAAGCGGTCAGACAAGGGCAAGGCCCTCTCCCGCGGAATTTCCGCCAGGCGTTGAAAGCCTGCCGGAAGCGCGCGCCGATAGCGGTATCGGCGCGCGATTGCAATGGGCAGGCTGCCTGAAGGCCTATTCGAACAGGCCTATTCGAACAAGAACGCCGCCTGCTCGGCGTAAGGCCCCGATGTCCCGATCAGGCGGGTCTTGCGCATGAACGCTTCGCAATAGTCGTTCCACGCCCGGAATTCGTGCAGCGGGCTGGCGAATTCGTCGAAGATGATGATGCTGCCGGGCACGAACAGGTCGTTCAGCATCGACAGCGTATAGTGCGTGGACGAATACAAGTCGCTGTCGTTGTGCACGACCAGTCGCTTGTCGCTGCGGAAGTCCTTCAGGAACCCCGGCAGCGTCTGCTGGAACAGGCCGGCATGGAAGGATGCGCGCGCGTCGTCCACTTGCGGCGTCTGCCCGGCGACGTCGAAATGCCCCTTCTGGAGATAGCTGCCCCAGTCCGTGGGCAGGCCGGTGAAGGTATCGAACCCGTTGAAACGGCTGTCGACGTGGCGATTCGTCGCCAGCCAGCGGCGGAACGATTCGCCCTTGTGCACGCCGAATTCGAGATAGTTGATCGGCTCTGCGCCGATGCACGCCTGCTGGACGTGATCGTACAGTTCGAAGCGATGCGAGAACACCGGGGCGTCCTGCCCCTTCAGCCAGCGGTTCAGCCGCGCATGGCCGTTCAACATGTCGATCAGCGCGATCGGGCGGGGATAGAATATGCTCGCCAGATCGCGCTTGAACTTCACCGTTCGCGCCAGATTAGAAGATGCCATTCCCAGCCGATGCTCCCTTATGGCAGCACCGGAATTGGGATGCCTTCGCTATTTAGACAGTTCAACCTGCTCGAAATCAAGCTCGACCGGGGTGGCGCGGCCGAAGATCGAGACCGACACCTTGACGCGGTTCTTGTCGAAATCGAGTTCCTCGACGAGGCCGTTGAAGCTTGCGAACGGACCGTCGAGCACCTTGACCGAATCGCCGATCTCGTAATCGACCGAAACCTGGTGGCGCGGCTGGGCGGCCGCCTGTTCGCGCGCGCCGAAATAGCGCGCGGCCTCACGCTCGGAAATCGGCTGCGGCTTGCCGCCCGCGCCCAGGAAGCCGGTGACTTTCGGCGTGTTCTTGACGAGGTGATAGACGTCGTCGTTCAGCGTCAGCTTGGCCAGAACGTAGCCCGGCATGAACTTGCGCTCGACCTGGACTTTCTTGCCGCGCTTCACTTCGGTGATCGTCTCGGTCGGCACTTCGACCGCTTCGACGAGCTGTTCCAGCCCCACGCGTTCCGCCTCGGCGAGGATCGAATCGCGGACCTTGTTCTCAAAGCCGGAGTAGGCGTGGATGATATACCAGCGGGCCATGGTTCTCTCTCGAATGGAAGGGCGATCAGGCCAGCGACAGCAGCCAGCGCACGACGGCGCCGAACAGCGAATCGATGCCGAGGAAGAACACGGCCAGCAGCACCATCAGCACCGCCACGAAAATCGCGGTGGTCACCGTCTCCTGCCGCGTCGGCCAGTAGATCTTCGACGCTTCGGCACGGACCTGCCGCAGGAATTCGCCGGGGCTGGTTTTGGCCATGGCTTGTCTCTCGCCTTCAGAAAAAGTTTCGCGACTTCCGCCAAGGGCTCATCGCCGCCCCGGCCTGTCTGGCCGGGAGGGGCTATAGAGTTCCTTGTGAGGGAAGATTCAGGCGATCTAGCGGGCGCTTGCCGGATTTGCAAGCCGGGCCAGGAAAGATCGCCGCGTGCGATGGATCACCACCGCGCCCCGCGGCAGGCGCACGGGGCGCTCGCGGCCGATGTACCACAGGAAATCCGCCTCGCGCGCCGGGGCGAAAGCCGCCAGGTCGATCGGCTGGCCAGGCCCGTGGAGGATGCGCTGCGACGGGTCGATGAAGCCGGCGGAGCCTTGCTTCAGGCGCAGCATGTGGACGCCGGGCACCGCGAAATGGCTGTTGACCAGCGCATCGCGGCGCACCGTGGCATAGCTGGGAACATGGCCGTTGGGATCGAGCGCCCAGTCGGCCGTGTCCATCGCCACCGCCCCGGCTACGCGCGCGCCCTGCGGCACGTGGTCCAGCGCGCCGAGCATCTGTTCCAGTTCGCGCGAATCGTCGTGCCAGGCCACCGTCGTCACGCCCAGCCGAGCCAGGAACAGCAGCGGCGCCAGCCACAGCAGCCAGCGCGGCGCCGGATAGGCGATCGCCAGGCAGCCGATCATCAGCGCCACCGCGATCAGCCGGTAATCGGCATAGTCCCCCCCGCCGAAGTGGCGCGGCATGGCCAGCGTCAGCCCGGCCAGCAGCAGCGCCGCCCAGCCCAGCCGCCCGTCGATCCGCCGCCACGCCAGCGCGCCCAGCAGCAGCGTAAGGATCAGCCCCAGGCTGGCGATGTCCAGCCAGCGCACCTGATCGCGCAGCGCCATCAGCCAGATCACGCGCTTGTACGCGACCACCGCATGGCCATAGCCGAGCAGCCCCGCGCCCGATGCGGTCAAAAGCAGCGCCACGAAGGGCAGCGCCAGCGGCCAGGGCGCCAGGAACGCGGCGATCGTGCGGCGGCGCTGCCATTCATAGCCGAACACCAGCACGCCCAGCACGCCCCAGCCGGAAACGTGGCACACCCACACCAGCAGCCCGATCGGCACGAACAGCGCCCCGCGCCACGCCCGCCCATCCAGCCGCACCCACAGCGCGAAGGCCAGCAGCGCGAAGGCCAGCGACAGGCAGAAGTTGTAGAACCCCATGACCAGCGCGGGCGACCACACCGTCGCCAGCGCGAGCAGCGTGCCGATGCCGACGCGGCGGCGCAGCGTCCATTCCACCGCGATCACGCCCAGCGCGGTCAACGGCGCGATCAGCGCGCCCAGCAGCCAGCCGCCCCGTTCCAGCCCGAACACCGCCGCGAAAGGCCGGATCAGCAGGTCCGCGCCCAGATTGCCAGTCCAGCGCCAGTCGAAGCCGTAATAACGCGCCAGGAACGGACTGCGCCCCGCATCCAGCATCACGTGATAGCGCGCCAGGTGCGAGGGATAGTCGGTCATCTGCGGATAGCTGGCGACGAGGAACGGCAGGCACGACAGGACCGCCAGCGCCAGCGCGATCCACAGCCCCTCGCGCGGGGCGGGCGATGCGGCCAGGAAACGCGGCGCGCGTGCGGGATCAGGCGGGACGGCGCGATCAGGCAGGAGGGCGGGATCGGGACAGGCGGGCATGCTCGGCATCGCAGCGGCGGGAAAGGCTGTCCTACCCGGCCCGCCGCCATTGGCAAGCGGGGTTCACCGCGCAATCCGGAAGATTGCGCGCGAACGGGCCGGATCGCCCGCCGCGCGGCGGTGCGCTTACCAGGGGCCTCGGGAATTGATGAAGGGAAAGCGGCGCACCGTGCCTTCGATCAGGTGCGATTTCAGCTTGCCGCGCATCGCTTCGGCGCCATCGCTGGTGGTGCAGACAAGGTGCGTGCCGCCCGAAGGCAGCACTTCGATGGCGCTGATCGAAACGCCGGCCTTGTCGCACAGCGCCTTCACGTCTTTTTCCGCCATCTTGACGTTCATTGCCCGGCTCATGTTTCAGCTCCTGATGATAGGTGATGCGCAATAGTCCAGGCATGCCGCCGCACGGCGGGCGGCAAGCGCATCGCAGCAGGGAAACACCGGCCGGAAACGCCCGTTTGCAGGGGCTTCGCGGATCTGGGCCTGGGAAAGAGGGCGAGAGACGATATGATGGCAGCTTCCCGAGTAAGCGGGAGCGCTGCGTCTCTCAGCCGCTGGCGCCTACGAATGCATAAGCCAGCGATGCACCGCATATGGGGACAAGGCGGCCCAGACGCAACCCCATATGCCAAGGCGCGCCCCGCAGGGCGGTGTCAGATTGTGGGGAAACTGGCAGGAGTGGAGGGACTCGAACCCACGGCCCTCGGTTTTGGAGACCGATGCTCTACCAACTGAGCTACACTCCTGCGGGCGCCGATGCCCCTAGTAGCTGGCGAGCGCGATGGCAAGCGCGAGTGTCGAATGATTGTCCGGGCTGGGCATAATCCGCCCTCCCCGCCGGGCCGTGGACTTGCTAGGGTGGGCGCGTGCACGCTCCTGCCCTCACGACCATCATCGAACCCGGCCTGCTGATGCTGGCCTATCGCAACGGCATCTTCCCAATGGCCGATCATCGCGACGATCCCGAAATCTTCTGGGTCGAGCCGCGCAAGCGCGCGATCCTGCCGCTCGATGGCTTCATCCTGTCGCGCTCGCTGGCGCGCACGCTGCGGCGCGGGCGCTTCACGGTGACGTGCAACGCCGCCTTTGCAGACGTGATGGAGGCCTGCGCCGCGCCGCGCGCGGGCAGCGGCGGCGAAAGCTGGATCAGCCACCGCATCGCCGCGTCGTATCAAATGCTGCACGATCTGGGGCACGCCCATTCGATCGAATGCTGGCAGGCCGACGCGGATGGCGCGCGGCGGCTGGTCGGCGGGCTGTACGGCGTGGGGTTCGATGGCGTGTTCTGCGGCGAGAGCATGTTCAGCCGCGAACGCGATGCATCGAAAGTGGCGCTGGCCTGGCTGGTCGCGGCATTGCGGCGGGGCAAGGCCGCGCTGCTCGATTGCCAGTTCATCACCAGCCACCTGGCTTCGCTGGGCGCTGTGGAGATCAGCCAGAAGCGCTATGTCGGCCTGTTGCAGGCCGCGCAGCGCGATTACGCGCCGGGCGCCGCGGAGCCGGCGGGAGCGGGCGCGGCGGCCGGGCCGGGCGCAGGCGTGGGTGCGCCAGAGGCAGTCGCGGCGGGCGCCGCCGGCGCGGTGCTGGCCCTGCCCGATGCCTTCGCCGCGCTGCTGGCCGATGCGGCGGCGGCCGGGTCTTCCTCCTCGCCGGGGAACTTCATCGCGCAGTCCTTGACCCAGACATCGTAGATCGGATGCTCGACCACGTTGAGCGAGGGCGAATTGCGGAACATCCAGCCGGAGAACACCTTGTGCCAGGTCAGCGCATCGCTCGCCTTGGCGCGTTCCTCGATGAAGACCTGCACGAAAGCGCCCACTTCGGGCGGGTTTTCCCAGGGCGCGGTGCGCTCGCACGTGGCCAGCCGGACGATGACGTTGCCGACGCGGCGCGCCTCGCCCGATTTGAGGACGATGTCCTGCGTCAGGTTGTTGCGCTTGTTGAGGAGGCCGATCGTGGCCACCCGGTCTTTCACCGGGGTGCCATATTCGCTTTCGATCGCGCCCGCGCCCACGGGCGCGCCGGTGACGGCCTTGGGCAGGCCGGTGGCCTGGGCATCGGCATCCTTGGCCGATTCACCGCCGCAGCCGGACAGCGCGGCAAGCAGGAGTAGGGCGCAGGCCCGGCGCATCATCGGCCGCCCGGATCAGGCGTCGGGCGACCAGGCTTCGTAATCGCCGGTGGCGCGAGCCCGGTGCCCGCCGCGTTCCAGCGCGCCTTGCGGGCGATAGGCCTGCGCGGTGCCGGTGGCGTTGGGGGTATAGTCCACTTCCCAGATGCGCGGCGGCGGCAGATGGCTTTCGGGAACGCCATCATAAGAGCCGTGCAGCCAGCCGTGCCATTCGGCCGGCACGCGGCTGGCATCGTTGGCGCCATCATAGATCACCCAGCGCCGTTCGCGGCCGCCCAGCGGTTGCCCGGCCTTGACCGGCTTCTTCGAGCGGTAATAGCGATTGCCCGGCGCATCGGTGCCGACATGTTCGCCATTGCGCGAACTGAACAGCATCGTGCCGATGGTCGCGCCATCCCACCAGGTGAAGATCTTCGAGAGGATTCCCATGGACGATGCGCCTAGCGGATCAGCGGGGGTTCGGGCAAGTGCGAAGAGGGGCTTACCAGTCCACCTTGTCGCCGGGGCCGATGCCAAGCTGCGCGGCGCGGCCGCCGTTCAGTTCCAGCACCGCGCTGACCGGCCCGGCCGAAGGCAGCGGCGTTTCGGAATAGGGCACGGCATCGGCCGCGATGTTGAGGATGCGGCGATCGGCGCCGATGAAGATGATATCCAGCGGAATCACGGTGTTGCGCATCCAGAAGCTGGCGTCGCGCGGCGGGTCCATCGGAAAGATCATGCCTTCGTCCGCGCCCATCGCGGTGCGGAACATCAGCCCCTTGGCCTGTTCCATCGACGTGCGCGCCACTTCGACGCGGAATGCATGGGCCTGGCCCTGGTGAACCACGCTCAGCGGGATCACCGCCAGCCCGGATTCGGGATGGCGCGCGGGCGATGCCGCCGCCGTGGCCGTGGCCGGCGTGGAATCGGCGGCATTGGGCGAGCAGCCGGCAATCGCGCCGCCCAGCGCCACGATCATCGCGATCCGCATGAGTCGCATCAGTCGTCTCCGGTCCCGTCGCTGGCCAAGGACCAGTCCTCGGCCGCTTCCACGCTGGGCGCATCGACCAATTCGCGCGCCTTGTCGAGAGGGTGTCCGGCGCGCAGCATCGCCGCCACCTGGCGCTCGCGCTGCGCCCGGTCGAGCGGCTGCGCGCCGAACGGCCCGAAGCGCCGCTTGCGCGCCAGCGCCAGCGCGGCGCGGCGCTGCGCGCCCTCGCCCGGCCGCAGCCCGGCGCGCACCGCCTGGTCGATCCCGGCCGCGTCCAGCGCCTGCGACACGCGCCGCACGCCATAGCCGCGCCGCAGCAGGCTGCCGCTCTTGGCGCGGGCATAGGCGGTATCGTCGACATAGCCGGCCGCCTCGAAGCGTTCGGCCAGCGCGCCGACCGGCGGCTCGCCTTCGCCGGCCCAGCCGCGCTCGCGCAGCTTGCGCAGCAGATAGCCTTCCAGCTTGGCGCGGCTGGTGGCGAAGCGGGCGACATAGGCCAGCGCCAGTTCCTCCAGCCGGGCGGAATCGAGCGGCTTGGGCACGCGCTTCGGGGAGCCATGGTTAATCATTGCCCTATTCGTGCCACAGTCGGATCGGAATGGGGAGAGCCGCGATCGCAAGAGGAACACGTCCATGTCCGGTTCAGCCACGGACGCTATAGGGCAGCGATCGCGCAATTCTGTCTGCAACAACAATGGGTTATCGCTTATGACCGACACCGCGACGCTGGTGCCGACGATGCATTCAAAGCCTGTACCCACACCCAACGACGATGCCCTGCCGCGCCGGTTTGCCGATTTCGCCACATTCGGCGAAGCGATAGACTATGCCGCGAAGGGCACGCGCGGCCTCAATTTCCACAATCCGCGCGGCGAACTGATGCGCGCCTACACCTTTGCCGAAATGCGCCTGGATGCGCTGGCCGTGGCGCGCCGCCTGATCGCGCGCGGGCTGGTCCCGGGCGACCGCGTGGCGATCATCGCCGAGACCGGGCCTGATTTCGCGGCGCTGTTCTGCGGCGCGGTCTATGCCGGCGTGTGGCCCGTGCCGCTGCCGCTGCCGACCAGCTTCGGCGGCAAGGACAACTATATCGACCAGATCGCCGTCCAGATGGCGAGCGCCGAGCCCAAGCTGCTGTTCTTCCCCGAGGAACTGGCCGGCATGGCGATGGCCGCGGCCGAGCGGCAGGGCTGCGGCGGCGTAAGCTGGGAAAGCTTCGCCACCGAAGCCGCGCCCGAGGCCGCGCTGCCCACGCTCGATCCCGACGCGATCTGCTTTCTTCAGTATTCCAGCGGATCGACGCGCTTTCCGCACGGCGTGGCGGTCACGCATCGCTCGCTCCTCGCCAATGTCGCGGCGCACAGCCATGGCATGGAACTGGGCGAGAACGACCGCTGCGTCAGTTGGCTGCCGTGGTATCACGACATGGGCCTGGTCGGCTGCTTCCTCTCGCCGATCGGCAACCAGTTTTCGGTCGATTACCTGAAGACCGAGGATTTCGCCCGCCGCCCGCTGGCCTGGTTGGACCTGATCAGCCGCAATCCGGGCAATTCGGTCAGCTTTTCCCCCACGTTCGGCTATGACATCTGCGCGCGGCGCGTTTCCAGCCAGACCAACGTGGCCGAACGCTTCGACCTGTCGCGCTGGCGCATCGCCGGCAACGGCGCCGACATGATCCGCCCCGACGTGATGCAGAACTTCGTCAACGTCTTTGCCGACGCGGGCTTCAAGGCTTCGGCCTTCCTGCCCAGCTACGGCCTGGCCGAAGCGACGCTGGCCGTCACCCTGATGCCGCCGGGCGAAGGCATCCGCGTCGAACTGGTCGAGGAAGAGCGCCTGTCGGGCTCCCCGCGCGACCTGTCGCGCCCGGCCCGCTACCGCGCCATCGTCAACTGCGGCAAGCCCGTGCGCGACATGATCGTGCAAGTGCGCGGCGAGAACGACCAGCCGGTGGGCGATCATCACATCGGCAAGGTGTGGTGCCGGGGCACCAGCCTGATGCATTCCTACTATCGCGATCCCGAAGCGACGGCGGCCTGCATGGCCGATGGCTGGCTGGACACCGGCGACATGGGCTACATGGCCGATGGCTACCTGTTCATCGTCGGCCGCGCCAAGGACATGATCATCATCAACGGCAAGAACCACTGGCCGCAGGACATCGAATGGGCGGTGGAACAACTGCCCGGCTTCCACCAGGGCGATATCGCCGCCTTCGCGGTGGAAACCGAAAACGGCGAGGAAGTGCCCGCCGTGCTGGTCCACTGCCGCGTCTCCGACCCGGCCGAACGCCGCAAGCTGCACGACGAGATCCGCGACAAGGTGCGTTCGATCACCGGCATGAACTGCGTGGTCGAACTCGTGCCGCCGCGCACGCTGCCGCGCACCAGTTCGGGCAAGCTCAGCCGCGCCAAAGCCAAGAAGCTGTACCTTTCGGGCGAGATCGAACCGTTCCGGCTGGCCGCATAGCGCGGGGCCGGCAATTGCCGGCCGCCTGAACACGCTTTACGCGCCGCATCACAGATCGCGGTGCAGTTCCAGATAGTCCTCGCGGATGCGCAGCGATGCGGCGGCGATGCGGATTTCGCCCAGGAACAGCAGCAGCCCCCACATCAGCAGGCCGATCGCGCCGAGGAAGAACCCCGCCGCGACGCGTTCGAGCCTGTAGCTGGCCAGTTCTTCCAGGAACAGGCTGGCCACGGTCATGCCGATGGCCAGCCCCGCGATCACCAGCATGCGGATCGCGCGGGTGATAAGATCGATGCGCCGGTCGATCCCGCGCATTTCCGCGACGACCAGGTCGTGTTCGCCCCCCGTCGTCGTGCCGTGCATCTCCTGGAGCTTGCGGGCGCGGTCCACGATCCGGCCCAGCCGCGTGGACAGGATGTTCATGATGTTGCCCATCGCCACCAGCACGAACACCGGCGCAAGCGCGAGCTGGATGGTGTGCGCGATCATCGGCCCGTCACGCCACCCGCGTCTGCACCAGCGTATCGACCACCGAGGGATCGGCCAGCGTCGAGGTATCGCCAAGGTTCGACGTATCGCCTTCGGCGATCTTGCGCAGGATGCGGCGCATGATCTTGCCCGATCGCGTCTTGGGCAGCGCGGGCGCGAAATGGATCACATCGGGCGTGGCGATGGGGCCGATTTCATGGCGCACCCATTGCACCAGTTCCTTGCGCACCGCATCGTTTTCCGCCTCTCCGGCGTTGAGCGTGACATAGGCATAGATGCCCTGCCCCTTGATCTCGTGCGGCATGCCGACGACCGCCGCCTCTGCCACCCGCGCATGGGCGACGAGCGCGCTTTCCACTTCGGCGGTGCCCATGCGGTGCCCCGACACGTTGATCACGTCATCGACGCGGCCGGTGATCCAGTAATAGCCGTCCGCATCGCGCCGGCA
>JADLHU010000078.1 GCA_020848655.1 Novosphingobium sp.
GGCAAAGCCGCCGCTGTTGACCAGCACGTCAAGGCGGGGGAGCGCCGCCGCGACCGCGTCGATCTGGTCCGTGTTCTCGATATCGAGCTGGAGGTAGCGATAGGCAGAGAGGTCATCATCGTATTCCGCCGCGCTGCCGCGCGTCCCGGTGATTGTCACCTCTGCGCCGGCTGCCAGAAACCCTGCTGCCGTCGCCGCACCGATACCGCTCGTTCCCCCGGTGACGAGGACATGCGCTCCGGAAAAATCGTGTTTCGGTCCCATCAGCCGTGCTCCACTTCCACCCAGCGCCGCTCTGCATCGGACAGCCGCGCCGCATCAAGCACGGCCTGCCCCGCCACGGCGTCGGCGAAGGTGCCAAACGCGTCTGGCAGTGGCGGCTCGCGCCCCTCGATCCTTGCCTTCACCTGGGCGAACAGCTTGGTATAGGGGGCAACGTCAAAGCCCTGACTGTGCCAGCGGTCCATCTCGGTCTGCACCAGTTCCCCGATGGGGAACGGTTCGGGCGCGGGGTTGGCGAGTTCGGCGGGCATCGGCACTTGCCGGGTTCCATCCGCATCCTGCACCCAGACCTGTTCGGGATCGCCAAAGGCCGCGCCCGATTGAATCCACGCCGCACCGGTGGTGCCCGCGACCTTGGTCGACATGACGAAAGGACCGGGGAAGCACAGTGCGGCTTCGACGAGGCCGAGGCAGCCAGAGGCGGTTTCGAACTGGATGGTGTAGTAATCGTCCGAGGTCTGCGCCGGGCGGGTGGTGGCCAGCTTGCGCAGAACCGCGCTGACACGGGTGAATTCGCCCACCGTGCCGCGCGCCTGATCGATCATGTGGGTGCCGAACGCACCCAGGAAGCCGCCGCCCTGCGCGGCATCGGTCCACCAGTCTGCCAGCGGCTCGCTCTGGTCGCCGCCCGGTTGCTGGTAGATGCGATGGAACATCAGCGGCTGGCCGATCAGGCCCGATTGCACCACGCGGCGCAGCAGCGCCTGCGCGCTGTCAAAGCGGAATTCGGCGCCGAGCGCGTGGATCACGCCTGCCTGTTCGGCGGCGGCGAGCATTTCGCGCGCTTGGGGCAGATCCTTGGCAAAGGGCTTTTCGCAGACCACGGCGCGACCGGCGGCGATGGCCTGCATCACCGGAGCATAATGCGCGTGGGGCGGGGTGGCGACGGTGACGAGGGCAATCGCCGGGTCATCCGCCAGCACTTTTGCCAGATCGTTCGACGCCAGCGGAATGCCGAGCGGTGCCGCGCGCGTCCGCGTCTTTTCCAGATCACGGCCGACGATGGCGCGCACTTCGAACCCCGCATCGCGCAGCGCGCGGACGTGGGTGAACAGGCCAAAGCCGGTGCCGATGACGACGGCGCCGATGGGGGTATTGCTCATGCGTTGCCTCTTGCAAGTGAGAGTGTGGTGCGTGCAGCATTGGCCCAGTCCTGCGCGATATCGGCAATGGGCTGGCTGTCCTGCCGGGTGTTGAACACTTCGACGCCGATGGGCGCGGTGGAGCCGATGGCGTCGAGCGTGCGGACAAGACCTGCCACATCGAGATCGCCTTCGCCGGGCAGCAGGCGCGCGGTCATCAGTTCGGTCCACAGGTCCGGCTGCGGTGATGCCGGCGCATCGCACAATTGCACGGTGTGGATGCGGTCACCGGGGATCGCGGCCAGCTGGGCCAGCGTGGAACCGCTGCGGAAGAAATGCCATGCGTCGATGGTCAGGCCCCCGTTGGGGCGGCCCGCCGCCTGCACGATGGCCCATGCTTCGCCCAGTGAACGGATCGCGCCGCTGGGGAGGAATTCGATGTGTGCGAGCAGGCCATGCTGCACAGCCTGATCGCACAAGGCGGCAAACCCTTCGACGGCTTCGTCAAGCGGCGGCGGGGTATCGCTCATGTCAATCGCCACCACCGAACGCGCGCCGATCCGCGCGGCGGTTTCGACGATACGTTCCGCAGTCAAGCCGCGCAGCAGCAATGACAGCGCGCCGCCATCGCCCTGCGTGGCCTGGCGCGGCATCCAGCACGCGGTGCAGTCCATTTCGGCCACGCGCAGCCCGGCATCAGCGATCCGCGCGGCGATTTCGGGCGCGGCCATGCCTTGTTCCTCCAGCGCCCAGACATCGCCGGGCAGCAGCGAGATGCCGGTAAAACCCGCAGCGGCAATCGGCGCGAGCCGATCAAGCAGCGGCACGGCGGAGACGGGTGCCGAACAGAACACGAGGTCGTTTGCGCCGAGCATCGCCATCAATCCACGAACTGGCCGGTGGCGACGGCGGCGGCGGGATCGAGCGCGGCAAAGCCCTGTGCCCGCAGGTCGGCCAGCGGTGCGCGCCATAGACTGACGGGTGCGGTCGCCTGTGTCTGCACAAAGCGCAGGCCCCAGATGCCGCGTTCGTGGCCATAGCTGTTGATCCAGTTGCCGCCGATTTCGGGATCGGATTCCGCGATCACCACGCGCACGGTGCCGTCGGGTTCGGCAACGTGGCGGGTGTTGTTGATCCAGCCATTGCCGTCCTCGAACGTATCGAGGTTTTCCTGCCA
>JADLHU010000079.1 GCA_020848655.1 Novosphingobium sp.
CACGTCCGCGCCGGGCGTCGGGATGAAGGTCAGCCGATCCAGATAATTGCCCGAGACGTTGAGGTTGAACGTGCCGATGTCGGTCGCGCGGCTATAGTTCAGGTTGACGTCGAGGCCCGCCGTGCGAAATTGCGCGACGTTGAACGGCGCCACGGAAAAGCCCGTGATATTGCCGGCCTCCGCCACTCCGGTAGCCCCCGATTGCCGGTCGATGGCCGTGCAATAGCCGTTGTCGAGCGTGGGCTGATCGACGCACAGTTCGGCCAGTTCGGCCGCCGTTGCCGTGTTGATCGCCTGGTGCAGGCGAATATCGTACCAGTCCGCCCGCAGCGACAAGCCGGGAATGGCGCGTGGCGTCAGAACGATGCCCGCCGTCCAGGTCTTTGCGCGTTCCTCCGAAAGGCCGGCATTGCCCTGCGTCGTGCCGATCAGCGCCGTATAGCGGCTGTCGATATAGTTGACGGGATCGGTGACGCCGAGCGACGCCAGCAGCGCCGCGCAATTGGCGGCTCGGTATTGCGTGCCGTTCTGTATCTCGTTGCTGTTGCACGGATCGGTGATCCCCGCGATCGTCTGCGTCGGCGCGGCGTAGAGTTCGCTGATGTTCGGGGCGCGAACGGCAACGGAATATGTGCCGGCAAAGCTGATATCCGGCGTCGGCGAATAGAGGCCGTCGACTTTCCAGGCCGTGGTCCCGCCGACCGTGGAATAATCGGACAGGCGGATCGCGGCGCCGATTTCCAGCCGGTGCGCAAAGGGCACGTCGCGCAGCAGCGGCGCGCGCAGTTCGCCGAACACTTCCTTGACGCTGAACGAACCCCGGCCCGGCGTTTGCGTGGTGTTGAAGGTATTGCCCGACATCGACAGGGGGTCGGGATCGAAGCGGCTGAGTTCCTTGCGATATTCGCCGCCCAGCGCAAAGCCGACAGGGCCGCCGGGCAGCGCGAAGAAGGCGCCGAAGTCACCCGAGATCGATCCTGAGACAACATGCTGCTGGAGCTTGCTGCGGTCGACCGTTTGCGCGGTGATGAAGTCGATCGCGGCCTGCGACGGCGCTCCTTCGCCGAACAGGTTCAGCGGCACGCATTCGCCCGGCTGGAAGCTGATCGGTGAAACGACGTTGCGGACGAAGGTGGCGGGCTGGTTCGGGGTCCAGCTTGGGTCCAGATTGACGCGGCAGGTCGGCTGGCCGCTGACCGGATCGATGACGGCGTCGATCGCGGCATAGAACCGGTCATTGTAGCTGTTGTTGATCGACCGGGTTCGGATATCCGTCCGGCCATAGGTGTATGACAGTTCGTAAGCGGCATGGTCGCTGATCACATCGCGCGCGCCGACGACCGATCGGTACGTGCGGCGCCGGCTGTTTTCGCCGACACTGCCCATGTCGAAATTGTCGCGCGTCATCATAAGTCCGTCCGGCCCGACCAGCGGCAGCAGGTCGGCCGGGATATAGGCATTGTCCCGCGCAATCAGCAGGTTGTAGTCATAGCTTGGTTGGCTGAACGTATAGGCCTTGGTCTGCGCGAACTTGCCTTCGACAAACAGCGTGAGCGCGGGCGAGACATCGAAATGCCCGATCAGGTTGATGATATCGCGATTGGTGCGGGGGAGAAGATCGACATAATAATCGGACGCCAGCGTGCCGCTGCCGCCCTGCTGGGCATATCCGGCGACATATTGGCCGTGGTCGAACGCCGTCAGCCGCCCGCCCGACATGACATAGTCGGGCAGGCCATCGCCATCGATGTCGATCGCGCCGTCCCGGCTCGTATCGCTGTAGCGCACGTTGCTGAGCGGGATATTGTCGGGAATGCCGTTGCTGGCCCCGCCGGTATAGCCGAACTGGTTTTCCGGGTCGTCCGGGTTGGGGTAGAAGCCCACCGCCCGTGCGCCGACCAGGGCCGGGCGCTTCTTGATGTCCAGCCGGTCTTCCTCGCTATGCTCGTAGGCCAAGGCGATATTGCCGCGGCCTTGGGCAAAATTGTGGCCGGCCGTGATCGCGATCAGCCGCTGGCCGGCATCGCCCCGTTCCGAAATGCCGGCTTGCCCGCGCACCGAAACACCTTCGAAGTCCTTCTTGAGGATGAAGTTGACCACGCCGCTGACGCCATCCGCGCCATAGATCGCCGATGCGCCGCCGGTCAGCACGTCGACTCGCTCTATCAGGTCGGTGGGGATGACGTTGATGTCGACCGCCTGCGTTGCCGGCACCGTGGATACGTGCCGCCGGCCATCCACCAGGATCAGCGTCCGCTGCGTGCCCAGGTTGCGCAAGTTCAGCAAGTTCATGCCGGCCAGGCCGTTGGCCACGCGGCCACCGGCCGTATCGGACGATTTCAAGGATCCCAGCAGGGACGGGTAGGCGGTCAGCACATCGGTCAGGTTGGTGGACCCGGAGGCTGTCAGGATATCGGCGTTGACCGTCACGACGGGACTGGGCGTATCGAAGTTGGCGCGGCGGATGCGCGACCCGGTGACCACGATGTCGGCGCCCGCTTCATCGCCGGGCATCGCCGGCGATGCTGCCGTTGATGGCCCTACCGCAGGCTGGGATCGCGCGGCGGCGACGTTGGTGCACGCCAGCATGGCAAAAGTCGACGACAGCAATGCCGCACGATATGAGAAGATCATCAGAGGCCCCCTTTTTTGGTGGCGACATCCCTCCTGCCGGGCGGCCGCGCATGTCGAAGTCCCGGGACAGGCCGCTCCGCTGGTACGGATCCGCCCCATGCCCGCCGCCGGGCGATGGCGCCCGTGCGATGTTCCAAAATCACGGTATCACGCTCAATTTATATGTATAGACTTTTTTGTGTCTCAGAGCTATTTTGTTGCGCAAGGCCAGGCGAGGCCGACATTTGATTGGTTTGAGGCCGGTAGCGATGTTCGAAAGTTTGCCTTTCTGCGGCAAAGGCTTCCGGGCACGACATTGCTGTGGGTCGCTGCCGGAAAAGGGGAAGTCAATGACGATACGGGTTGCTTTGAGCCGCTCTTTTTCCAGGCACGCGCTCGGGCTGGCCTTGGCGGCGCTGGCGGTTCCCGCCCATGCCGCGCCGGAACCGGGGCCGTCCGCGCAACAGGCCCCGTCCGCTTTTCCCATGAACGAAGACGTGCGCACCATGGTCCGTAACCTTGGCGAGATGGCGGTATCTCCCGATGGCCGCAGCGTCGTGGCCGGCATCAGCGATACCACGGCGGAAGGGGGGCAATCCCACCTCTGGCTGCTGGCCAAGGATGCGGCACCCCGCCAGCTTACCTTCGGCCGAAAGGGCGAGGCCGAAGGCGAGGATCAGGCGCAGTTCACTCCCGATGGCAAAGCGATCCTGTTCATCGGCAAACGCGGCGGCGTTCCGACCATCCATCGCCTGCCGCTGGCCGGCGGGGAGCCGGAGCGGTTGCGGCTGATGCGCAATGCGGCCGGCGTCCCGTCGACCCAATGGGGTGGAACCGGCGAGGATGGCGACATGTCCGTCGGCGGCTTTGCCTTTTCGCGCGACGGCGCCCATCTCGCCATCTGGGCGGATGAGCCGAGAGCCGCCGCAAGGACCGCGCGCGATGCGCGCAAGGACGATGCCTACAGCCACGGCGAAGTGGACGAGCGCACGCACCTTTTCCTGCTGGACCCATCGGCGCGCACGGTGCGGGCCGTACCGCTCGATGGCCCCTTCGCCGGCGCGGACTGGTCGCTCGATCACACGTTGATCGTCAAGACGGAGCGCTTCCGCGACGAAATCGGACCGGATGCGCGTTTCTGGTCGATCGATCCGACAACCTTGGCGTCGGTGGCGTTACCGATACCGAAAACGGCGCGCGGCCCGGCGTTTCTGCCCGGCGGCAAGGCGCTCGTCTATCTGGCGCAATGCACGCAGGATGCGCCGCCGGGGTGCAACGAACTCTTCGTCAAGGACGTGCGGACCGGGGTCGAGCGGTCGCTGGTGCACGATCTGGAAGGCGGGATTCCCGAAAGTTTCATCGTGCTGCCCGATGGCGACCTGGCGATGACGGTCGGCACGGGCTTGCGCACGCGCCTGGCGCGCCTCTCCACCGTTACCGGCGCCGTCACCTGGCGCGACGTTGGCCAACCTGTCTCCGCGCGCCTTGTCGCCAATGCGCGCCAGAGCGGCTGGGCGTTCACGGCCGCCGGCGCGACCCAGCCGGACACGGTGATGGTCATGCCCCGGTTCGGCGGCGCGCCGGCCGCGCTGGCGACACCCGCGCTGGTGCCCGCGCACTGGCCGAAAGTTCCCTCGCGCATGGTCCGCTGGCACAACGAAGGCTTGACGATCGAGGGTGCGCTCTATCTGCCGCCCGTCGCTCCGGGGACCAGGGTGCCGCTTGTCGTCAATATCCATGGCGGGCCGACCGGCCGCTTTCGCGATGGATACAGCAACCTTGTCCAGTTGCTGGCGGCACAGGGCTGGGCCGTATTCCAGCCCAACATCCGTGGCTCGACCGGATATGGCACGCCGTTCATGGCGGCGAACAAGGGCGATCTGGGAGGAGCCGATTTCCGGGACATGATGACCGGTATCGATGCCGTCGTGAAGGATTATCCGGTGGATGCCGCGCGGATGGCTATGATCGGCTACAGCTATGGCGGCGAAATGGCCGGCTTCGCGGTCGGCAAGACGGACCGGTTCAAGGCGATCGTGTCCGGCGCGCCGGTGATCAACCAGATCAGCGAATATGGCACCGAAAGCGGGGCCTTCTACGATCGGTGGTTCATGGGCCGGCCCTGGCTGAACGTCGCGGATGCGTGGCGGCAAAGCCCGCTGTCCACGGCGGGGAACGCCAGAACACCCTTCCTGCTGCTACAGGGCGCGGAGGATTCGACCGATCCGCTCGGGCAATCGCTGGAAATGTATCGGGCGCTGAAGGAAACCGGATCTCCAGTGGCGCTGGCTGTCTACCCGCGTGAAGGCCATCCGCAGCTCAGCGGGCACTTCGATGGCGATGCCAGCCCCGAACCCTGGCACGGGACGGATTTGCGCCGACGCATGTTCGGTTTCCTGCGCGCGGCATTTGCGGGAAACCCCGATCCCCTGTCGGTGGCACGCCAAGACATTCCGTAAGGGTTGACGGGTTTGTAATGCCAACGGCCGCGCCAACTATTTGACGGCCGCCGGATATGAACCAGAAAGTTCAAGGCTCGTTCAAGGAGCCTGAAGCCGAATTCGTTCGACATATCGTGCAGCGCTGTCTTGCCCTCGGGACGGTCATGGCGCCTGTCGAGGAACTGGGTCAGCCGTCCGCACGCGTCTTGCGGCGCAAGGCGCTTACATCGCGCACGCTGATCAAGGTTGAGCTACCGTTGTCTTGGGCGGACCAGCGCAAGATGCTCGGGTTCATCTGAGCTATCGCGCTGCAGTCAGAATACTTGTGGCAGAGATGCGGGCAATTTTGCGCGTCCAATCCGCCGCCCATCGGTGCGTCGCAGACTGCACTTCGATTGGCATGTCCCTAAAGGGCTCGCGGAACTGGGCCGTTTCCGGCGCCAGTTCGCGTTGCCTGCAGATCAGCCTGTACTTTCCAGGACTGCCTGGTGCGGTCGAGAAGACTCGAACTTCCACGGGCTTTCGCCCACAACGACCTCAACGTTGCGCGTCTACCAATTCCGCCACGACCGCTAAATCAACCGGGTCACGCTGGGTGTTCCGGGGCAGGAGCGCGCCCTTAGCAAAGGGTTTGGGGGGCTGCAAGCGGCGAGTCCCGAAAAACAGCGGGTTATGCGATTCAGTTGGGTTTCCAGCCGATCTCGGCGACTTTGGCGGACTTGGGCACGTCGGTGACCGCTTCGTTGATCGTCAGGCTTTCGCCGGGGGCCAGCGTGCGCTTGGGCGGGGCGACTTCGTAGCTGTAGACGATGCGTTCGCGCCGGTCGCGCAGGACGATCAGGATCGAGGGCACCGTCTGCCGCTGCTGGCCGACGTTGGTGATCGTGCCGCTGGCCCCGAAGAATTCGGTGCCATTGGGCAGCGTGCGGCGATCCTGCCGGTTGGGCGGGAAATCGAGCACCAGATCGGGCTGCGCGCGCGCGAACGTGGTGTTGGCAATGGGCAGCCAGTCGGGCACGCCATAGCGCGTTACGGCGGCGACGGCGGCAAGCGCGATGACCGCGAAGAGCACCGCGGCGATCGTCCACATGCGCAGCCAGTTGCGGCGCGGCTGGAAGGGCGGCTCGAAATCGAAGCTGGAGCGGGCCTCGTCGGAATAGCGGCTGACCGCGTCGTCTTCATAGACGCGCGGGGCGATGGGCGCTTCGACCATCGGCGGCAGGGCCGGCTCGGGCGCGGCGACGAAGGGCGGCGGGCTTTCGGGTTCCGCTGCCACAGGTTCCACGACCACGGGCGCCACGGGTTCCGGCGCAGGCGGGGCTGGGGGCGGTGGAGCGGGGGGCGGCGCCTGCACGGCTTCGGGCGGGGGCGCGGGCGGGGCTTCGGCCCCGGGGCCGTCCTGGAACCAGCTATGCCGGCATTTCGCGCAACGGACCGTTCGGCCCTCTACGCCTATCGCGCTGTCGGGAACGACATAGCGGGTCGAACAGGCTGGACACGCGATAATCATGGTTCAGTCGTTAAACATGCAATCGGGCCGCGCGGCAAGATTTGCGCCCGACGACTTGGCGTGCAATGGCCTTTTTTCCACATTCATAGACGGCTATAGCCGCGCGACACGCCCGTCAGCCGGGATAGAAGCCACAAAGATGAATCAGGTCGCCGACGGGGAAATCGTTCACTTCGACAACGTCGGGCTGCGCTATGGCACCGACCGCGAGGTGCTGAGCGACGTTTCCTTCACGCTTTTCCCCGGCAGTTTCTATTTCCTGACCGGCGCCAGCGGCGCGGGAAAGACCTCGTTGCTCAAGCTGCTCTATCTGGCGCAGCGCCCGTCGCGCGGGATGATTCGCATGTTCGGGGCCGATGCCATCACCCTGCCGCGTGACCGGCTTCCCGCCTTCCGCCGGCGGCTGGGCGTGGTCTTCCAGGATTTCCGGCTGGTGCCGCACTTGTCCGCCTTCGATAACGTGGCGCTGCCGCTGCGCGTGGCGGGCGTGCCCGAAAAGGACATCGCCCGCCCGGTGGGCGACATGCTCGACTGGGTGGGGCTGGCCGACCGCAAGGACGCGCGCCCCGCCACGCTTTCGGGCGGGGAGCAGCAGCGCGTCGCCATCGCCCGCGCCGTCATCGGCCGGCCCGAGATGCTGGTGGCGGACGAGCCGACCGGCAACGTCGATCCCGAAATGGCGATCAAGCTGCTGCGTCTGTTCGAAGCGCTGAACCGGCTGGGCACGACCGTGGTGGTGGCGACGCACGACGTGCACCTGCTGACGAAAGTACCCGATTCGCTGATCATGCGGCTCGACAAGGGGCGGCTTTCCGATCCCACCGGCGCGCTGCGCTATCCGCCACGCCGCAGTTCCACGCCGTCGTCAGGCCCCCTGGCCGGGCCGCTTTCGGATGCGCCGCTGTGACCTGGCGTCCCGCCCTGGCGCGCGGCTGGCGGCGCATTTCCGGCGTCGGCGAGGCGGAGTTGGTGCCCCAGGCGCGCCTTTCGGGACCGATGCCCTGGGTCATCGCGATCATGGTGGCGCTGACGATCATCGCGGCTTCGGCGGGGCTGGCCTTGCGCAACGCCACCGCTTCGGCCGCCGCCGATCTGGAAGGCGGCGCGACCGTGCAGATCGTCGAGGCCAATCCCGATGCGCGGCAGGCGCAGGCCAGCGCCAGCCTGGCCCGACTGCGCGCGATGCCCGGCGTTACCAGCGTGCGGCTGGTGCCGCAGTCCGAGGTCGATGCGCTGGTCGAACCCTGGCTGGGCGCGGGCGCGCTGGACAGCGATGCGATTCCCGTGCCGGCGCTGATCGACGTGCGCTTCGATCGGCCCGCCACCCCGGCGCGGCTGGCGGCGTTGCGCGGCGTGCTGAAGCCGATCGCGCCGGGCGCGCGGGTCGATGCCCAATCGGGCTGGTTGCGCCCGGTCTTCGCGGCGATGGCTTCGTTGCAGTGGCTGGCGATCGCGCTGGTCGCGCTGCTGGCGGTGGCGCTGGCGGCGGCGGTGCTGCTGGCGGCGCGAAACGCGCTGGGCGCCAATCGCGACACGATCGAGATCGTGCACCTGCTGGGTGGCACCGACGCGCAGATCGCGCGCGTGTTCCAGCGTTCCATCGGTGTGGACGCGGCTGGCGGCGGCGTGGTCGGCCTGCTGCTGGCGGCGGTGGTGATCCTGGTCCTCGGCCGCCGCTTCGCATCGCTGGGGGCGGGGATGGTCGATCGCGGTGCGCTGGGCTGGGCGGACTGGCTGCTGCTGGCGCTGGTGCCATTGGCGGCGGTGCTGGTGGCGATGGTGACGGCGCGCATCACGGTGCTGCGCAGCTTGCGCAAGATGCTGTAGGCGCATCCTATGTTCCGCCGCATCGCTTCGCTGATTCTCCTTGCCTGGATACTGGGCTTCCTGTGGTTCGCCATCGCGCTGCCCCGGCCGCACGATGGTGGCAGGACCGATGGCGTGATCGTGCTGACCGGCGGGCCGGGGCGCGTCGCGCGCGGGCTGGAAGCGCTGGACAAGGGCTGGGCCGGCAAGCTGCTCGTTTCGGGCGTCGACCGCGAGGTCAGGCCGCGCGAGTTCGAGGTGGAATACAAGATTCCCGAGGCGACGATGCGCTGCTGCGTGACGCTGGGCTTCGAATCGGTCGATACCCGTTCCAACGCGCGCGAGGCGGCGCAGTGGATCGCGCGCAATCGCTTCCGCTCGGTGCGGCTGGTGACGACCGACTGGCACATGCGCCGTGCCGAACTGGAAATGGAACAGATGCTGCCCGGAAACGTCACCGTGATCCGCGATGCCGTGCGCTCGCAGCCCAGCTTCCGCATCCTGTTCCTGGAATATCACAAGCTGCTGGCCCGCGCCGTGGCGCGGCTGGGCGGCGGCTGACGCGATGACCGTTGCGCGCAACATCGCGTTCTACGTGCTGTTCTACTTCGGCTCGGTGTTCCACGTCGTCGGCGCGATCGTGGTCGCTCCGCTGGGACCGCGCCCGCTGCGCCGCGTGGTGCGCGCCTGGTCGGGCTATCACCGGTTCTGCGCGCGCTGGCTGCTGGGCATCCGCGTGAAAGTGATCGGCACGCTGCCGGCGGGCGGCGCGCTGCTGGCGATGAAGCACGAGAGCTTCTTCGAGGCGATCGACTTGCCCGCGCTGCTGCGCGATCCGGTGCCGTTCCCCAAGGCGGAACTGATGGAGATCCCGCTGTGGGGCAAGGCGGCGCGGCGCTATGGCGTCATTCCGGTGCAGCGCGACGAAGGGGCAAGCGCCTTGCGCGCCATGGTAGTGGCGGCGCGCGCCTTTGCCGCGCAGGGCCGGCCGCTGGTGATCTTTCCCGAAGGCACGCGCGTGCCGCATGGGCGGCAGCCGCCGCTGAAATCGGGATTGGCCGGGCTGTACAAGCTGCTGCGCCTGCCTGTCGTGCCGGTCGCGGTGGACAGCGGCCCGCTCTATCAGCAGCGCTGGAAGCGGCGCGGCACGGTGACGATGCGGATCGGTGAACCGATCCCGCCGGGCCTGCCCCGCGAAGAGTTCCAGGCGCGGGTGCACGAGGCGATCAACGCGCTGAACGCCGATTGATAGCTCCCGACCCTAGGCGGGAATGACCGAGACGGTCTGGCCATTGAGCAGCGCCATGCCATAGCTGGTCAGGAACGAGACATCGGCGGCATCGCGCCCGATGCCGATCTTGGCCATGTCGGCGGCCTGCGCCATGCCTGTGGCGTCGATCAGGTGCCAGGCGCCATCAAGGAACACTTCGGCGACCGCGTGGAAATCCTGCGGTTCCACCCCCAGCGCATAGACGCTGGCGAAGCGCGCCGGAATGCCGCCGGCGCGCACCAGCGTGATCAGCACATGCGCGAAATCGCGGCAGACGCCCTGGCGCATCACGAACGTATCCAGCGCGGTCGTGCCGGCATGGCTGACGCCCGGCGCGTAGCTGAAGTGATCGAGCACCCAGTCACGCATCGCCGCCACGCGCGCGCCGCCGGCCAGATGGCCGAACTGGGCGTGGACGAAGTTCTGGAACCGGTCCGACGGGCAATAGCGCGACGGCAGCAGGAACTCCACCGTTTCGCCGGGCAGCAGGCAGGTTTCGACCGCGGGCAGCGGGGCGACATCGGCGCAGAAACGGTTGGTCGTGACGGTGGCGGCATAGTCCACGGTCAGCCGCCCCTGCACGCGCAGCCAGATGCGATCGCCCAGTCCGCCATGTCCGCCGATGCGGGCGAAATGTTCGGTCGGGCTGATCGCGATATGCGCACTTTCCACCACCTGTTCGGGGATGATGGCGGCTTCCAGTTGCAGCAGAACATCGCTGGGCTGGGGGAATTCATAGTCGAGCGTGGCGTGGATGGCGATTTTCATGGAGCGCTCAATGCATGACGATCAGGAAAGCTCCATGACAGTGCGCCGAAAGCATCGGGCGCCGCGCCGGGGAGGGCGGAACGGCTATTTCTGGTGGTCGCCGCGCCCGAAATCGGGCCGGGCATCGTCCTGCCCTTCGGCGATGATCGAGCGGCGGATGGCGCGCGTGCGGGCGAAGTGATCGAACAATGCCTGCCCGTCGCCGACGCGGATCGCGCGTTGCAGCGCGGTCAGGTCTTCGGTGAAGCGCTGGAGCATTTCCAGCACCGCGTCCTTGTTCGAAAGGAACACGTCGCGCCACATCGTCGGGTCCGATGCGGCGATGCGGGTGAAATCGCGGAAACCGCCGGCCGAGTACTTGATCACCTCGCTTTGCGTCACGTCCTCCAGATCCGAGGCCGTGCCGACGATCGTGTAGGCGATGAGGTGCGGCAGGTGGCTGGTGACGGCCAGCACGAGATCGTGGTGCGCCGCGTCCATGATCTCGACATTGGCGCCAAGCGCCTCCCAGAACTCGACGAGCGC
>JADLHU010000080.1 GCA_020848655.1 Novosphingobium sp.
GCGTTTCGCAAGTTCGGCTTCATCCAGTCCAGCGTGGTCACCCGCTGGCCGGAAATCGTCGGCGTGGCCCATGCCCGGGTCTGCGCGCCCGAAGCGATCCGCTTTCCGCCGGGCGAAAAGACCGACGGAATTCTCGATCTGGTCGTCGTCCCCGCCCATGCGCCGATGATCCAGCACCTGGTGCCCGAGATCGTGGAGCGGGTGAACCGCTTCTTCGGCTACAAGGCGGTGGCGCGGGTCAAGCTGCGGCAAGGCGCGGTTAAGCCGCCGCTTGCCACACGTCCCGCCGCAGCCCCGCCTTCGCTGCGGCCGATCCCGGTCGAACTGGGCGATTCGCTGCGCGACATTGGCGATCCGGAACTGCGCACCGTGCTGGAATCGCTGGCGCGCAGCCTGGGCGAGAACGAACAGGGGGACAAGTGAAGGCCGTTTCCACTATCCGCGCAGGCCTGCTTGCCGCCGCTGCGCTGCTGACCACCGGCGCCGCTTCGGGCGGCTGGAACCAGACCGTCGCCGAGACAGCCAGCGGCACCCATGTGCTGGGCAACCCGGCGGCCAAGGTCAAGCTCACCACCTTCGTCAGCTACACCTGCCCGCACTGCGCCCAGTTCGAGACCGAGGCCGAGGCGCCTTTGCGGCTGAGCTATGTCGCCCCCGGCAAACTGTCGATCGAGGTGCGCCACGTCGTGCGCGATCCGGTGGACCTGACCGCAGCCATGCTGACGAACTGCGGGGCGAAGGAGAAGTTCTTCCTCAACCACGCCGCCTTCATGCGCGGCCAGTCGCGCTGGATCGCGCCGATGGGCGCGGCCAGCGCCGCCCAGCAGCAACGCTGGCGCAATCCCGACATCGGCCAGCGCAACCGGGCGATCGCCAGCGATTTCGGGTTCTACGCGATCATGGCCTCGCGCGGCTACGATCGCACCAGCTTCGACAAGTGCCTGACCGACAAGGCGATGGAAGCCCGGCTGATGAAGCAGAGCCAGGAGGCGGTGGCCCTGGGCGTCAGGTCCACGCCGGGCTTCGCGATCAATGGCACGGTGCTGGTCGGCACCAATGAATGGGCCCTGCTGCGCCCGCAACTCGACGCGCGCTTCTGAGCGGGCTAGAACCGCCGTGATGACCCGCTTCACCCTTGCCTTCGCTCTTGCCGCCCTGGTCGCGGCACATCCGGCTGTCGCCGCGCCGAAGAAGCCCGCGCCCGCCGCCGCGCCGACGCCGGCGCCCGCCCAGCCCGTGATCCGCACCGCCGAGGGCGGCTATCTGCTGGGCAACCCCCAGGCGCCGATCAAGGTGGTGGAATTCGTCAGCTACACTTGCCCGCACTGCGCGCATTTCCATTCCGAATCCGCCGCGCCATTGCAGGCAAAGTACATTGCCCCGGCCCACGTCTCGGTGGAAGTGCGCCCGTTCCTGCGCAACGCGATCGACGTTACCGCCACCCTGCTCACCACCTGCGGGCCGGCGTCCAGGTTCCACGGCATCCATGCGCTGGTCCTGCAGCGCCAGTCCGAATGGCTGCATTCGCCCAGCGCGACAGAGCTCAAGCGCTGGCAGCACCCCGATTTCGCCACGCGCACCCGCAACATGGCGCACGATCTGGGGCTTTACGCGCTGATGCAGACGCGCGGCTACAAACCGGCCGAGCTGGACCGCTGCCTGTCCGACCGCGCCGCGGCCGAACGGCTGGCCGACCAGACCGAGGCCGCGACCGACAAGATCGGTGTGCGCGGCACCCCCAGCTTCACGATCAACGGCACGCTGCAGAATTTCTATGACTGGCCGAACCTGCGCGCGGCGCTCGATGCGCTGACGCAGGGCTTCAGCTGATTTGGCTCCGCTTTTTTCCGCGCCGGCCGGGTGGCCGGCTTTCATGATCAACCACGCCGGGAAACCTGAAACCATGACTGCCCATCGCTTCTCCCGCCTCGCATTCGCCGCCGCCCTTGCTCCGCTGGTGCTGGGCCTGGCCGCCTGCAACAACAAGGGCGAGGACGCCCCCGCCGGCCTCTCCGGCCAGCCGATCGCCAAGATCGCCCCGCCCGCGGGCAAGGCCTGGTCGGACGTGGTGACGATCACCCCGGAACTCGGCTACCGGATGGGCAACCCCGAGGCGCCGATCAAGGTGGTCGAATATGCCTCGCTCACCTGCCCGCACTGCGCCGAATTCTCGCACGAGGCGACTGCCGAACTGCGCGACCAGTTCGTCGCCAGCGGCCGGGTCAGCTATGAGATGCGCAACATGATCCGCGACGGGCTGGACCTCTACCTGACCCAGCTGACCCGCTGCGGCGCGCCCGAAGGCTATTTCGCGCTGACCGACCAGACCTTCGCCAACCAGGCCGCCTTCTTCAAGACCGCGCAGGACGCCGGCACGGCCGCGCAGGAAGCCGCCTTCTCGCAGCCGCCCGAAAAGCGCGGGCTCGCCATCGCCAACCTGGCCGGCATGACCGACTTCTTCGCCGCGCGCGGCATTTCGAAGGAACAGGCCGCCGCCTGCCTTGCCGATACCGCCAAGGCTACCACCCTCGCCAACGCCTCGACCGAACAGGGCGAGAAGTACAAGATCGAGGGCACGCCGACCTTCATCATCAACGGCGCCAAGCTTGACGCGAACACCTGGCCGCTGGTCAAGGCGGAGCTCGAAAAGCTCGGAGCGCGCTGACCCGGCAGTAGCCGGGGGGAAAGGGGGCAGGCACGACAATGCGCATCAAGCGGCTCAAGCTCAGCGGCTTCAAAAGCTTCGTCGAGCCTGCCGAACTGCGCATCGAACCCGGCCTGACCGGGGTTGTCGGCCCCAACGGCTGCGGCAAGTCCAACCTGCTGGAGGCGATCCGCTGGGTCATGGGCGAAAGCTCGGCCAAGTCGATGCGCGGCGGGGGCATGGAAGACGTGATCTTCGCCGGCACCGCGCAGCGCGCGCCGCGCGACTTCGCGGAAGTCGTGCTCCACGCCGATACGGGTGACGGCGAGAACGAACTGGAAGTGGTGCGCCGGATCGAGCGCGGCGCGGGCAGCGCCTACCGCGTCAATGGCCGCGACGTGCGGGCCAAGGACGTAGCGCTGGTCTTTGCCGATGCGGCGACTGGCGCCCACTCCCCCGCGCTGGTCAGCCAGGGCCGGATCGCCGCCGTCATCGCCGCCAAGCCCGCCGAGCGGCGGATGATGCTGGAGGAAGCGGCTGGGATCGCCGGGCTCCACGTGCGCCGCAAGGATGCCGAGCAGAAGCTGCGCGCGACCGAGGGCAATCTCGCCCGGCTCGAAGACCTGATGGGCCAGCTCGACCAGCAGATCGGCACCCTGCGCCGCCAGGCCCGCGCGGCAGAACGCTACACAGCGCTCACCGAACGGATCCGCCTGGCCGAAGCGCGGCTGGTCTTCGCCCGCTGGCGCGATGCCGCTGCGGCCGCCGAA
>JADLHU010000081.1 GCA_020848655.1 Novosphingobium sp.
CCCGGGGCAGGTCGCTTCGGCGGCCGTTTTGGCGTTGGCTGAGCGGGCCATTCGGGCCATGGAGCCGTTCGGGCTGCTTGGGCCGGGGGAGAGTGCGGATGACCGACAATGAGATGGCCCGGCTCATCGCCGCCAGCATTGCCCGCCACCAGACGCGCGGACTGACGTATGGCGACGCGACGACCGAAGACGTGGTGATCCATGGCCACATCGACATGCGCGCGGTCGCTGCCGATGTGATCGCCCAGATGTCCGCGACCTTCGCCTTGCCATCATGGGCGCCGTGGTTCGGGCGCGCGGTGCATCGTCGGCGCGGACAAGCGGCCGAGCAGGCGCGGCTGGACGCGGCGGCGGCGGACGTGGAGGCGGCGATCGAGCGGTTGCGCCTGCGGGCAGAAGCCGAAGCGGCTGGCCCGGCCTGAACGCCAGGTGGGGCTAAGGGAATATACGTAAATGCCATGCGGCAAATCGTAGCGCTTTGGCCCTAGTCTCGCAGTTTGTTCCCGGCACCTCCTCGATTGCCGGGTGGGGCACGGTCGGGGGACGCTGAAGCGCTGGCAATTCCATGATAACGTTGCAGAAAGCGATACTGGAAATGATCGCGCGTGGGGAAAGCCTCCACGTGACGATGGCGGCCTTGTGCAGCGCCATCGAACGGCGGCTTCCCGGCATTCTCTGCTCGGTCGTCGCGGTCGATCACGCCGGGCTGCTGCATCCCGTTGCCGGGCCAAGCCTTCCCGAAGAATTGTGCACGCTGGTGGAAGGCCTGCCGATCGGACCGATGGTCGGGTCGTGCGGCACCGCCATCTATTTCAACCGGCCGATCACCGTAACCGATATTGCCGCCGATCCGCTCTGGGACATCGCGCGCGACATCGCCTTGCGCAACGGAATGGCCGCCTGCTGGTCTTCACCGATCACGGACGGGGCCGGCCGCGCGCTGGGCGCCTTCGCGTTCTATTTTCGCGAAAAGCGCGGCCCGACCGCGATCGAACAGCGGGTGGTCAGCACGTGCCTGCATTTGTGCTCGATCGCGTTCGAACGGCACGAACGCGTGCGCGAACGCGAGCATCGCGCCAGCCACGATGAATTGACCGGGCTGGGCAACCGCGCCGCCTTCAGCGCGCTGCTATCCCGCCTGACCTGCACCCAGCCGGAAAGCTGGGGCCTGCTGGCCATCGACCTCGACAACCTGAAGACGGTGAACGACACCTTCGGCCACCAGGGCGGCGACGATCTGCTGCGCATGGCGGCTTCGCGTATCGCCGCGGCGGCCGCGCCGGACATCACCTTCCGCATCGGTGGCGACGAATTCGTCGTCCTGCTGCAATCGCCCGAAGCGCTGGCCGATATCGATGCGACCGCGCAGCGCATATTCGCCGCGCTGGCCGAACCGGGGGACTGCGGGGGCTTTCTCGTCATCGCGTCGGCTTCGATCGGAGGAGCGGTGGTTTCGATCGAGGACGACTTGCCCGAAACCGTGCGCCAGAATGCCGACCACGCGCTCTATTTCGCCAAGGAAACCGGGCGCGGGCGCTTCGTGCGCTACTGGCCGGGGCTGGGCAGCCCGATCAGCGATCGCCTGCGCATGGTCAGGCGGCTGGAAGCGGCGCTGCGCGATGATCGTATCGAGTGCTGGTATCAGCCGATCGTCTCGTTCGAAACGGGGCAGGTGCTGGGGCTGGAGGCGCTGTGCCGGCTGCGCATGCCCGATGGCAGTATCGTGTCGGGGCTGGATCTGGCCATGTCGGACGCGCAGGCCGCATCGGAACTGACCCGGCGCATCATCGCCATGGTATCGCGCGATCTGGCCGCCTGGCGCGATGCCGGGCTGGATCTGCCGTTCCTGGCGATCAACGTCTATGCGGCCGATCTTCACTCACCGGCGTTCCGCGAAGATCTTGCCGGCCGGTTCGCGGCCTGCGGGCTGCCGCTGGACCGGCTGGTGATCGAAGTGAACGAAGCGGTGCGCGCCTGCCTGCGCGAACCGGCCGTGGCCGAGACCATCGGCTGGCTGCGCGCGCGGGGCGTGCGCCTGGCGCTCGACGATTTCGGCCGGACGGTCGGCTCGCTCACCGATCTGCTGACGGCCCGGATCGATGTCATAAAGCTCGATCCGGCGCTGACCGGTTCGCTTGCGCTTGACCTGCCGGCAACCGAAGCGGTCGGGGCGCTGGTCGCGGTGGCGAACCGGCTTGATATCGTCGTCGTCGCCGAAAGCGTGGAAACGCAGTGGCAGGTCGATCAGTTGCGCCGATTCGGCTGCCGCTGGGGGCAGGGCCACTATTTCGCCCCGCCGATGCCCGGCGACGAGACCGCCAAATTCCTGGCCGGAGCGCCGGACCGCGGCCAGTTCCGGAGTGCCGGCTAGGGCCCGATTCCACAAAGCTGAACCCCACTTGAGGTTTGCGATTCAGCCCTGGCGCAGCGCGTTCAGATGCCCATGCACAAGTACTTGATCTCCAGATAGTCATCGAGGCCATGGCGTGAGCCTTCGCGGCCCAGGCCCGATTGCTTGATGCCGCCGAACGGCGCGACTTCGGTCGAGATGAGGCCGGTGTTGATGCCCACCATGCCCGCTTCCAGAGCTTCGCCCACGCGCCAAACCCGCGCGATGTCGCGCGCGTAGAAGTAGCTGGCGAGGCCGAACTCGCTGGCGTTGGCCAGGCGGATCGCCTCGTCCTCGTCGGTGAAGCGGATCACGCCGGCCAGCGGGCCGAAGGTTTCCTCGCGCGCCAGCAGCATGTCGGCCTTGACGTTGGCGACGACGGTGGGTTCGAAGAACGAGCCGCCCAGATCGCTGCGCTTGCCGCCGGCAAGCACCGTGGCGCCGCCGTCGATCGCGTCCTTGAGGTGTTCCTCCACCTTGGCGACCGCGCCCGCATCGATCAGCGGGCCGACATCGACCGCGCCCATGCCATAGCCGACCTTGAGCGCCTTGACTCGCGCCGCCAGCTTGCCGACGAATTCGTCATAGACGCCGTCCTGCACGTAGAAGCGGTTGGTGCACACGCACGTCTGGCCGTTGTTGCGGAACTTGGAAATCATCGCCCCGTCGATCGCGGCGTCGATATCGGCATCGTCGAAGACGATGAAGGGGGCGTTGCCGCCCAGTTCCATCGACACCTTCTTCACCGTTTCGGCGCATTCGCGCATCAACTGGATGCCGATCTCGGTCGATCCGGTGAAGGTCAGCTTGCGGACCACGGGGCTGCGCGTCAGTTCGGCGCCCACCGCGCGGGCCGATCCGGTGACGACATTGACCACGCCCGCTGGAATCCCGGCCTTTTCGGCCAGAACCGCCAGCGCCAGCGCCGAATAAGGGGTTGCCGATGCCGGCTTGACCACGATGGTGCAGCCCGCCGCCAGCGCCGGGCCAAGCTTGCGCGTGACCATGGCCGAAGGGAAGTTCCACGGCGTGATCGCGGCGACCACGCCGACCGGCTGCTTGATCACCACGATCCGGCGATCCGCCGCGTGGCCGGGCACGATATCGCCATAGGCGCGCTTGCCCTCTTCGGCGAACCATTCGATGAACGACGCGGCATAGGCGATCTCGCCCCGCGCTTCGGCCACGGGCTTGCCCTGTTCGCGGCTCAGCAGTTCGCCCAGCGCGTCCTGATGCTCGATCATAAGGTCGAACAGCGTGCGCAGCAGCCTGGCGCGTTCGCCCGCGGTCTTGGCGCGCCACGCGGGCAGTGCGGCTTCGGCGGCGGCGATGGCGCGCGCGGTTTCGGCTTCGGCCATCGAGGGGACGGTGCCAAGCTGTTCGCCATTGCCCGGGTCCAGCACGGCCAGCGTCTTGCCGCTATCGGCATCGCACCACTGGCCGTCGATATAGCACTGTTGCCGCAGGAATTCGGTATAGCTCATCGCGGATGCCCCTTGTGTCGTTCTCGGACGGCCCCGCTTGTTCGCGGACGATCTGCGTGGGCGTGATTTGCCGAGGGCATAGGGCGCGCGGGCCAAAGCCGCAACCGCTTCGGTTCCCGTTCGTTGGGGAATCCGGGCGCATGGCGCGCGGCGCGCGCGCCGGATGTTGCGGAAAATCAGCGGGGTCGTTGCAGGGCGGCGATGCTATGCTGCGCCGGCACCATCAGGACGGAGCGATAGTATGACGCGAATTCTCGGCATTTCGGGCAGCCTGCGCCAAGGCTCGCTCAATTCGGCGCTGTTGCGCGCGGGGGTGGGGCTGATGCCCGATGGCGCGACGCTGGAGATCGCATCGCTCGTCGGCATCCCGCTTTACAACGGCGACGAGGAAGCGGCGCATGGCCTGCCGGCGGCGGTGGTCGCGCTCAAGGATGCGATTGCCGGTGCCGATGGCGTGCTGCTGGTGACGCCCGAATACAACAACGGCATCCCCGGCGTGTTCAAGAACGCGATCGACTGGGCCTCGCGCCCGGCGAACGATAGCGCCCGCGTGTTCGGCAATCGCCCTTTCGCGCTGATGGGCGCTTCGCCCGGCGCGTTCGGAACGATCCTGGCGCAGGATGCCTGGCTACCGGTGCTGCGCGCGCTGGGCACGCGCCTCTGGTCGGGTGGCCGTCTGATGGCATCGCGTGCCGACGGGTTGTTCGACGAGCAGGGCCGGCTTACCGACGAAGCAACGCGTGGCCGCCTTCGCGCATTCCTGGCAGGCTTTACCGATTTCGCGCGCGGCGCGGCCTGACAGATTTGGCGCGCGGCGCGGCCGGATAGGGCCGGGGCGGGCGACGGATTGCGCCATGCGGGCCATGGCTCAGAACCGCAGGCTCAGCCCCAGGCTGAGGGTGGTGGCATCGCCCGATACCGCGCCGAACGTGCGCAAGGCCTGGCCTTCGAGCGAGAGCCGCGCATTCAGCCCGATCGTGGCCGACGCGCCAAGCTCGTCCCAGCCATCGGGCGTGGCATCGGCCACCAGCGCGCCCGATGCCGGCGCGAAGGCCAGCGCGGTCAGCCCGTTGTCGCTGGCATAGTGAGTATAGGACAGGCCGGCGAAGGTCTGCTGGCCGGGGCCGAAGGCGCGATCCAGGCGCAGGCTGGCGATCCCGGTCCAGGCCTTCTCGCGCGTTTCCACCGCGCCCGGCGCGGTTTGCGCGAAAGGGTCGGCGGCGAAGGACGGGCGCAGGGACCGGGTGGTGATGAACTGCACCCCTGCCGTGGGCGTGGCATAAAGGTGCGGGGTCAGCGTGAAGATGCGCCCGGCGCGCAGACCGGCGGCGAAATAGGGCGTGCCCTTCGCCATGCGGGCGGCGGTGGGCTGCGCCGGCCCGGCGTCTATCGCGCCATAGTCCTGCCGGCCGTAGCTGGCATAGGCATCGACCACCCAGTTGCCGAAATTCCCGCCCGCCCCCAGCGAACCGATATAATAGTGCGCGGGGGCGGGGCCGCCCGGCTGCTCGCGCGCGCCGCGATAGGCGGTGAACGCGCCGCGCAGATAGGTTGCGCCCTTGTACCGCGTCAGCGCGGCGGTGGCATAAGGGCTGGCGGGAACATCGGCGCGGTCGATCATCCCGCCCGTCACGTTCGCCACCCACACCGCCGGCGCTTGCGGGGCGGGGGTTTCCTGGGCAGGCGCTTCCTGGGCCGGCGCTTCCTGGGCAACTGCGCGAATGGGCAGGGTGGCCAGCAGCGCCAGCGAAACACGCGCGGCCCGCATCGGCTCAGGCCGCGATCCGTAGCATGTCGACATAGCTGATCGGCACCGAGACGGCGGCGACGAAGCCTTCCTCGCGCTGTTCGAGGCTGACTTCGCCGCCATGCGCCCGCGCGATCGATCGGCACACGGCCAGGCCCAGCCCGCTGCCGGGCTTGCCCGATCCGCGCGCCGCCGTGCTGCGATAGAATGGCTCGAACACCTGTTCGCGCTCGTCCGCCGGGATGCCGGGGCCGTCATCGATGATCTCGGCCACGGCCTGCCCGCCGCGCAGCGAAACCCGCACGCAGGCGCGCCCGCCGTATTTGATCGCGTTTTCCAGCAGGTTGCCCAGCAGCCGCCGCATGCCGATGGGATCGACTTCGACGGGAATGCTCGCGCCCGCTTCCATGGCGATCTCGCCGCCCAGGACGCGGGCATCGGCCACGCTGCTGGCCACCAGTTCGGTGAAATCGACTCGTTCGCGCGGGCCGGGGGCGGACGCATCGCGGATGAAGCCGATGACCTGGCTGATCATCACTTCCATGTCTTCCACCTCGCGCAGCAGCGCATCGCGCTGCTCGTCGGGCACGTCTTCCAGCCGGAAGCGCAGGCGCGTGAGGGGGGTGCGCAGATCGTGGCTGATCGCGCCGACCATCGCGGTGCGATCATCGACGAAGGCACGCAGCCGGCTGTTCATCTGGTTGAAGGCTTGCGCGGCGCGCCCGATTTCGGCCGGGCCGGTCAGCGGCAGCACCGTTGTCGCTGGATCGCGGCCGAGCATTTCGGCCGCCCTGGCAAAGCGTTCCAGCGGCTTGACGATGCGGCGCGCAAACAGCCAGGCCAGCGGTGCGACGATCAGCAGCGACAGCGCGAACCACAGCATCACGCGCTGCTGCCAGCGGTTGGGGAACGGTTCCGCACGCGGTGCCAGCGCGATCCAGCTTCCATCGGGATTGCGCATCGCGGCGATGAAATCACCCTCGATGAACGGGGGCGTGGTGAACGAAAGCAACCCTTCGGGGCGGCGGAACGGGATGGCCTGCGGCGTCCCGACCGGCAGGCGGAAGGCATCGGGCGAAATCGCGCCATCTTCGCCGGCAACGCTGGCCGCGGCATATGTCGGAGCGCCGGAAGCCAGCGCGCCAGCAGCGGGCGAGGTGACCGGCACCGGTTGCGATAGGCTGGGCGCTGCGGTTGCCGGGCTGGCGGCGATCGTCGGCGCGTTTGCGATCGGCGCTGTCGGCTGCGGCGCGGCGGATTGCGGGCGCGTGGCCGGCACGGCGAAGGCCGCCGGGGGAGCGGCTGCACCGGGAGCGGCTGCGCCGGGCGGGGTGGCGCCGGGCGTGCCGATCCGCCCCGGCCCGCCGGCTTGCGGCGCGCCGGGTGCGGTGGCGGGATTGCCGGCCGGCTGGGGCGGCGCCTGCGGCGGGGCCGCCGGGGTATTGGGCAGGGATGCACCGGGCGTCTGCTGCCGGGTTGGTGGCGCATTGGGAACTTGCGCGCGCGGTGCCTGCGCCGCCGGGCCGGGAACGCGCCCGCCGGGCATTGCCCCCGATGGGAAGCGCCCGCCGGGCGTGGCACCGCCCGGAAAGCGCCCACCGGGAAATCCGCCACCGGGCGGGCCGCCGGGAAATCCACCACCGGGCAGGCCACCGGGCGGCGGACCGCCCGGCATGCCCTGGGCCTGCGCCTCGCCGACCAGCCACGACAGGCCCGGCGTGCTCGCCTGCGCCGCTTCGGCGGCGGCGAGCGGCGATTTCATCTGGTTCACCGGAACGGTCACGCCGCCCACCGGCAACTGCGTGTGGAAGGCCAGCACAACCTCGCTCACCGGTCGGCCCAGCTTGCCGGCCAGCGCCTGGCGCGAACTTGCCGAAACCAGCCAGCCCGGCTTGCCGATATCGGGCGGGCCGGCCATGCGCTTGCGATCGAAGCGGGCCGGGTCGTCCCGCGATTGCAGGGCCTTGGCCACGGCGTCCAGATCCCAGCGCTGCACCGGCGCGGGGGGCAGGAACACGGTCAGCGCCAGCGTGACCAGTTGCGCCACGATCAGCGCGCCCCCCAGGATGCCCAGGAGCTGAAGCCCCAGCGGAAGGCCAAGCCGGCGGCGTTTGTGAAATGTCGGCATGGCCAGGGATGTGCCACGAACCGCCGGCATGGTCGATGCCCTAATGCGCCGGGGCGGCGGGCGAAGCGCTGCCGGGCAGGGGGCGGCCGCGGCCGACAAGGTCCGCCGCCCTGACCAGATGGCGGGTGAAGGCGGCAGGGAGGGATGTGCCTTCAGGAAGGGTCAGGGCGGCGGCAGGAAGGCCGGCATCATCGGATGCCGAGCCAAAGCGAAAGGCGGCGTCAATCCATGCGACAGCGCCCGCTTGATGCGATCTGGAAATGGAACGCCTGTCCGACATGGTGGGGGTTTTGCGCGTATCGCGTTGCCGGGGGATTTCGCGTGCGTTGCAGGAAGATTGCAACGCGGTGGCAGCGGGCGGGCGCTTCTGCAAAGTGGCTGAAAAACGATTGGAACATGGGGCTGGTATCCTCGCCGCATGTGCGCCACTCTCATCGCCATGGACCTCGCCACCCGCATCCTGATCGTCGACGATGACGAGGGTATCCGTTCGCTCATCTCCGATTTCCTCGAAAAGCACGGGTTCCAGACCGCGACGGCCGGTGATCCCGCGCAGATGCGCGCGATGCTGGCGCAAGACAGCTTCGATCTGATCGTGCTGGACGTGATGATGCCTCGCGAAGACGGGTTGACCGCGTTGCGCGCGCTTGGCCCCGATGCCCCGCCGGTGATCATGCTGAGCGCGGTTGGCAGCGACATCGATCGCATCGTCGGGCTGGAAATGGGCGCGGACGATTATCTGGCCAAGCCCTGCAATCCGCGCGAACTGCTGGCGCGCATCCGCACCGTGCTGCGCCGCCATGGCGGTCGGCCGGCGGCTGGCGAGGGCGAAGCCGGCGCGCCCGAGCCGGCGGCAACGCCTGCGGCCTTCGCGCAAGCCGGCGCCAGCCTGCATTTCCTGGGGTGGCGCATGGATCTGGAACTGCGGCTGCTGTTCGATCCCGGCAACCGGGTGATCACGCTGTCCGATGGCGAATTTCGCCTGCTGCGCGCTTTCGCCGAACATCCGCGCCGCGTGCTGACGCGCGACCAGTTGCTCGACTGGTCGCGCGGCGAGGACAGCGATCACTACGATCGCGCGATCGACGTCCAGCTATCGCGCCTGCGCCGCAAGCTGGCCGACGCGGGCGACGAAGCAGGCAAGGACATGATCCGCACCGTGCGCAACGAGGGCTATCTCTTCGTCCCGCAAGTGACGCAGGGCTGATAGCCGGCGCAACAATCGCGCAATCCCGGCGAAATCGCACGGCAATCGGCACGCTCCACAACGCGGCGTGAAGCGACGCTGCATGGCGCGGCGTGGCTTCGGTGGAGGAGAATCCTTTTATGCTGCGTGATGAACACGATGGGCACGACCACGATCATGATCGCGGCCTGGCCCACGATCTGCAGACGATAGCCCGCGGCGCCATGGAGCGGCGGCGCGTCCTGGGCTTCCTGGCTTCGGCGGGCACGGCGGCGCTGGTCGCGGCGTGCGGCGGAGACGAGACGAGCAGCAGCGGCGACACGTCCAATTCGCCCACGCCCAGTCCCACGCCAACGCCCACCCCTACGCCCACGCCGACAAGTTCATCGACCAGCACGCCGGCGGACACGTGCCTTCTCGATCCCGAGGAAACCAACGGTCCCTATCCGGCGGACGGCACCAACACGTCGAGCGGGGCGACATCCAACGTGCTTAATCAAAGCGGCGTGGTGCGCAGCGATATCCGCGCGAGCTTCCTGTCATCGACAAAGGTGGCAGCGGGCGTTCTGCTCACGCTCAAGCTTACCTTGGTGGATGTCAGTGACGGTTGTGTGCCGATCTCCGGCGCCGCCATCTACCTGTGGCATTGCGATCAGGCGGGCGATTATTCGCTGTATTCCAGTGGCATAACCACCGAAACCTATCTGCGCGGCGTGCAGATCACCGATGCCAAGGGCGAAGTCACGTTCACCACGATCTACCCCGGCTGCTACGAAGGTCGCTGGCCGCACATGCATTTCGAAGTGTTCCGCAGCGGCCTTGCCGCCGTCAGCACCGGCCGCACCGCCACGCTGATCTCGCAGCTTGCCATGCCGGCGGCGATCAACACCGCCGTCTACAACAGCACCGGCTACAGCACGAGCATCGGCGCCTATTCGCGCGTCTCGCTGTCGTCCGACAACGTGTTCGGCGGCAATACCAGCGCCGAAGTGGCGCAGATGACGCCAACGCTGACCGGCAGCGTCAGCGCGGGCTACAGCGGATCGGCCGTCATCGGCATCTGATCGCCCTCGGGGCTGGGGTGGGTGTCAGGCCGGCCCGCAGCCCCGGCAGGCCGGATCCCGCGCGATGCGCAAGGATCGCAAGGCGGGCGCCAGACCTTCGAACAGGTGCAACTGGCCCCATTGCGGCTCGCCCAGCGCCGCGTGGCCGGCCAGAACCACGCGAATCGCCTGCATCGCGGCGAAGCTGCCGACCATGCCGGCCATTGCGCCCAGCACGCCATCGGCGGCGCAGGTATCGCAATCGTCGGCATCGAAGGCATCGCCCACGAAGCAGCGGTAGCAGGACTGATCGGGCAGGTGGCCGGCGAAGTTGGCGACCTGGCCCTGGAAGCGGCCGAGCGCGGCGCTCGTCAGCGGCACGCCTGCCCTGACGCAGGCATCGGATACAGCCAGGCGAGTCGCGAAGGTGTCACACCCGTCGAGTACAAGGTCCACGCCTTCTAGGACTTGCGTGACGTTCGCCGCATCCAGTCTTGCGACGATCGCGCGGGCTTCCAGGGCGGGGTCGAACCGCCGTATCCAGTCGACCGCCAGTTCCGCCTTGTTCCGGCCGATGTCGGCCGCCGTGTAGATGGTCTGCCGCTGGAGATTGCTCTCCTCCACGGCATCGCTGTCAACCAGCGTCAGCCGCCCGATTCCGGCGGCGGCGAGATATTGCAGGGCAGGGCTGCCAATCCCCCCGCAGCCCACCAGCAAGACATGCGCCTTCGCCAGCGCGACCTGTCCGGCCCCCCCCACTTCGGGCAGGACGATATGGCGGGCGAAACGATTGAGACGTTCGGGAGCAAGCATGATCGGACGGGCCTCGGGCGCGCGTCCCTGCATGGGTTCGGGACGGGCGGGTTCGGGTGCTCCCTAACCGCTCGTCCCGGGCTTGTCGAAGCCTGATCAGCTTTCCAACTGGCGCAGCAGGCTGCGCACGTCGCCGTCCATGTCGGCGTCGCGCGTGCGCAAGTCCTCGATCAGGCGCACCGCGTGGATCACGGTGGAATGGTCGCGCCCGCCGAACTTGCGGCCGATTTCCGGGTAGGATCGCGGCGTCAGCACTTTGGCCAGGTACATCGCCACCTGGCGTGGGCGCACCACGGCGCGCGCGCGGCGCTTCGATGCCATCTCGGTGCGATCGACGCGGTAGAATTGGCAGACGGTGCGCTGGATCTCGTCGATCGTGATGCGGCGGCGATTCGCCGAAAGGATGTCGGTAAGCTGTTCCTCGGCGAGCTGCAGCGAGACGGCCTGCCCGGTGAGCTGCGCATAGGCGATCAGCTTGTTGAGGCCGCCGACCAGTTCGCGCACGTTGCGATTGATCGTCCGGGCCAGGAATTCGATCACGTCGGCCGGCACGTTGGCCGGGGTGAAGCGGGCCAGGCGATGCTCGAGGATCGAGCGGCGCAGGTCGATGTCGGCCGGCTGGATATCAGCGACAAGCCCCATCGACAGGCGCGAAAGCAGGCGCTGCTCCACGCCGTCCAGTGCCTGGGGCGCGCGGTCCGCCGCGAAGATCAGGCGCTTGCCTTCGGCCAGCAGCGCATCGATCGTATAGAGCAGTTCTTCCTGCGCGCTGGCCTTGCCGATGATGAACTGGATATCATCGACCAGCAGCAGGTCGAAGCCGCGCAGCCGGGCCTTGAACTCGATCATCTGGTTCTGGCGCAGCGCCTGGACGAATTCGACCATGAAGCGCTCTGCCGAGCAGTAGAAGATGCGCGCGCGGGGGTGGGCCGCCAGATAGGCATGGCCGATGGCGTGGAGCAGGTGGGTCTTGCCCTGACCGGTCGCCGCCTTGAGGTAGAGCGGCGAGAACTGCGGCGTTTCCACCGCCGCCATGCGCTGCGCGGCGTTGCAGGCCAGCACGTTGGCCGTGCCGGTCACGAACGTGGTGAAGGTGAGCGACGGGTCCAGCCCGATCGGGCCGTTGATCGAACCGGGACCGATCGCGCCGAAATCATCGGCCGCAGAACCGGGCAGAGGGCCATCGCGGCCTTGCGGGGCGGCATCGTTGGCGGGGCGCCGCGCGGTGCCGTTACCGCCGCCCAGGCGCAGTTCGGGCATCTGACGCCGGCCGGGCAGCACTGAAATCCGCACATGGCGCACGTCGGGGCGGGCGATCTTCCAAGCCAGCGAAAGCCGGTCGGCGAAGCGATCGGCCACCCAGTTCGCGGAAAATTCGGTCGGCAGGAACAGGTCCAGCGTGCCGGTGTCCTTGCAGAAGCTGCCAAGCTGAATGGGCTTGATCCATTGGCTGTGAAGCTGCTGACCCAGATCCTTGCGCAGGCCCTGGCTGATGTCGGCCCAGTCGGCCGCAAGGTCCAGTGCGTCCTGATCTTCAGTCATGCCCGCGCCGCCAGCCTTCCTCTTGCCGGGCACGACATTCGCGCGCCCTCCCCCAGTAGCAGTAAACGTCACTACGGATGCCCCCTATGCTTCGTCACTTGCCTTGCCACCGCGCCGTATCGAACGCGCCATGGATGGTGTGATGGCGCGTGCATGATTCCCCGCGCCCCGACCCACGATTGGGACGCAACAGATGCCCTGCATGTTGATAAAATTGTCGGGGCGATTCCGCCGCCGGTGACAATGGTCTATCGGGCCAGCGGGGGGGAGGGCAAGGCGGCCCCTGCAAAAAAAATGAAATAATGCGCCTGGACAGCGTGAGACCGGCGGCAATCGGATATTCCTACATAACACTCTGATTTTGTTTAATAATTTATCAGAATATTATGCTGCGACGCGGCGAATCAAAGCAATTCAAGCACTTCCCGGAAAGTGGCCCCGACGCGAAGGGCAGGCATGAAAAATGGCCGGCTGGAACCCCACCGGCCATGTTCTGTTTTCGTGCTCGTCCGCGAGCCTCGGCGGCTCGCGAATCGCCTGCGCTCAGAGCGAGGCGACGCGCTTCGAAAGGCGCGACAGCTTGCGCGAAGCGGTGTTCTTGTGAAGCACGCCGCGCGCCACGCCACGGGCGAGTTCGGGCTGGGCTTCGAGCAGCGCGGCGGCCGCAGAAGTCTTGTCGCCACCGGCGATCGCGCTCTCGACCTTCTTCACGAAAGTGCGGATGCGGCTCAGGCGGTTGCCGTTGATTTCGGCGCGGCGTTCGTTGCGGCGGATGCGCTTGCGGGCTTGCGGCGTATTGGCCATTTCTGTCCTTCGTTTGGCTGGCGTCGCAGCCCTTAAGTGGTTCGATCTCGTGCAAATGCGCGAGGCTGACGTGAAGCCACCCCGCAGGAAGCGCGGCCCTTAACGCTGGGGTCGCGAATCGTCAAGCAATCTTGGGCACATCTCTGGCAACTGCCGGCTCACGTTTGGCACTTCGCGCACCAGAAGCTGCTGCGGCCCGCCTGGACCGTGCGGCTGACGGTGCCGCCGCAGGTGCACGCGCCTCCCTCTCTGCCATAGACGCGCCACGATGCGGCGAAGTAGCCGAGTTCGCCGTTGGGCTGGGCATAGTCGCGGATGGTGGAGCCGCCGGCCTCGATCGATTCGCTCAGCACGGCGCGGATCGCGGGCACCAGGCGGTCCAGCGCGGCGCGGCTGACGCGGCCGGCGTCCTTGTCGGGCCGGATATGGGCGCGGTGCAGCGCCTCGCAGACATAGATATTGCCCAGCCCCGCGACGATGCGCTGATCGAGCAGCAGGACTTTCACCGGCGATACCCGCCCGGCGAAGGCAGCGGCGAGGTGGCGCGCGGTCAGGCCATCGCCCAGCGGCTCCGGCCCCATCGCGGCGAAGGCGGGCCAGGCATCGAGCGCATCGCTATCGACGAGATCGACCGAGCCGAAGCGGCGCGCGTCGTTGAGCGCCAGCACGTGCCCCGCGCCGGTTTCCAGCACCAGGTGATCATGCCGGTCGGGCGTGTCCGGCTCGATCCGCCAACGCCCGGACATGCCGAGGTGAAACACCATGGTCCGTCCCCGGTCGGTGTGGATCAGCCCATATTTCGCGCGCCGGCCCAGCGTGGTGACGGTGGCCCCGGTCAGCGCCTGGGCAAGGTCTGGCGGGAAGGGGCGGCGCAAGTCGGGCCGGTTCACCGCGACGCGGGCGATGCGCTGGCCTTCGAGGAAGCGGGCAAGGCCGCGAACCGTGGTCTCGACTTCTGGCAATTCGGGCATGTCTGCCCGTAACAATCTTTGCCCGGCGCGCAAACTCCCCTAAGGCGCTCCGCTATGAGCGAACAGGTATCCTTCGGTTACGAAGAGGTCAGCCCCGAAGAGAAGACGGCGCGGGTCGGCGCGGTGTTCTCCAACGTCGCGCGCAAGTACGACGTGATGAACGATGCGATGTCAGGCGGCATGCACCGCTTGTGGAAGGACCGCTTCGTGCGCCGGATCAAGCCGCAACGCGGAGAGGCATTCCTCGACATGGCGGGCGGCACCGGCGACATCGCCTTCCGGCTGGCCGCCGCCGGGGCCGAGGTGACAGTGTCCGACATCAACCAGGACATGCTCGATGTCGGCATCGAGCGCGCGATGGAGCGCGGGATCGACGGCCTCGTCTGGTCGCGCCAGAACGCCGAGGAACTGTCGTTCGAGGACCGCGTGTTCGACGGCTACACGATTGCCTTCGGGATCCGCAACGTCACCCGCATCGATGCCGCGCTGGCCGAGGCCTACCGCGTGCTCAGGCATGGCGGGCGGTTCTATTGCCTGGAATTCTCCACCACCCAATGGCCGGGCTTCAAAGAGGTCTATGACCTCTATTCACACCGGCTGGTGCCCCGGCTGGGTCAGGCCATCGCTGGCGATGCGGAAAGCTATCGCTACCTGATCGAATCGATCCGCCGCTTTCCCCCGATGCCCGAATTCGAAGGCATGATCCGCAATGCCGGCTTCGTGCAGACGCGGGTGGAGCCGATCCTGGGCGGGTTGGTGGCGATTCATTCGGGCTGGAAGATTTGACCCGTCCCGCGACGCATATCGTGCGGCTGCTGCGTTGGGGGCGGGTGCTGGCCCGCCACGGCGCGCTGCGCATCATCGAGGAAGGCCAGGCCACGCCCGCCCCGGTGCGCCGCCTGTGCCGGCTGGCGCGCTTCGGCACCGTGCAGCCGCGCGTGCCCGATTATGCCGCCGCCTTCCAGGCGATCGGCCCCGCCGCGATCAAGCTGGGCCAGACGCTGGCGACGCGGCCCGATCTGGTGGGCGAGGAAGCCGCGCGCAACCTGCTGGCCTTGCAGGACAGCCTGCCGCCGGTGGGCTTCGCCACGATCCGCGCTGAGATCGAGGCAAGCTTCGCCGCGCCGCTGGAGCGGCTTTTCGCCAGCATCGAGGAAGCGCCGGTCGGCTCCGCATCGATCGCGCAAGTCTATCGCGCGGTGGCGATCGACGGCCGGCAGGTCGCGGTGAAAGTGCTGCGCCCCGGCGTGCGCGAGAAGTTCGCCAGCGATTGCGAGACGTATGAGTGGGCCGCTGCCCATCTTGAGGCGCTGGGCGGCGAAGCGGCCCGGCTGCGTCCCCGCGCGGTGATCGCCAACCTCAAACGCTGGACCGCGCGCGAACTGGACTTGCGGCGCGAGGCGGCCTCCGCGTCCGAACTGGCCGAAGCGATGAAAGGGTACGAAGGCTACCGCGTTCCCGCCATCGACTGGGACCGCACCAATGGCCGTGTGCTGACCGTTGAATGGATCGACGGGGTCAAGATCAGCGACGGCGCCGCGCTTGATGCACTGGGCGTGGACCGGTGCGTCCTGGCCCGGCGGCTGGTGCTCGCCTTCCTGACGCAGGCGATCGGAGCGGGCTTCTTCCATGCCGACATGCACCAGGGCAACCTGTTCGTGCAGGCCGATGGCACCATCGTGGCCATCGATTTCGGCATCATGGGCCGGATCGACCGACGCGCGCGGCAATGGCTGGCGGAAATCCTCTATGGCCTGACCACGGGCAACTATCGCCGCGTCGCCGAAATCCATTTCGAGGCGCAATACGTGCCCAGCTATCATTCGATGGAGGAATTCGCGACCGCGCTGCGCGCCGTGGGCGAACCGATGCGCGGCAAGCCGGTGAGCGAGCTTTCGGTCGGCCAGATGCTCGACGGTCTGTTCGCCATCACGCGCGATTTCGACATGCAGGTCCAGCCGCACTTGCTGCTGCTGCAAAAGACCATGGTCATGGTTGAGGGGCTGGCCACCGAACTCGACCCCACGATCAACATGTGGGACGTGGCCAGCCCCTTCGTGCGCGACTGGATACGCGATGAACTCGGGCCGGAAGCGGCCATCGCCGATCGGCTGCGCGATGATGTGGGTACGCTGCTGCGCCTGCCCGACCTGATCCGCCGCATCGAGGATCGCTTCCCGCCGCGCGGCGGCGCGCCCGAGCAGGCCCCATTGCCCGACGTCGATCTGGTGTGGAGCCGGCGCGAAGGCGGCGGTGCCTGGCCCGGTTATCTGGCGGCGGCGCTGGGCGGCGGCGCACTGGCCTGGCTGGCCGCGCATGCCGGCTGGCTGGCCTGAGGCGCTCCGCTGCGGTGTGCCAAGGCCATTGCGCATGAACCGGACAGCGGGCAAAAGCGGCCGCGATGGGTAGCCCAAGGATCCTGCTGGTCGTGGGGGGCGGCATTGCCGCCTACAAGTCGTGCGAGCTGGTCCGCCTGATCCGCAAGGGCGGCGGCGAGGTCACGTGCGTGTTGACCGAGGGCGGGGCGAAATTCGTCACCGCGATGGCGCTGGCGGCGCTGAGCGAGAATCCCGTCCACACGACGCTGTGGGATCTCAAGAACGAAGTGGAGATGGGGCACATCCAGTTGTCCCGCCAGGCCGATCTGGTCGTCGTCTGCCCGGCTACGGCCGATCTCATGGCCAAGATGGCGGCGGGCATTGCCGATGACCTGGCCACCACGCTGCTGCTCGCCACTGACAAGCCGGTCCTGGCCGTGCCGGCGATGAACGTGCGGATGTGGCTGCACGCCGCCACCGTGCGCAATGTCGCCACGCTGCGCGAAGCCGGGGTAGACGTGATGCAGCCCGATGACGGCGCGATGGCTTGCGGCGAATATGGTCCTGGCCGCCTGCCCGAACCCGAGGCGATCTGGCGGCGCATCGGCGAAGTGGTGGGCCTTGTGCCGGCGTCCGAAGCGTTCGCGGCTGACGAGGACGACAGCGGGTTGCCCGGCCTCTCGGCCTCGCTGATCGCGCGCGGGCGCAAGCTGCCGATCACGTTCGACGATGCGCAGTTCAGCCTGGCGCAAGCCGATGCACCGCCGTTCGACCCGTCCGGTCCGCCGCTGTCGAAGAAGGGAGAGGCGCGCGCCGCGCCGCATGACGATGCGGCCTTGCCCGAACCGCTCGACGGCCAGCCCGATTTCGATGACGATCCGCATCATCGCCCGCTGTTCGGCAAGCATATCCTGATCACCGCCGGGCCAACGCACGAGCCGATCGATCCGGTGCGCTACATCGCCAATCGTTCTTCGGGCAAGCAGGGCTTCGCCATCGCCGCCGCCGCCGCCGAACTGGGCGCGCGGGTGACGCTGGTGGCGGGGCCGGTCCACTTGCCGACGCCGCCGGGGGTGGATCGCATCGATGTCGAATCGGCGCGCGAAATGGCCGAGGCGGTGAAGGCCGCGCTGCCCGCCGATGCGGCGGTGATGGTCGCCGCCGTCGCCGACTGGCGCACCGTCCATGTCGCCGATGAAAAGATGAAGAAGCGCGGCTCCGCGCCGCCGGCGCTGCTGCTGACCGAAAACCCCGATATCCTTGCGACCATTTCGGGCCATCCCAAGCGACCGGGGCTGCTGATCGGCTTCGCGGCGGAGACGGAAAACGTCATCGCCAACGCGGTCGAGAAGCGCAAGCGCAAGGGCGCGGACTGGATCGTGGCGAACGATGTTTCGGGGCCGGCGGGCCACAGCGTGATGGGCGGCGCAGTCAACACCGTGCACATCGTGTCCGCCGCCGGGATCGAAAGCCTGCCCGAAATGCCCAAGGAACAAGTCGCGAAAGCGCTGGTTGAAAGGATCGCCGATGCACTCGGCCAATGACGTACCCGTTCTGGTGAAGCGCCTGGCGCATGGCGAAGGGCTGGACTTGCCCGCCTATGCCACCGCCGGCGCGGCGGGGATGGACGTGGTTTCGGCCGAAGACGTGGTGCTGGCCCCCGGCGCGCGCCACGCCGTCGCCACCGGGTTGGCCATGGCGATCCCGCCGGGGTTCGAAATCCAGGTGCGCCCGCGTTCGGGCCTTGCGCTCAAGCACGGGGTGACCGTGCCCAACACGCCGGGCACGATCGATTCCGATTATCGCGGCGAACTGAAGGTGATCCTGATCAACCTGGGGGCGGAGCCGTTCGAGATTCGCCGGGGTGATCGCGTGGCGCAACTGGTGCTGGCCCCCGTGGTGCGTGCCACCTGGCTGGCGGTGGACGAACTGGATGAAACCGTGCGCGGGGAAGGCGGCTTCGGCTCTACCGGCGGCGTGGTGTCGCTGGGTAACTGACGCCGCGTTGCACTGGCGCGGTGGCGAGGGCAGGCTTATGCTCGGGCGATGACGCCGCCCGCGCCTTCCGATTCCATCCCGGCTCCCGGCCAGCGGCAAGGCGCGATGGTCCGCCGGCACCGGCTGTCGACGCGGCTGTGGCACTGGGGGAACGCGGTCACGCTGCTCGTCCTGCTGATGAGCGGGCTGATGATCTTCAACGCCCACCCGCGCCTCTACTGGGGCGAATATGGCGCCAATCCCGATCATGCCTGGCTGGACATCGGCGCGACGGTAGCCGGCGAGGATGCATTCCCCGGCTGGGCGACGATCCCTTCCACTTACAGCCTGGCCGATGCGCGGCTGTGGCATCTGGCCTTCGCGTGGGTTCTCGCACTGGCCTTGCTGGCCTACCTGGCGTGGTCGCTGGCGAACGGGCATATCCGGCGCGATCTGCACATCACCCGCCGTGAATGGCGCCTGGCCCACCTGTGGCAGGACGTGCGCGATCATGCGGCGCTGCGCTTTGCCGGTGGTGCGGCGGCGCTGCGCTACAACACCCTCCAGAAGATCGCATATGCCGCGGTCCTGTTCGGCCTCCTGCCGTTGATGATCGCCACGGGCCTTGCCATGTCACCGGGCATGGACGCAGGCTGGCCCTGGTTCAGCGCGGTGTGGGGCGGGCGGCAATCGGCGCGTTCGGTGCACTTCATCGTGGCTTTCGCGCTGGTGGGGTTCTTCGTGCTTCATATCCTGATGGTGCTGCTGGCCGGGCCGCTGAACGAACTGCGTTCGATCGTGACCGGCTGGTATCGCCTGCCGCCGTCGCCATCGCCGGACGGTCCGGCATGAGCGGGCGGGTCCTCTCCCGCCGCCGCCTTCTGGGTGCGGGCGCATTGGGCACGGGGGGCCTGCTGCTTTCGGGTCGCCACCGACTGAACCGCAGCGCCGCGTTTCGTGATGCGCTGCAAGGCGCAGAGGGCCTGCACATGCGCGCGCAACGCCTGATCGCGGGCGATGCGCTGGCGCGCGAATATGCCGAAGCGCAGATGTCGCCCGAATTTCGCGCCAACGGCAACCGCGATGTCGCCGACGCCACGTATCGCCAGCACGCCGATGCCGGCTTCGCGCAATGGGCGCTGGTGGTCGATGGCCTGGTGCGCCGCCCGCTGGCGCTGCCGCTCTCGGCGCTCAAAGCCTTGCCGCAGCGCGCGCAGATCACCCGGCATGATTGCGTCGAGGGGTGGAGCGCGATCGGCAAGTGGCAGGGACCGCAGCTTTCGCGCGTGCTGGCGATGGCCGGTCTGCTGCCAGCCGCGCGCTATGCGGTGTTCCACTGCGCAGACCGCTTCGGCGATACGCCCTATTACGAATCGATCGACCTGATCGATGCCTTCCACCCGCAGACGATCCTGGCCTGGCGGATGAACGGCCAGCCGCTCCCCGTGGCGCACGGCGCGCCACTGCGACTGCGCGTGGAACGCCAGCTTGGCTACAAGCACGCCAAATACGTGATGCGCATCGAACTGCGCGCAACGCTGGCCGGGCTATATGGCGGCAAGGGCGGTTACTGGGAGGATGCGGGCGATTACGCCTGGTACGCGGGGATATAGGGCGGGGCGCCCACCGCGTTCAACTCGCCAGGCGCAGCCCGCTGGCCGAAGCCTCGCTGGTGGCCGACGGCTGGTCGGGCCAGATGCCGCGCGTGTCGTAGACCAGCTTGGCGGCGCGTTCGGCCAGAGGCACCACGCGGAACACGTCGTGGTCGACCAGCACGATCAGGATCTCGCATTCCTCCAGCGCGGTATCGACGTCGATCAGAGTCGCGCCGGTATCGGTGAACTCGATCGGCAACTGCGCGGCATAAGGCTCCACCACCTGGATGCGCGCGCCGAAGCGCCGGGCCAGCGTGGCGGCGACAAGGCGCGCCGGGCTTTCGCGGAAGTCGTCGATATTGGCCTTGAAGGCCAGGCCCAGGCACGCGACGCGCGCATCGGGATGCGCGGCGACCAGGTCCTCGGCCTTGCGGATGACGTGGCGGATCTTGCCGTCGTTGACGCCGCGCGCGGTGCGGATCAGCGGGGTTTCCTCGGGCGCGCCATGGACGATGAACCACGGGTCCACCGCGATGCAGTGCCCGCCCACGCCGGGGCCGGGGGTCAGGATGTTGACGCGCGGATGGCGATTGGCCAGCCGAATCACTTCCCACACGTCCAGCCCCATGCGGTCGGCCACCATCGAAAGCTCGTTGGCGAAGGCGATGTTGACGTCGCGATAGGCGTTCTCGACCAGCTTGGTCATTTCGGCGGAGCGGGCATCGGTGGTCACGCAGGTGCCGCGCACGAAGCGCTTGTAAAAGGCCAGCGCCTTGCGCGCGCAGCGGGGGCTGATGCCGCCGATCGAGCGATCGTTGTTGGTCAGCTCTTCCAGGATCTTGCCGGGCAGCACGCGTTCCGGGCAATAGGCGATCGAGATGTCGGGCGTCTCGCGGCTGATGCCCGGGATCTTGAGGTCTGGCCGCAGTTCGGCGATCAGGTCGCGCATCTTCTCGGTGGTGCCCACCGGCGAGGTCGATTCGAGGATCACCACGTCGCCCGCCTTCAGCACCGGCGCGACCGAGCGCGCGGCGGCCAGCACATAGGAAATGTCGGGCGCGTGATCCTTGTCGAACGGCGTCGGCACGGCGATCACGAAGACATCGGCCGGGGCCACTTCGGTGGACGCGCTCAGCAGCCCGCGCGCCACCACACCCTGGACCAACCCGTCGAGATCGACTTCCTCGATATGGATTTCGCCGCGGTTGATCGTATCGACCACGGTCTGCGAAACATCGATGCCCAGCACCTTGCAGCCCGCGCGGGCGATGATGGCGGCGGTGGGCAGGCCGATATAGCCAAGCCCGACAACGCAGACGTCAGGCTTCGTTTCGAATTTCATGCGCAAGCAGCTCCACGATTCGGCGTGCGGAGTGCCCGTCCCCGAAGGGGTTGTGCGCGCGCGCCATGGCTTCGTAGGCCGCCTTATCATCCAGCAGGGTGAAGATTTCGGTAACGATGCGGTCCGCATCGGTGCCGACCAGTTTCGCGGTGCCCGCCGCCACGCCTTCTGGCCGCTCGGTCGTCTCGCGCATCACCAGCACCGGCTTGCCCAGCGCGGGGGCTTCTTCCTGCACGCCGCCGCTGTCGGTCAGCATGATCTCGGCGATAGAAATCAACCGGGCGAAGTGTGGGTAATCAAGCGGTTCGATCATGGCGACGTTGCCCAGCCCGGCCAGCGCGCCATCCATCACCCGGCGCACGTTGGGATTGGGGTGGACGGGGAAGATCAGCGCCACGTCGTTTCGCGCGGCGATGCGCCTGATTGCGTCGGCGATCGCTTCCAGCCCTCCGCCGAAATTCTCGCGCCGGTGGCTAGTAACGCCGATGATACGCTTGTCCGCAAAGCGGGCCTCCAGATCGGCCAGGCCGGCCGCCAGCGCAGGTTCCGCCGCGATTCGCGCGGTCACCCAGTGCAGTGCGTCGATCACGGTGTTGCCCGTCACGTGGACGCGCGCCGGATCTACGTTCTCCGCCCGCAGCGCCGCCGCCGATGTCTCGGTGGGTGCGAAGTGTAGGCTGGCCATGGCGCCGATGATCTTGCGGTTAATCTCCTCGGGCCAGGGATGATAGATATTGCCCGACCGCAACCCCGCCTCGACATGATCGACCGGAATCTTGCGGTAATAGGCGGCCAGTGCCCCGGCCATCGCGGTCGCCGTATCGCCCTGCACGATCACGCGCGCTGGCTTTTCGGCATCCATCACTTGCCCCAGCCCGACCAGCAGTGCCGCCGTCAGCGCATCGAGCGACTGGTCGGGCTTCATCACGTCAAGGTCATGGTCGGGTACGATCCCGGCGATCTCCAGCACCTGGTCGAGCATGCCCCGATGCTGCGCTGATACGCAGACCCGCACGCGAAAACGCGGATCGGCCTTCAGCGCGGCGACGACGGGGAACAGCTTGATCGCTTCGGGACGTGTGCCGAAGACGACGAGGATGGTAGCGGGGGGGTGGGCAGGCGCGGTCATGCGGGGGGAGGTAGCATGGGGGAGTTAACCATGGATAAAGTGGGGGCGTTTTCCCAGGCCAAGAATGCGTTCGTCATCTGGGAGAGGGTGTTCGCGCCAAGTCTCTCGTTTAAGATGATGGTCTCCCCACGTTAACCCCAAACCAACACCCTCCCGTTAAACCCTGTCCCCGAAACACAACGGGGACCGGCCTTTTGACCTACATGTATTCTCCCGCCCATGCCGCCGGGGCGACGCCTGCGAAGCTGGGCGATGCGAACACCACGCGGGTTACCGTGATCGGGCTTGGCTATGTCGGGCTGCCGCTGGCGGTGGCGCTGGCCGGGCGGTTCGAGACGATCGGGTTGGATATCGACACCCGCCGCATCGAGGAACTGGCCCGCGGGCATGACCGCACCGGCGAGATCACGCGTGAGCGGCTGGAGGCGTCCGAACTGGCGCTGCTGGCCGATCCGGCCGGGTGCCCGCCTTCGGATTTCTACATCGTCACCGTGCCCACGCCCATCGATGGCGCCAACCGCCCGGACTTGCGGCTGGTCGAATCGGCGAGCCGGGCGATCGGGGCGATGCTGCCGGCCGCAGTTGCCGAAGGCCGCGTGCCGGTGGTGGTCTATGAAAGCACCGTCTATCCCGGCGTCACCGAAGAGGTCTGCGCGCCGATCCTCGAAGCGACTTCGGGGCTTGAGTGCGGCAAGGACTTCTTCCTGGGCTACAGCCCCGAACGCATCAATCCGGGCGACCGCGAACATACGATCGACAAGATCACCAAGGTCGTCTCTGGCCAGACGCCCGAAGTGCTGGAGCGCGTGGCCGATCTTTACGGCGCGATCACGCGCGGCGGCGTGTTCCGCGCCAAGTCGATCAAGGCGGCCGAGGCGGCCAAGGTGATCGAGAACGCGCAGCGCGATATCAACATCGCCTTCATGAACGAGATCGCGCAGATATTCTCGGCGCTCGACATCTCGATCTGGGATGTGCTGGCGGCGGCGCGCACCAAGTGGAACTTCCTGCCGTTCGCGCCCGGCCTGGTCGGCGGGCACTGCATCGGCGTCGATCCCTACTACCTGTCGCACCGCGCCGAGCAGCTTGGGCTGGACCCGCGCGTGATCCTTTCGGGGCGCGGCATCAACGATGCGATGGCGGGTTGGCTGGGCCGGCAATTGCACGAGGCGCGCGGGGGCAAGCCGGGCAGCGTGCTGGTGCTGGGGCTGACCTTTAAGGAAAACATCCCCGATCTGCGCAACAGCAAGGTTGCCGATCTGGTTTGCACGCTGGGCCGGCTGGGCCACGGCGTGACGGTGCACGATCCGCAGGCCGATCCGGCCGAGGCGCTGCACGAATACGGCATCCCGCTGGTCAGCGATGCGCTGTCGCGCCGCTACGACATGGTGGTGCTGGCGGTGCCGCATCGCGAATACCTCGATATGGGCGCCAAGGCGCTGCGCAAGCTGGTGGCGCGCGGCGGCACGCTGGCCGATCTCAAGGGTGAACTGGGCGGCGCGGCGGACTGGACGCTATAGCGTCCGAAGATCAGGCCGCGTCCGGGCCGGCGCGGTCCAGCGGAAAGCGCAGCCGGGCGACGGCGCCGAAGGTGGGCCATTCGCGTTCCAGCGTGCCGCCGATCTGCCGCGCGGCCAGCCCGGTCATTTGCGTGCCGAAGCCGCTGGCGGCGGGCTGGTCCGCCTCGAAGGCCAGTTTCGGTCCGCCGGTTTCGGTCCAGCACAGCTCGACATGCCAGGCATCCGGCCCGGTCTCCTCAACCTGCCAGCGAATTTCCACCATGCCGCCGTCGTGCGAAAGCGCGCCGTATTTCACCGCGTTGGTCGCCAGTTCGTGGACGATCAGGCCGATCGGCGTGACCATCCGCACCGGCAGGTCGATGTCCGGCCCGGCGATGCGCACGCGCTGGCCGTCCGGGTCGGCATAAGGTTCCATTGTGCGCTCCACGATCGGGCGCAGTTCGGCGCGGGAGTGTTCGCCAACGCCCTGGCTGGCGGTATGCGCCAGCGACAGCGCGCGGATGCGGGCGCGGATGTCTTCCACCACTTCGCCGGTGGGCGATGGCTTGCGGCCCGAAAGCGACACGATCGAGAGGACCACCGAGAACAGGTTCTTGACCCGGTGATTGAGTTCGCGCGCCAGCAGTTGCGCGCGTTCGTTCGCTTCGCGCAGGGCATCGGCCTGCGCGGCTTCGGCAACGGCATGGGCGCGGCTGCGCTCGGCGCGGTAGCCGGCATAGACCAGCGCAAGGATGGCGAGGCAGAGCACGCCGACCAGCGGCAGCAGGCGGTCTTCCAGGTCGGCCGCGTTGGCGAAGGCGGCGGTGCGATCCTGCGCGCGGATCGTGGCCTGGGCGGCGATCTCGCTGCGGATGGCATCCATCTGGAGCTTGCCGAAATCGGCATCGATCAGCGACAGCGCTTCGTTCTGGCGGCCCGAACGCGATAGCGCGATGGTCCGGTCGATTTCTTCCAGCTTGGTGTCGGTCAACTGGCGCAGCCGTCCGGCGGCGTCGCGCCCGTCCTGTGCTTCGGCCACGCCCCGCGCCACGGCGGCCAGCGCTTTGTCGCGATTGGCGCGCGCGGCCACATAGGGCTGGAGATAGTCTTCCTTGCGCGTCAGCAGATAGCCGCGCTGGCTGGTTTCGGCATCCAGCATCGTGACCAGCAGCGATTGCAGCGCGAGCAGCGCGTTGCCTTCGGCCAGGGCGCGGCGGCGTGCGTCCTGCTGCGCGAAAGTGGTCTGCGCGATCAGCAGCCCCAGCGCCACCAGCGCCGCTGTAAGTCCGGCGAGCACGGGCATCGTCGAATTCCTCGCCCTGGAGCGCGCGGGCGTCGTCGGCGCGCCGGTTTTGTCCGGGGCTGTCACACGATCAGTCAAATCAAACCCTTGGTAAATCCCGATGACACACGGGCTAATGCCATTGCACGGCCATGGCAATGCAACGCTGCCCGGCCGCGCCATCGGCGTGGACAACATCGCGCACGGCGCTTGCCCTGCCCGGTGGCTTGGGCAATCACCGCGCCATGGCGATACTCAGCGACAAGTGGATTCGGCAGCAGGCGCAGACGCAGGCGATGATCGAGCCGTTCGTGGAAGCACAGCGGCGCGATGGCTGCATTTCCTATGGCCTGTCGTCCTATGGCTATGACGCGCGGGTGGCCGACGAGTTCAAGATCTTCACCAATATCGACAACGCGCTGGTCGATCCCAAGAACTTCGATGCGACCAGCTTCGTCGATCGCAAGACCGACGTCTGCGTGATCCCGCCCAACAGCTTCGCGCTGGCGCGCACGGTGGAATATTTCCGCATCCCGCGCGATGTGCTGGTGATCTGCCTTGGCAAGTCCACCTATGCACGCTGCGGCATCATCGTGAACGTGACGCCGCTGGAACCGGGCTGGTAAGGCCACGTGACGCTGGAATTTTCCAACACCACGCCGCTGCCGGCCAAGATTTATGCCAACGAAGGCGCCTGCCAGTTCCTGTTCCTGCAAGGCAACGAGCCATGCGAAACCAGCTATGCCGACCGCGCCGGCAAGTACATGGGCCAGCGCGGGGTGACTTTGCCCCGGCTCTAATAGTGATTTCGAGCCAGATGGAATCATCTGGCGGCTTGGAAATCACGGGAAACCAAGAATCTAGAGTGCAGCGGAATCGTTCCTGGCCCAGCCCCACGGGTTGATACTGCCGATCAGTCGAACAACCCTGCCGCCATATCGGGCGAGGGGC
>JADLHU010000082.1 GCA_020848655.1 Novosphingobium sp.
AGAAGATCGATCTCGACGTGTTCGATTTCCCGAGCGCCGGCGTCGCCATGGCGATGTACAACCTCGACGATTCGATCCGCGATTTCGCCCGCGCCTCGATGAACTACTCGCTCAACCTCGGCTGGCCGCTGTACCTCTCCACCAAGAACACGATCATGAAGGCCTATGACGGCCGCTTCAAGGACCTGTTCGAGGAAGTCTACCAGACCGAGTTCAAGGCGCAGTTCGATGCCGCCGGCATCAGCTACGAACACCGCCTGATCGACGACATGGTCGCATCCGCCCTGAAGTGGAGCGGCAAGTTCGTCTGGGCCTGCAAGAACTACGATGGCGACGTGCAGTCCGATACCGTGGCGCAGGGCTTCGGCTCGCTGGGCCTGATGACCTCGGTGCTGCTCTCGCCCGATGGCAAGACCGTGGAAGCCGAAGCGGCGCACGGCACCGTCACGCGCCACTATCGCCAGCACCAGCAGGGCAAGGCGACGTCGACCAACCCGATCGCCTCGATCTTCGCGTGGACGCGCGGCCTGATGTATCGCGGCAAGTTCGACGAAACCCCCGATGTGGTGCGCTTCGCCGAAACGCTGGAGCGGGTCTGCGTGCAGACCGTCGAAAGCGGCAAGATGACCAAGGATCTCGCCATCCTGATCGGGCCGGACCAGGCCTGGCTTACCACCGAAAGCTTCTTCGAAGCGATCGTGGAGAACCTCGAAGCCGAAATGGCCAACTGGCAGTAAGTCCCCAAACGACCCATGCCAGGGAGGGGTGACGACGCCCCTCCCCCAAAGGCCCTCTTCCCGGCGTGGAAGGGGGCTTTTTGCTGGGACGGACGGCGCCCCGGCAAAGTTGCCGATTTTTCGCGCACAGGTGTGACAAATCCGCCCTGTGTGCCATAGTCGCCCCATGTCATCCGAACTCTACTCCCCCACGCTTTCGGACGCCTTGGTGATCCTGGGGGCGGCGGGCATCGTGATCCCCGTTTTCGCGCGCTTTCGCATCACGCCGATCATCGGCTTCATCCTCGTCGGCCTGCTGGTCGGGCCGTATGGCCTGGGGCGCCACGTCCCGACCTATCCGTGGCTGAAACACATCACCATCACCGACCCCGGAGGACTGGAGCCGTTCGCCGAGTTCGGGATCATCCTGCTGCTGTTCTCGATCGGGCTGGAACTGTCGTTCAACCGCCTGTGGGCGATGCGCCGCAAGGTGTTCGGGCTGGGGGCGCTGGAACTGATCGTCATCGGCGGGGGGCTGGCGGCGCTGCTTTACGGCAGCGGACAGTCGGTCGGCGGCTCGCTGGGGCTGGGGCTGGCGCTGGCCATGTCGTCCACCGCGCTGGTGCTGCGCATCGTCGATCCCAACACGCCGGTCGGCCGCTCCGCGCTGGCCATGCTGCTGTTCGAGGACATCGCGCTGGTGCCGATCATCTTCCTGCTGGGGGCGCTGGCGCCCTATGCGGCGGACGATGGGCTGGGCGGCCTGTTCCAGACGCTGTGGCTGGGGGCGCTGGTGGTCATCGGCCTGCTGCTGGCGGGGCGCTATGTGCTGCCCGGCCTGTTCGCCCAGGCCGCGCGCACCAAAAGCCCCGAACTGTTCCTGGCCGCCACGCTGCTGGTGGTGATCGTGGCCGCGCTGGCGACGGCGGGGATCGGCCTTTCGCCCATCGTCGGCGCGCTGATCGCCGGGCTGCTGATCGCCGAAACCGAATACCACGGCGAGGTCGAAGGCATCATCGCGCCGTTCCAGGGGCTGGCGCTGGGGATTTTCCTGATCACCATCGGCATGCGCATCGACCTGACCGAAGTGTGGGACAACCTGGCCATGATCCTGGCCGCGACGGCGGGCGTGGTGACGATGAAGGCCATCGTCACCGGGCTGCTGCTGCGCCTGATGGGCGCGCGGCCCGGCACCGCGACCGAGGCCGGCATTCTCATGGCCAGCCCTTCGGAAACCACGCTGATCGTGCTGACGGCCGCGGTTTCGGCCCAGCTCATCAGCCGCGAGACCGCGCAGTTCTGGCAGATCGTCACCGCCATCGGCATGACCATCACCCCGATCCTGGCGATGGCCGGCCGCCGCCTGGCGCGCCGCGTGGACGTGGCCAGCGCCGGGCAGGAAATCCCCGCCCCGGGCGAGGCGCGCGCCATCGTGGTCGGCTTCGGCCGCGTCGGGCGGCTAGTGTGCGATATGCTGGCGCGCCACGGCAAGGCCTATGTCGCGGTCGATTCGGATGCCGATCTGATCGCCGAAGGCCAGCGGCGGGGCTACACGGTGCTGTTCGGCGATGCCGCGCATGGCAACGCGCTGACCCGGCTGGGCGCGGCGGACGCGACATCGGTGATCCTGACCATGGACGAGCCGATCTCGGCCCAGCGGCTGGTCAAGAAGCTGCGCGCGCAATACCCGGACCTGCCGATCATCGCCCGCGCCCGCGATGCCAGCCACGCCGCGCTGCTCTATCGCGCCGGGGCCAGCCACGCCGTGCCCGAAACGCTGGAAAGCTCGTTGCAGCTATCGGAAGCAGTGCTGGTGGAACTGGGCGTGCCGATGGGCCCGGTGATCGCCTCTATTCACGAAAAGCGCGACGAACTGCGCGCGCAGATCATGGAAGAAGGCGAACTGACCGAAAAGCCCAGGCTGAAATCCGCCACGCTGAGCGAGCGGCTGGCCTGAACCCGAAATCCGGGTGCCCACCTGGGGCAGCGGATCGCGTTACCCGGCCAGCACGCCGCGCACCGCCGCGATGGCATCGGCCGCCTTCGCGCCATCGGGGCCGCCGCCTTGCGCCATGTCGGGACGGCCGCCGCCGCCCTTGCCGCCCAGCGCCTCGACGCCGGCGCGCACCAGATCGACCGCGCTGAACCGGCCGGTCAGATCATCGGTGACGGCGGCGGCGATGCTCGCCCGGCCATCGTTCACCGCGACGACCGCCGCCACGCCCGAACCCATGCGCTGCTTGGCCTGATCGAGCAGCCCGCGCAGTTCCTTGGCGTCCAGCCCTTCGATAACCTGGCCGGAAAACGTCACCCCGCCCACGTCCTCGTCGGCCGCCGCCGGGGCCGCACCGCCGCCCCCGCCCAGCGCCAGCGCCTTCTTCGCTTCGGCCAGTTCGCGTTCGAGCTTGCGCCGTTCATCGAGCAGCGCGGCAACGCGCGCTTCCACATCCTCGGGCGTGGTGCGCAGCAGCCCGGCCGCGCCCTTCAGCGCGTCTTCGCGGGCGACCAGCCAGCGGCGCGCGCCTTCGCCGGTCAGCGCTTCGATGCGGCGCACGCCCGAACTGACCGCGCTTTCCGAAACGATGCGGAACACGGCGATATCGCCCGTGGCGTTGACGTGCGTGCCGCCGCACAGTTCCACCGAATAGGCGTGCCCGCTGTCCTGCCAGTTGGGCCCGCCCATCGCCAGCACGCGCACTTCATCGCCGTACTTCTCGCCGAACAGCGCCATGGCGCCCGCCGCGATCGCATCATCGGGCGTCATCAGCCGCGTCGTTACCGGCGCGTTGCCGCGGATCTGGGCATTCACTTCGGCCTCGATCGCGGCGATGTCTTCGGCCGAAAGCGCGGTGGGGTGCGAGAAATCGAAGCGCAGGCGATCCGCCGCGACGAGCGATCCCTTCTGCGTGACATGCGCGCCCAGCCGGCCGCGCAGCGCCGCGTGCAGCAAGTGCGTGGCCGAATGGTTGGCGCGGATCGCATCGCGCCGTTCGACATCGACGTTAAGATGCACGGTATCGCCCACGCGGATCGTGCCGCTTTCGACTTTGGCCTGATGCGCGTGCAGCCGGCCCAGCGGCTTGGACGTATCGGCCACGGTGAGCATCAGCCCATCGGCGCCCGAAATCGTGCCCGTATCGCCGCTCTGCCCGCCGCTTTCGCCATAGAACGGCGTCTGGTTGGTCAGGACCACCACATCGTCGCCCGCTTCGGCCGAAGCGACTTCCACCCCGCCGCGCACCAGCGCCACGACGCGGCCTTCGCCGCTGGTGGCGGTGTAGCCGGTGAATTCGGTCGCGCCTTCACGCTCGGCGATGTCGAACCAGACTTCGCCGGCCGCCGCGTCGCCCGAACCCTTCCAGGCCGCGCGCGCCGCCGCCTTCTGCTGGGCCATGGCGGCATCGAAGCCCTGCTTGTCCACGCCGATGCCCCGCGCGCGCAAGGCGTCCTCGGTCAGGTCATAGGGAAAGCCGAACGTGTCATAGAGGCGGAACGCGGTGTCGCCGGGCAGGCTGTCGCCCGCGCCCAGCGTTTGCGTCGCTTCGTCGAGCAGCCTCAGGCCATTGGTCAGCGTGCGGCGGAACTGCACTTCCTCGCGCTCCAGCGTTTCCACGATCAGCGGCTGCGCGCGGCCGAGTTCGGGATAGGCCTGGCCCATTTCGGCCACCAGCGACGGCACCAGCCGGTGCATCAACGGTTCCTTCGCGCCCAGAAGGTGCGCGTGACGCATGGCGCGGCGCATGATCCGCCGCAGCACATAGCCACGCCCTTCGTTCGACGGCAGCACGCCATCGGCCAGCAGGAAGCTGGTGGAGCGCAAGTGATCGGCGATCACGCGGTGGCTGGCGCGATGCTCGCCCTCGGCCTTCACGCCGGTCAGGTTTTCCGAAGCGGCGATCAGCGCGCGGAAGGTGTCGATATCGTAATTGTCATGTTCACCCTGCAGCACGGCGGCGATGCGTTCCAGCCCCATGCCGGTGTCGATCGACGGGCGCGGCAGGTTGGTGCGCGTGCCATCGGCCTGCTGCTCGAACTGCATGAACACGAGATTCCAGATCTCGATGAAGCGGTCGCCATCCTCGTCCGGCGATCCCGGCGGGCCGCCGAAGATGTGATCGCCATGATCGAAGAAGATTTCCGAGCACGGACCGCAGGGGCCGGTATCGCCCATCGACCAGAAATTGTCCGATGTGGCGATGCGGATGATCCGCTCTTCCGGCAGGCCGGCGATCTTGAGCCACAGATCGAAAGCCTCGTCGTCGGTGTGATAGACCGTCGCCGTCAGCTTGTCGGCCGGAAGCCCCCATTCCCGGGTCAGCAGCGTCCAGGCGTGGGTGATTGCCTGTTCCTTGAAATAATCGCCGAAGGAAAAATTCCCCAGCATTTCAAAGAACGTATGGTGCCGCGCGGTATAGCCCACGTTATCGAGGTCGTTGTGCTTGCCCCCCGCCCGCACGCATTTCTGCGACGAGGCCGCCCGCGGCACCGCGCGCGTTTCCAACCCGGTGAAGACGTTCTTGAACGGGACCATGCCCGCGTTGGTGAACATCAAGGTCGGGTCGTTGTACGGCACGAGCGGCGCCGACGGCACGGGTTCGTGGCCGTGGGCGGCGAAATAATCGAGGAAGGACCGGCGGATTTCGTTGGTCGAGCTCATCACGCGCCGATAGGACACAGCCGCGCGAGCGACAAGCGCGAACGCACGTTTTTCGGTGATCGGGCGAACAGTTGTCTACACCGGGACACACTTTCGCGCGCGGCAAGGCGTTCTCCACCCCCGCCGGTCCGTTGATTCGCGTTCAGTGCGTTTCGGAAAGCGCCCGTTCCGGCTCGGCCAGTTCGCGCGGGGCGACCACGCCCAGCGCGCCGGGCAGGCTGCGCAGTGCCAGCGGCAGCGCCATCATCGCCAGCTCGCCGTCGAAAGCGCCTTCGATCGCGCCATGCCCTTCGATGACGATCTCGCTGGCGTCCAGCACCGCCTGGAAATCGCGTTCCGGGCGCGCCAGGCCCAGCAAGGCGCGCAGCCCGAAGCCGATCAACTGGCGCGATCGCTGCGCCGTCACCGCATAGAGCGCCAGCCTGCCCTCGGTCAGCGTCTCGCGCTCGCCCACCCGGCCGGCCTGCAGCGAATAGGGATTGTTGCCCACGAACAGCAGCGGCGTGGCCAGCCGGCCCGTGCGGCCATCGACCGACAGCGCAAAGGTCTGCGCACGCATGTTGCGCAGCGCGTGCCAGGCGGCGGGAATGCTGTTCAGCCACTTCGGCCCGGCTTGCGCCGCGCGCTGGCGCACGAAGCGGGCGTAGATGCCGAAAGACGCGTTGTTGACGAAGATCCGGCTGCCCGCCGTGCCAAGGTCGATGCGGCGGCGTTGCCCGGTCACGCACAGCCGCGCCGCGCCGGCCAGGTCCAGCGGCACGCCCAACTGGCGGGCCAGGTGATTGCGCGTGCCCAGCGGCAGGATGGCCAGCGCCGTGGTGGAATGGGCCAGCGCCGCCGCCGCCGCGCCCAGCGTGCCATCACCGCCGCCCACCGCGATCACCGGCGCGCCGGCATGGCGCGCGATGGCCGCCGTAATCTGCGATGCATCGAGCAGTTCGAGCACGATCTCGCGCCCGGCCTCGGCAAAGGCCGCTTCCAGCGCCGGACCCAGCGCATCGCCCAGCCCGGCGGCGGTGCCGCCGGTGCGGTTGACCAGCACGGGAAGAGGTTGAGCCATGCGACCGTTCGTGTTGGGCGCCAGGATCGCCTCGTCCCCGCGCCGTGGCTTTGAAATTAGGAAGCCGGGCCGCCGCATACAAGCCGGCAAGGTCCAAGATTCCACTTGCGACTCGCCCGGCGCAGGCAGAGCATCATCCGGTCCCTGCGCGCCGACGCGCATAGGTTTCGCGCCGACGCGCCTTCACAACGAGAGGAGGCGACGATGGGCAACGTCACATCGAAAACCGGTGCCAACGGCAATAGACCCGCCCGTGCCCCGCTGACCCGCGCGATCGCGCTGGTCGGGCCGGCGGGCACGGGAAAGACCAGCCTGGCCGAAGCGCTGCTCTACGCCAGCGGCGCGATAACGCGGCAAGGCAGCGTAGAGGCCGGCACCACGGTGGGCGATGCCAGCCCCGAGGCGCGGGCGCGGCGTGGCTCCACCGAAATCAACCTGATGCATTTCGATTATCTGGGCGATCGCTTCGCGCTGGTCGATAGTCCGGGCGGCACGGGCTTTGCCGCCGATGGCCTGGCCGCGCTGCCATCGGTCGACATGGCGGTGGTGGTGATCGACCCCGCGCCCGAACGCGCCGCGCTGGCCGAACCGGTGCTGCGCCGACTGGATGAACTGGGCGTGCCCCACGCCATCTTCGTCAACAAGATCGAAAACGCCCGCGCCCATGCGGTGCAAGACCTGATCGCCGAACTCCAGCCGATGAGCCGCGAGCCGCTGGTGCTGCGCCAGATCCCGATCCGCGAGGACGACCGCATCACCGGCTATGTCGATCTCGCGCTCGAACGCGCCTATCGCTACCGGCCCGGCCGCGAATCGGAGCGCGTGGCGATTCCCGCCGACCTTGCGCGGCGCGAGCGGGAAGACCGGGCGCGGCTGCTCGAAACGCTGGCCGATTTCGACGACGCCCTGCTCGAAGCGCTGCTGATGGACGAGGCCCCCGCCCCCGAGACGGTGATGGCCGACCTGGCCGCCGATACCGCCGGCAACAAGCTGGTGCCGGTGCTGCTCGGCTCGGCGCTGGCCGATGGCGGCGTGCATCGCCTGCTCAAGCTGCTGCGCCACGAAGCCCCCCGCCCCGAAGCCGCCGCCGCGCGGCTGGGCGTGGAGGGCGGCGCGGCGCTGCACGTGTTCAAGATCGCCAATGGCGGCGCGATGGGCCGGCTGGCGCTGGGCCGCGTATTGGGCGGCGCGCTGGGCGAAGGCGACGAACTGGATGTCGGCGGCGAAACGGCGCGCGCCGGATCGCTGTTCTTCGTCCAGGGCGAAAAGACCGCCAAGCAACAGGCCGCCGCGTTTGGCGACGTGGTGGCGGTGGCGAAAGTCGATGCGGCGCGCAGCGGCATGGTGCTGCCGGCGCGCGGCACGCACGGCGCTGCCTCGCTGCCGGTGACTTATCCGGCGCGCAACGCCGCGATCGCCATCACCACGCGCGATCGCAAGGACGACGTGAAACTGTCCACCGCGCTCCACCGCCTGTGCGAGGAAGACCCGGCGCTGGAATGGACGCAGGACGAAACCACGCACGAAACGCTGCTCAGGGGCATCAACGACGATCACCTGCACGTCGTGCTCGGCCGGTTGCAGCGGCGCTATGGCGTGGCGGTGGACACCCGCCCGCCGCGCATCGCCTATCGCGAATCGATCCGCAAGGCCGCCAGCCAGCGTGGGCGGCACAAGAAGCAGTCCGGCGGGCACGGCCAGTATGGCGATTGCGTGATCGAAATCCGGCCGCTGGCGCGCGGCGAAGGCTTCCGCTTCGAAGACCGCATCACCGGCGGCGCGATTCCCCGCCAGTATATCCCGGCGGTGGAAATGGGCGTGCGCGATGCCATGGCCAAGGGGCCGCTGGGCTTTCCCGTGGTCGACGTGGCGGTAACGCTGACCGATGGCTCGTTCCATTCGGTCGATTCGTCCGAACTGGCGTTCCGCATCGCCGGACGCATGGCCATGGCCGAAGCGCTGGCGGCGGGTACGCCCTACCTGCTCGAACCGGTGTGCCGCGTGGCGGTGGACACGCCGGCCGGCACCGCATCGAAGGCGGGGTCGGTGCTGTCCACCCGGCGCGGGCAGATCCTGGGGCTGTCCCAGCACCCGGACTGGGCGCGCTGGGACCGCGTGGAAGCGCTGCTGCCCGAAGCCGGGCTGCACGGGCTGGACGCCGAACTGCGCTCGCTCAGCCAGGGGCTGGCCAGCTTCACCGCCGCGTTCGATCATCTTGCCGAACTGGGCGGCAAGCAGGCCGATGACGTGGTGCGCGCGCAAGCTACGCTGGTGACGGCGTAAAGCGTGGGAGGAGACCGGGCGGCGCCAAGCCGCCCGGTCGTAGTTGGCCGGTCGTAAGTGGTCAGAAGCTCTTGCGCAGCGAGACGCCGATCGTGCGCGGCTGCACGGTCAGCCCCTGGCGCACGAACAGCACCGAAGGCTTCTGGATCACCGTGCGGTCGTCCGCGATGTTCTTGACGAACAGCGAAAGACCGAACCCCTGGTAATCGACGCCAACATCGACATTGCCGACCCAGTAGTCCTGGCGGACATAGTCGGTATCGGCCAGGTTGAAGCTGCCGTGGCTCTTGCCGGTGTAGGCCCAGTTCATGTTGGCGTGAACCGCCACGTCAGGCGTCACTTCGCGATCATAGGCCATGGCCAGGGTCAGCGTCTTGTTGGGCACGCCCAGCACCTTTCGCCCCGCCACCGCGGTCGATCCGGTGGCGCCCTTGGTGATCTTGGCGTCGGTGATGCCGCCCGTCGCGCTCAGCGTCAGGCTGTCGGTCACGCGGGCGACGACTTCCAGTTCGCCGCCCCGGCTGCGCGCATCGCCGGCGTTCGAGGTGATGACATAGCCGCACGACGCCAGCCGCAACTGCTGCTGGATGTTGCTCCAGTCGATCGTATAGGCCGATGCGTTGATCCGCAGGCGGTTGCCGAACAGGCCGGTCTTCACGCCCGCCTCGTAAGCCCAGATCGAATCCGAGCGATAGGACTTGGCCGAAGCCGCCGTCAGGCCCAGCGCGCTGATCGCCCCCGCGCAGAAGCTGGGCAGCGAATTGTTCTGGCCGCCCAGCCGGAAGCCCTTGGTGGCGCTGGCATAAAGGCTGACATCGTCGCTGACCGAATAGTTCAGCGCGAACTTGGGCGTCAGCGGGCTTTCGCTGTCCTTGGCGCTTTCGAACGCGGGCGCGCCATCGGCCAGCCAGCCGCCTTCGTTCATCTTGAAGCGCGTCCAGGCCTTGGCCTGGCGCACACCGACCGTGGCCTTCAGCCCCGGCAGTACCATCAGCGAACCTTCGGCGAAGACCGCCACCTGCTTGAGCTTGCGGACCGAATGGAAGTAGCCGAGCAGGTCGCCCGGCGCGTCATAGCCGATCTGGGCCGCCACGGTGGTGCCCAGTTGCGACGCCACGGTATCGTTCAGCCCGAACACATATTCGTCATCGAGCGACTTGGCGCGCAGCGTGTTGAAATAGGCGCCCACCTGCCATTCGAACGCACGCCCCGATTCCCGGATCGAAGGCGATGCAAGCCGCAGTTCCTGCGACCAGTTGGTGATCTTGTCGACGTTGTCGAGCACGCCGGGCAGGCCGGCGATCGCATCGAAATCGGCGCCGAACGAAGGATCGATCACTTCGGCGACATATTCGCTGTTGTAGATCGTCGCGTCGATGCGGCGATCGAACTTGCGCGACATGTACGAGGTGACCGAGGTGAGCGAATTGTCGCCCAGTTCCTTCTCGATCGTCAGGCTTGGCGCGACAAGCGTGTCGCGGCTCGGCTCGCGCACCTGGCGATTCTGCCGGAACTTGGGCAGCGACAGCTTGAAGATGCCGGTGTCGGCGGACTTGGTGAACTGCCATTGCAGCGCCGGCGTGATCTTCAGCGTTTCGCCCGCCTGCCACAGCAGCGTGGCGCGCGCGGCGTGATAGCGTTCGGAATTGGTGTCCTTGCGATCGACCGCGCCGGTCGCATCGACATGATCGACAAAGCCGCTGGTAAAGCCCGTCACCCCCGCAACGCGCAGCGCCACGGTTTCGCCCAGCGGCACGTTGACCGCGCCGGTCAGTTCATAATTGGTGCCGCCGCCCTTGGTGACCGAAAGGTCTCCGGCGACATCGCCTTCCACCGCGCCCAGCTTTGGCTGGCGGGTCAGGAAGCGCAAGGTGCCGCCCAGCGAACTGTCGCCATAGAGCGTGCCCTGCGGGCCGCGCAGCACTTCGACATGATCGATGTCGAACAAGCGCGGCAGCGTGGTGCCGGTGAAGAACTGGTTGGGGAACGTCAGCGCCACGTCGTTGAGATAGACGCCCACCGTGGCCGAACCGGAAGACGACGCGATGCCGCGCATGGAAATCCGGCTCAGCCCCGAACTGCCGGTGTTGGTGAAGGACAGGCCCGGCACGCTGCGGGCCAGATCGGCATAGTCCACGATATGCGCGCGTTCGATCTGTTCGGCGCCCAGCACGCTGACGCTCAGCGGTACGTCGAGCACGCTTTCGACGCGCTTTTGCGCGGTCACGACGATGTCGCCCGCGCCGCCCTGGCCACCATCGGCCGCATCCGACGCGGTTTCGGCCTGGGCCGCCGTCGGGAGCGCGATGATCGCCAGCCCCAGCAGCCCTTCGAACAGCCCGGCGTAGTTCAGCTTGCCACGAAGCGCGCGGATCGAGCCACGACCCATATCCTGACGGTTGTTTACGGTCTGCATCGAATGGTCCCTCAGTTCTTTATCGCCCTAGTCGGTGCCTACAGATATCCTTGCCCGCGCCTTGCCCAAGGCAAAGCCTCCCTGCATGCGGTGATGCGCATTGTTCGGTTCTGGATGATCAGGCGGACGTATCGCCGGGGCGACAGTGCGCTTGTTCTGACCGGAGAGTTGCAAAGTTTCGGACCGGAAGAATGATGCGATGCACAATGAAGGTTTCGGGTTTTGCAAACTATCGGCCACCCGCGCCAACGGGCCTGCCCGGCGCAGCGCCGGCGCGCCGGGCTTAGTTGTCGCAATGCGCAAGCATCATTGCAGACCATCGCATTTCATGCCGGGGCGGGGTCCATCAGTTCCATGGACCATCCCATCAAGGAGCAATCCGTGACCGAGCCGACCAAATCGCCCAAGCCCATCATCGTCGGACAGCCCGTCCTGCTCGTCATCGACGTGCAGAAGGGAAGCATGGCCGAATGGGAGGCATCCGAACGCCTGCCGATGCTGCCGGACCGGCTGGAACGCATGCTGCGCGTGCGCGGCGTGGTCGATGCGGCGCGCTCCGCCGGGGTGCCGGTGATCTTCTTCAAGGAAGCGCACCGCGACAACATGATCGATTTCGGCCGCGAGCTTGACGGGACGGAGAACGCCCATTGCCTGGAAAGTTCCCCGCTGACCGAATTCGCCGTCGAGGAACTGGGCATCGTGCCCGGTGACTATCTGATCACCAAGCGCCGCTATTCGTGCTTCTTCGGCACCGAACTGGAAATCCTGCTCAAGGGGCTGAAGGCCAGCACGCTGATCCTGACCGGCGGCTTCACCGATGTCTGCGTGCACTATACGTTCGTCGATGGCCACCAGCACGATTATTACTGCCGCGTGATCGAGGAATGCACCACCGCATCGTCCACGCCGGCGCACGAAGCCGCGCTCAAGGCCATGGAATACCTCCAGACCGGCGCGATCCGCACCGCCGGAGAGATCACCGACGCCTTCGCCGCGCGCGCCTACGCGCCGGTGGCCTGATCGCGCACGCGCCGTCGGACGCGACCCCCCGCATCCGGCAAATGATTCAAATTACGAACGACTATTGACTCAAATTTTGAATCGTCTCATGAATTGGCTCCATAATGAAACGCGTGCCGCCGCAAGCGCAGCGCGCGAGAACTGGGGTGGGGACGATGAATGCATCGATCATGAGCGCGCGTGCGCTGGCCGTTGTGGCCAGCGGCGTGCTGCTGCTGGCCGGCTGTTCGCAGACGGGCGATAAGTCCGCGGATCAAGGGCGGTCGGGGACGGCATCGACCTTCAGCAACAATGCGCAGGACGAGGCGCAGATCCGCAAGCTGGCTGACCGGATTCTGGAAATGTACAGCCTGCAACCCGATCCGCGGTCGATCGAGATCGCCAAGGAGATCTACGTTCCAGACGCGATCATGCCGCCGATCATCACCGACATGGGTGAAACCGATGGCCAGCCCTGGAGCAACACGGGCAAGGCCGGGTGGATCAAGGTCATGACGGCGTACAACAACACGCCTGTCGAGAAACTTCCCAAGACATTCGAATTCAAGATGCAGGACACCAAAGTCGTCGTCGATGGCAATGTCGGCGCGCTGGTGACGCTGCTGCCGACGAAGATCACCCTTCAGAACAACAAAGTGATCGATCTGCAAAGCCGCTACACCTGGGTCTTCCTGAAAGTGAACGGCGAATGGAAATTGTGGCACGAACATTGGTCGATCCCGGCCAAGTTCGAAGCCCTGATCGCTTCCGCCAAATAAGGCGGGGGATACGTCCCGATCGCCGAGCCGACGGCGCCGATGGCCGGCCCGCGCGGTTGCCCCGCGCGCATGCATCAATGGAGAGCGTTATGAAAAACAGATATCTTGCCGCGTTCGTACTGTCGAACCTGGCGATAGCCCCGGCGATGGCCGCCAGCGAAGCCGTGGAAAAGGCCGCGATCATGACCGTCGCGAACGACATGACCCGGATGTACGAGCACGATGATCTTGCGATCTGGGAGCGCGTCTACAGCAAGGACTTTGCCGGTGGGCCGCTGATTATCGATGCGGTGGTCAATCCTTGGGCAAAGGAAGTGACCGTGGGCCATGCCGACTACAAGAAGCAGTTCGAATGGTATGCCAAGGGCGAGAACTTCTACAGTTCGAAACCCAAGGACTATCGGCAGGCCTACAGCGATCCCGTGATCGTGCTTCGCGGCAACATGGCGACATTCGTGGCCCCTCTCGACGCCAGTTGGGCGAACGACAAGGGCGGCCGTGATACGCTGCATGGCCGCTACACGCTGATTTTCGTCAAGCAGGGCGCGGAGTGGAAGGTGTGGCACGAGCATTTCTCGTTCCCCATCACCACGGTTTCCGCCTTCGCAGGCGCGCAGTAATTTTCAGCCGTCACGCAGTTTTCGGCCAGTATTGAAAATGAAAATTGGGATCGGATATGAAAATGAGCCTGTTTAACAAAATCGCTTTCATCGGCGCATGCGCGATACTTCATCCGCAGGTCGCTTTCGCGCAGGACAAAAGCGCCGACACGGCGGCAATCTGGAAAATCGCCGCCGATCTCGATCGCATGTACGAAACATACGACGAAACCATCGCGCGCGATCTCTATGCGCGGGACATGGAAGGCGGGCCGCTGATCTTCGACGCGGGGCCAAGCCCGTGGGGCGAGGTCTGGACGAAGGGTTATGACCGGTACATGGAGCATGTGCGCATGTACGCCAAGGCCGAAGGCCCGCTGAAGGACCGGCCGAACGAGTATCGACAGGACTATGTAAAGCCCGTCCTGCTGGTCGGCGACGATGGCATGGCGACCCTGGTTTCCGAACTGGCGATGAGCTGGTCCGGCAAGGACGGCAAGCGCGAATCCCACTCCGGCCGCTACACCGTCGTCTTCCTGAAGACCGCGGAAGGCTGGAAGGTTTGGCACGAACATTTTTCGGCGGCGATGCCCCTTCCCGCCGACCTCATGAAAATCGCGACCGACAACGCCAAGGCTCGCCCGTAAACGGCATCGCCTGGGCCGTTCCGGGGAAGGATGGCGGGAGGCGGATCGTCCGTCTCCCGCCAAAGTCACGAAAGCGTTACAGGCCGACCGATTCCGGCGTGGCGGGAACAGACCAATGCTCGTGCCACAGCGTCCATTCGCCCCTCACCTTGAGAAACACAAAGGTATAGCGCGTCGCGACGTTGATGAGCTTTCCCTGGGAATTCCTGAAGGCCGTCGGCACCAGCGCGACCATGGTCGCCAGATGATCGTCCACGATGAATTTCGGATCTTCCAGTGCGAACGTGAAGTCTGAAGGCCGGCCGGGCATCTCGATATATTTCTTGATCTGCTCAAGCCATTCCGCCTTGCTCGTGCTCCACAGGCCGCCCTTCATGGTCTTGCCGATATCGACGACGATCGGTGGCGCGACATCGTCGGGCGTATAGATCTTCTCGGCAATCGCCTGCATCGACATGTCTTCCTTTTTGTACATGTCGAGCACCGCCATCGCGAGCGCGCGCACGGCAGCCTCGTCGGCGGCGCGGTCCGCCGCTTCGATCTTCGCGATCGGGTCGGGCGCGGTCTGCGCCACTGCGGAACCACTGGCCAACGACGCCATGGCCACCGCTGCCAGGACCATCAGTTTCCTGCTGTTTTTCAAATGCCTTGCCATATCCACTCTCCTGTTCGGCGCTCTGCTCGATCGCCTTTTCCGGCGATCCAGGTTGCGCGGCAGGGCCCGATGGAGTCAACAAAAATCATTCAAATATGGAATGATTTTGCAGGGCTGATCGCGACCGTCAAAGTTCCAGGCGATGCGGCGCACGGATGGCCTCGCCCGGCGCAATCCCGAATCTTTCCCGGAAACGACGGGCAAAGTGGCTCGAATTGGCAAAGCCGCTGCGGAACGCAACGTCGGTCACGGTCAGCATGGCGGGCCGATTTTGCGTGAGGATGGTCCGGCGCGCGTTGTCGAGCCGGATGCGCTGCAACTCGGTCAGGATCGTGGTTCCGAACTGCGCGAATATCGCGTGCAGGTAGCGTTGCGAAATCCCGTTTTCCGCGGCCATCCGGGCGACGGAAAACGTCTCCTCGGCGGCGGTGCGTTCCAGATAGGTTTTCAGCCGCGAGTAGGTCGCCCTGGCGTGATGCGATCTGGGGCCGCCCGCCCGGCCGAGCGCCAGCCGGATCGCGCCCGTGATCGGTGACAGAAAGTCGGGAGGAGAGATATCCGGGATCTCGCGGCATTGCACCTCCAGCGCCAGGAGGGTGGCCGTGAACGCCGCGCCCGTTGCCGTTTCCTGATTGAGCACAAGTCCGCGCCAATCTTCGGGGGAAACGATCTGCGTGCGCAGCCAGTTCGTCGGGATCTGGAGGCACACGACATCGGTTTCCGAAAACGTCGCTTCATAAGGTTCGCTGTTGGTGACGATCGCGCAATCGCCCGCCTTGAGATCAAGATGCCGCCCGCAGTGTTCGATCTGGCCCTGGCCGGACTTCAGAAGGAAGATGCCATACATGTCGCTGTCGGACCGGCGGATCGCCTTGCGGGAGCGCGAAACCTGCTGATAGGAAATCCACCCGGCGTTAAACGCGGCCGGCCCCTTCGACCAGCGGTCGAACCGGGCGTCGAACACGGCGCGGTCGCTCCCCCTGATTTCCACTTCCCAGGCGCAGGTGTTGACCACCGCGTTCCAGTCCGAAACCGATCGACACACGGTCGCGGGGGCAATCGAGGCCCTCCTCATGTCAGCGGGCGTCATGTCAGCGGGCGTCACAGCCATAGCGCATACTCTCCTTGAACCGCCTTATATCGTCATCTGTCAAAAATTGAATGAATTTCGTCCAGCGCTGGGGTAACAACGCGATTCAGGCAAAGGCGATCGCGATCAGGGAATCGCCACAGTCCAAGGATGGATGGATGCGACTGTTGGGTTTGTCGGCCGTCCCGCGCGTCGGTCCGCTGTTCAGCGGATGGGATGGACACGCGGCGATGCAAGCAATCGGCGACGTGGTGCTCTTTACACTTCGCGCGAGCGGGGCGGGCGGCTTTGCCGGCGTGCTCACGCCCAGTCGGCAAGGTGAGGATTACCGCGCTTTCGTTACCATGGGGGCCGGTTGCGCGCGGCTGGCCAGCGGGCGCGGGCGGGCCGCGCTGACATCTGGAACATTCGTGGAGATCGACATCGATCGCCCGTTCATATTGGGTTTGCCGTCAGGCGCGCAGGGGTTGATCGTCCTGGGTCCGACCCGATACTGGCAGGAAAGCCCGGCCGCCGATCGCGTCACGGCGCTGGGCTGTCCCGAATGGCAGACGATGCTCAATCGCTGGATCGTCGCGCTGGCGCAGCTTTCCGATTCAGATCCCCGCCTGGCCAGCGGTTTGGACAGCGTCTTCTCAAGCCTGGCCAGCCGGCCCCCTGCACGAAACCGTCCATCGGGGCAGCAGGCGACGGCAATGGTCCACGCCGCGCTGGAGGTGATCCAGCAGAAATACTACGACCGCAGCCTGTCCGCCGATCAGATCGCGAACGATTTGTCCGTCGGCAGGAATGCGCTGCTGGCGGCCTTCCGGCAGCAGGGGCGTTCGGTGCGGCGGGACATCAGGACGGCGCGTGTTTCCGCCGCGGTCAGGCTGCTGACCGACCTTTCGTTCGACACGGTTTCCGTCTCGGGCATCGCGCGACGCTGCGGCTTTGCGGACTTGCGCCAACTTACCCGGGCCCTGCACGCCGTTCATGGCGTGGCGCCTTTGGATATCCGCAAGTCGCGTTTGCTGCCGGCTTGATCGGGGCCGCCGGCACGGCAGCAATATTGTGCGGTTTGAGGCGCGTTCACACGGCGAAAACAGACTAAGCACATTCGTGGCCACGTTGGCCGGGGAAGGCGCGTAGACGCCGGAGAGGGGCATACTATGAACGTTTTCAGCGCAAGGCTGATGCATTCTGTCGCATTCGCAAGCCTGGCTTTTGCAAGCAGCGCCGCGCAGGCGCAGACGCAAGAGGATGGCGCAAGATCGGCCCAGGGCGAGGCCGAAGCCAAGGAAATCATCGTTACCGCGCAGTTCCGCTCGCAGAAGCTTCAGGATACGCCGCTTTCGATTACCGCGCTCGATGCCTCGGCCATGGCCGAACGGGGCCAGACCAACATCATCGACGTGGCCAAGCAGACGCCGAGCCTGACGCTTGAGGCGGGTCCGGCCAACCAGGGCCAGACGGTCATCGCCTTCATCCGCGGTGTCGGCCAGGGGGACCAGGGCTTCGCTTTCGAGCCGGGTGTCGGCGTCTATGTGGACGACGTATATCTGGGCACCTTGATCGGATCGCAGTTGCAACTGCTCGATCTGGATCGAATCGAGGTCTTGCGTGGCCCGCAGGGAACGCTGTCGGGCAAGAACAGCATCGGCGGCTCGCTGAAGCTTTTCAGCAAGAAGCCGACCGGCGAACCGGGCGGCTATCTGGAAGCGAGCATGGGTTCCTACAACAAGATCGGCCTGCGCGGATCGGCGGACTTTTCGATCGTGCCCGACAGGGTGTTCGCCCGTCTTTCCGGGGCGGCGATGAAGCGCAAGGGCTTCATGAAGCTGATCGACTATGGCTGCACCCATCCCGGGTCCGGCGTGGAAACCTTCGGCGGGGCCGAGGGCTGCGGCAGGGGCACGGAAGGGGGCGAGGAATTCGTGACCGCGCGCCTCGCTGTGCGCGCGCTCGTTACCGATAATGTCGAGATCAATCTGACCGGCGAATATCTTGACGACGGATCGGAAACGCCGCCGGAGAAACTGATCGCGGTCAACCCGAACGTCGTGCTGGTGCCACCGCTGATCAACACCAAGACGGGACAGTCCACGCCCTATGACGGCCGGTTCCTCACGAACGGCAATTCCAGCTATGCCAGCTATTGCAATCCGGCGTCCATCACCGGGCCGTATTGCCTTGAGCCCAAGGATGCGATCAAGCAGTGGGGCACGTCGGCGACGATCGACTGGACGCTGTCCGACAAGGTCAGTTTCAAATCGATCACGGCCTATCGGGCCTATGTCCATCATCTGCATTTCGACAATGACGGATCGCCCCTGAACGGCACGCTCGCGATCAATCGCAACCAGCATGACCAGTTCAGCCAGGAATTGAGGCTCAACGCAGCGCTGCTCGATGATGCGGTCGATCTGACCGTGGGCGGCTTCTACTTCGAACAATGGAACAAGTTCAGCGCGCGCGCCGATGCGGGCTATGGTGGTTTCGACATCCTGCTGGCGGCCGACGCGCCATCGACCAGCAAATCGGCTTTCGCCCATGCCATCTGGCATCTCACCCCGACGATCAACATCGGGGGAGGCCTGCGATACACGCAGGAACGCAAGGACTATGGCTTTTACGGCTATCGCAATTCGGATGGCACGCCGAACCCGCTCTTTGCGGGCGTGAACGGCGTCACCGGAAAGTTCAGCGACAATCGCCTCGATTATCGCGCGGTCGCGGATTGGCGCGTTTCCGATCAGGCGATGGTCTATGCCCAGTTCTCCACCGGTTACAAAGGTGGGGGCATCAACCCGCGCCCCTATGTTCCCACGCAAGTCCAGCCGTTTGGCCCCGAATCGATGACCGCCTATGAAATCGGCGTCAAATCGGACCTGTTCGACCGTCGCCTGCGCTTGAATGTTTCGGGATTCCTGAACGAATATAAGGGCATACAGCTAAACCTGATCCGCTGTGACGAATTTTCCCCGTTTCCCGGCTTTCCGTGCCTGATCCCGGCGAATGCCGGCAACGCGCGGATCAAAGGCATCGAAATGGAAGCCTCGCTTCGACTGGGCGCCTTCACGATGGACGCCAGCGGAAGCTGGCTCGATTTCAAGTACAAGAACCTCAATCCTTTCGTGATCGCCGGCGGAACCACGCTCGACATGGTCACGCCCTACACGCCGAAGTGGAAAGGATCGGTCGGCGCGCAGTATCGGTTCGACGTTCTGGGCGGTGGGCTGACGCCACGGCTCGACTGGAACTATCGATCCACGGTCTATGCCGATGGCGTGAACGCCGCCACGAACCGGCTGGCGGGACGCAGCCTGTGGGATGCCCATCTCATGTGGAATTCGGCCGGCGAGGAATGGCGCCTGTCGCTCGACGTCACCAACCTTTCCGACAAGAAATATTACGTCAGCCTTTTCGATACCTACAATTCATCGGGATTTCTCAACGGCCGCCCCGGCCGGCCGCGTGAATGGTCGGTTACGCTTGCCCGCAAGTTCTGAACTTCATGCCGGACCCGGCATCGTCCTGTCCCCCGGCGAAAGCCGGGGGGCGCGATCCCGGGAGGCCGATGGCCGCCTGTGGACCGCGCCCTTGGGATGACGAAGAAACGTGCCGCCATCATTCACCCGATCGAATGCCGTTTGAAACTGCGACCCCCGGAAGGAATTCAAATTGATGGACAAGGATAGCGACGACTACAAGGCGATCCTGAAAGTCGCCGATGACGTCATCGACATGTATCTGAACGTCAGGCCCGAGCTTGCGTCCGATCTGTACACAACCGATGATCAGGCGCCGCCGATCGTATTCGATGTCGGCAACAGTCTCGTCACCGGAGAACCGTGGACCAAGGGGCACGGCAAATGGATGCAGGCGATGGATCATTATTTCAATGTCATCGGACGGGAAGTAAACGGCCCGGAAGTGACCCACATGGAATATATCGACCCGGAGATCGTGATCGACAACAACCTGGCCTGTTTCGTGGCCCTGCTGCCCATCGGAATGCGCAAGGCGGACGGCGAAGAGATGACGCTGATGACCCGATACACGATCGTGCTGCGCAAGTTTGCGACGAAGTGGAAGATATGGAACGAGCATTTTTCGGCCTCGATGAATCCCGAAGTCGTGCTGGGGCCGCAACCGGTCGTGAACTGAGCGGATCTGGCGCATGACGGGTTGCGCATCGCTATCGCCCGACGGTTCGGGCGGGCGGTGCGCGATCTCGGCACGGCTACGCAGGCCATTGTTTTGAAGCTCCATGCCGCCTATCGCGGTTGCCGTGCGGAGCGACGGAGCAAAAGTGGCGGGCAAGAAAGATAAGCTGCTGAAATCCATCGGCATGGACATGCCGTCCCGCGATGGTCAGGTGGGCGAGGAAGACGTTGATTTCCTCGTCGATCGATGGACCAACCTGCGCCCCGATCTTGACCCCGCCGCCATGACCACGCTGGTGGAGATCGAGCGGATCGTCCATCACGCGGGGCGGGTGCTGATCCCGAACCTCGAAGGGACGGCGGTAAAGGAATCCGATTTTCCGCTTCTGGTGATGGTGCGCCGCGGCCGCGATGACAAGATACCCGTCCGGGTATCGGATGTCTGGCGATATTTCGGGATGGCGCCGTCCGCCCTGGCCTATCATCTGAACCGGCTGGAAAGCGCGGGGATCATCCGCCGTGTCCGAAGTGAATTGGACAAGCGCGATGTGAACCTGTTCCTGACCGACGAGGGGCAGGACTTTATCGACCGCTGCATGTCGCAAGTCAGCGATCGCTTCCTGTCGATCGTCAGCAGCGACGCGGTGCTGCGCGAAAATCACGCCATGCTGAACGTCCTGCTCGCCCGGTTGGTCCATGTGTGGGAACGTACCGAGCAGGAAGAAGCGGCACAGTCAGGAAAGAGCGCCCGTTAACTTCGGGCCAATTCGCCCCTGCCACCCCGGTGACAGCCAACCAGGCCGCTATCCGTTCAGGGATGCGCGGCCTCCTGGGACAGCGGCGGCGGCGCCAGCGTGGCGCAATCGTCGGTGATCGCGCGGCCCGCCATCACCGCGGCGGCGAAGGCCGGCGCATCGGCGAGCGAGCGTTCCACGGCCGAACCATGCGTGGCTTGCGCGTAATAGCGCAATTGCACCCTGGTCCCCGCCGCGCACATCGCCGAGGCGAAGTTGTACTGCTTGGCCGGCTGCGCATCGGCATCCGCCAGCCCCGTGCCGATGAACACCGGCGTCGGCACGTGCACATCCGGAAACGCCGTTTCCGCCGCCGCGCGTACTTCCAGATCATCGATCGAGCGCTTGTAGAGCCGGGCGACCGTCATCTCGATGTCCTTGGCATAGCTGCGCAGCCCGCCCATGCAGGTGGTCTGCGCCTTTTCCAGCATCGCCCGCCCCGCGTCCGAGATATAGTCCTCAGGCCGGATCGCCGCAGGGTCCAGCGCGTGCGCGGTGCCCAGGAACCACAGGATTTCATAGGCCGAATTGCCATAGTCCGCAGCGTCGACATAGAGGTTGGGCACGGCCACCTGATGCGCGCCGCCGGTGTTGGCGGTGCGCGCCACCAGGCCGGTCGCCACCGTTCCCCGGATGCGCACGTCGGGCGCATAAGTGGGCGCGAGATAGGCGGCCGCGATCGCCCCTTCCGAACCTTGCGACTGGCCCATCGTCATGATCCGGCTGGATGAAAGCTGGCGATAGTGGCGCGTCGCCGCGCGGATCGCATCGAGCACGGCGATGCCTTCGGAGCGATAGTTGAGGTAGGGGTGCACGCCGGGCGATCCCAGCCCTTCGTAATCGGTGGCCACGATCGCATAGCCGGCATCGAGCCAGTGCCCGAAAAAGGCGGTATCGCGGGGCGAGCGGGCCATGAACGACGGCGCGCAGACATCGGCGATGCCGGTGGTGCCATGCGCCCAGGCGATCACCGGCCAGCCGCCGCGCGGCGGCTTGCCCTTGGGGAAGTAGACGATCCCCGAAACCGTCGTCGCGCGCGCCGCATCGCGCCAGTGGGTGGAACTGTAGAGGATCCGCTCGGTACGGCCTGCGGCGGGCAGCGCGGCGGCATCGCTCACCACTTCGGTGCGCAGCATCGTGCCGGGGCGTTCGGGCACGGCCTTGTTCCACTGGTAGAACGCCGGCAAGCCGCCATCGCCGGCCCAGCGATCGGCCTGCGCCATGGCCGTTGGGGCCAGCGTTTGCGCGATCAGCGATGCCAGCAGTGCGAACCTAGTAACCGAGCGCATAACCATCCTTCCTGGGGTCCGATCCCCCGACCAGATATCCGTTCCGGCGATCGATCCACACCGCCTGCCCGCCGCCGATCGGCCGCGCGGCGCGGGTGATCGCGTGTCCCTTGGCGGCCAGCGCGGCGGCGACATCGGCGGGCACGCCGCGTTCCAGTTCCAGCGTTCCGCCGAAGGCGAAGTGGCGCGGCAGTTCCATCGCCTGCTGCGGATCAAGCCCCGCATCGAGCATCGCCGAAAGCAGGTGCACCTGCCCCGTCGCCTGATAGTGCCCGCCCATCACGCCGAACGGCATCAGCGGCGCGCCATCGCGCATCGCCAGGCCCGGAATGATCGTGTGCATCGGCCGCTTGCCCGGCGCGAGCGCGTTGGGATGGCCCGCTTCCGGCGTGAAGCAGGAGCCGCGGTTGTGCAGCAGGATGCCCGATGCCGCGTCATAGATCGCGCTGCCGAAGTCGGTGAAGATCGAATTGATGAACGAGATCGCGTTGCCATCGCGATCGACGCAGGCCAGAGAGACGGTATCCTTGTGCTCCGGCTCGACGACCGGCGGCGCGACGATCGCCGCCTGCGGATCGAGGCGCTGGCGCAGGCCATCGGCGAAGGCGGGCGAAAGCAGCGTTTCCAGCGGGGTGCGCGCAAAGGCCGGATCGCAGACCCAGCGATCACGCTCGGCATAGGCAAGCTGGCTGACTTGCGCGAGCAGGTGGATATAGCGCGCGCTGTCCGCCCACACCGCCGGCATGGCCAGCCCATCCAGCATGTTGAGCATCATCAGCACCGACATGCCCTGCCCGTTGGGCGGGCATTCCAGGATTTCGCAGCCGCGATAGGTCGTGCGGATCGGCGTGACCGCCTCGCCCCGGTGCGCGGCGAAATCGTCCAGCGCGTGATCGCCGCCCAGCCCGCGCAGCGTGGCGACGATCCCTTGCGCGATCGCGCCTTCGTAAAAGGCCGCGCGGCCCTGCGCGGCGATCGCGTCCAGCGTGGCGGCCAGCGCGGGCTGGACGATGCGCGTGCCCGGCCGGACATCGCGCGCCCAGAAGTCCCGCGCCGTGGCGCTGGCCGCCAGCCGGTCGCGGCCGAACTGCCAGTCCCACGCGACGCGCGGCTGCACCAGCCAGCCATCGCGGGCCAGTGCGATGGCTGGCGCCAGCAGCCGGTCCAGCGGCAAGCGCCCATGATCTTCGTGCAAGCGCAGCAGCGCATCGACCGCGCCCGGCACGGTAACCGAATGCGCGCTTTCCGGTCCGACCACGCCCACCGTCTGCGGATCGATGCCCATCGGCGTGCGGCCCGAACCGTTATAGGCGGTGGTCCGGCCCGCCGCATCGCCGTGAATCCAGAAACTGTCGCCGCCCAGCCCCGCGTTCTGCGGTTCGGCCACGGCCATCACCGCCGACGCGGCAATCGCCGCATCGGCCGCGCCGCCGCCTTCGCGCAGCACATCCAGCCCGGCGCGCGCCGCATCGGGATGCGAGGTGGCGATCATGCCGTTGGCGGCAAACGCCGCCGAGCGTCCGGGCGACTGGAAATCGCGCATCAGCTATAGGACCCGCCATCGATGATCAGCGCCTGCGACGTGACGTAGCTGCTTTCTTCCGACAGCAGGTAGACATAGATCGGCGCGACTTCATCGGGCGTGCCCTGGCGGCCCATCGGCACCGTGGCCCGCACCATGTCGTCGACCGCGCCATCGCCGCCGATGAAATCGATCGCCGGGCGATTGAACGGCGTGTCGATCCAGCCGGGGCACAGCGTGTTCACGCGGATGCCGAACGGCGCCAGTTCCGATGCGAGCGAATTGCCCATGCCGATCACCGCCGCCTTGGCCGAGGAATAGGCGGCGCGCCCCGGCCCGCCATGCTTGCCCGCCAGCGATGACATGTTGACGATCGAGCCTTTGCCCGCGCGTTTCAGGTGCGGCACCGCGTGCTTCACACCGAAGAACTGCGCCCGCACGTTGACCGCATAGACCTGATCCCACAGGTCCGCCGGGAAGCTGTCCACCGGCCCCGCGCGCAGGAAGCCGGCGTTCTGGCACAGCCCGTCAAGCCCGCCCAGCCAGTCCACCGCCGCCGCGACCAGCGCGGCCACGCTGTCCTCGCGCGTGACATCGACCGGGAAGAAGCGCGCCGCATCGCCATAGGCGGCGACGCTGGCCGGCCCGGCCACTTCGTCGATATCGGCCACGGCCACGCGCGCGCCTTCGCGCACGATTGCCTGCACCGCCGCCGCGCCGATATTGGTGATGCCGCCGATGAACAGGATACGCTTGCCGGCCAGCCGGGTCATTGCAGGAACTCCTTGTCGAAATGCAGAACACCGGTGGGGTTCTGCGCCCCGGCGATCCGATCGGCATAGGCATCGCGCCAGTCCTGCGCGGCATCGGCCACGAACGCGCCCGATCGCGCCTGCTGGAAAACGGCCAGGTCATCGACGCCGGGCGCGGGTGCGCCTTCGCCATGGGCGCGCAGCGCGCGCAGCATCATGCGGCGCGTCACCACGATCATGTGATCGGACACCGCCAGGTGCTCCTTGGTCCGGTCAGAGATCGGCCCCATGCTTTCGACGACCGCCTGGTCCTGAAGCTGCACCCCGGTCAGCCCGGTATAGCTGCGCGTGCGCTGTGCATCGCGATCGATCAGGTAATCGTTGTCGGCATCGGCAACGGTGCGCCAGCGATCGAACCAGCCGGCGCCGTTGGGCAGATAGTCCTCGTCGCGTTCCAGCCCCGGAATGGGCGAGCCGTCCTTCAGGCGCCGCACCCCGGCCTGGCGCGAACGGGCCATCCAGGTGAAGATCATCGTATGCTCGTCGTCCATCGGCACCGCCGCGTCGAGCACGATGTTCCCTTCGAAGTTGCCATCGGGAAACTGCGTGTAGAACGGCAGCATGAAGTGCGCGACGCGGTAATAGACCTCGTCGCCTGCCAGCGCGCGATACGATGCATACATGCTGCCCGCGCGCGTTTCGGCCACGTGATAGCGCGGCGCGCGGTCGCGCAACGACGAACTGTTGAGGTCTTGCGGATCGAGGTCCGCCTCGGCCACCGAACCGCCATGCAGGAAGCCGAAGTGCGACGTATCGATCTCGCCTTCCAGCACTTGCAGGTAGTTGCAGCGGCGCAGCGAGCAACTGAGCCGCACGTCCCCCTCGGGCAGCAGCGTCGCCTCGATTCCGGTCAGCGGCGGCGGCACTTCGCGGCCGCCCATGTAGGTCCAGACCACGCCGTTGCGCTCGACGCAGGGATAGGCCTGCGCTTTCAGGCGGGGGGCGAAGCTGTGTTCGGGCGGCACGTTGGGCTGTTCCAGGCACTGCCCGTCGGGCGCGTATTTCCAGCCGTGATAGACGCAGCGCAATCCGCCCGGCTCGTTGCGGCCATAGAACAGCGATGCGCAGCGATGCGGGCAGGCATGGTCCATCACCCCCACCGTGCCTTCGGGCGTGCGGAACGCGACCAGCTTTTCGCCCAGCAGCATCAGCCGCATCGGCGCGCCGCCGGGTTCCAGTTCGGATGCGAGGCAGGCGGGAATCCAGTATTCGCGCATCAGCGCGCCCATCGCGCTGCCGGGGCCGACCGCGGTGAGCAGGGCGTTGTCCTGCGCGTTCATGGCCGCACCTCGGCCAGCGGGCGCGCCGCGCAATAGGCGGTCAGTTCCGCGTCATCCAGTTCTCCCGCCAGCCGCGCCGCCAGCCGGTCGGCAACCAGCGCCGCCAGCTTGAAGCCGTGGCCCGAACAGGCGCTGATGAAATGCCCGCGCGCGCCCAGCGGGCGCACGATGAACGCCTCGTCCTCGGTCACCGTATAGTAGCAGGCCTTGGCTTCCAGCGGCCGGTATTCATCGGACAGGCGGAAACCTTCGGCGAAGAGCGTGCGGACCCGTTCGATGTCGAGCGCGGTCGGCACCCGATCGCCATCGGGATCGCCTTCGCGCGAGAAGCGGTGATCGCCGACCTTGAAGCGCATGCCATAGCGCGGCGGCATCGTGTAAAGCCCGCCCTCGCGCCCGCGCGTGACGATCACCGGCGCTTCGCTCCACGCCTTCGCCAGTTCGGGCGGCGGGGCAAGATAGAGCACCGCCTGCCGGCTCGGCACCGCCTTGCCGCGCAAGTCCGGCACCAGCCGGTCGATCCACGGGCCGGTGCAGACCACGATGCGGTCCGCCGCGTAAAGCGTGCCGCCGACCAGCGCCGTGCCGCGTTCGGGGTCGATCGCATCGACCTGCGCGCCGGTGATCAGGTCCACGCCGATCGCCGAGAGGTGGACGACCAGATCGTTAAGGATACGGGCCGGGAACAGCATCCCCGCGCCCTCCGTCTCGACCACGGCCTGCAAGCCCTCGGTCTCGATCATCGGAAAGCGCGTGCGCGCTTCGTCGATCGGCGTCAGGCGATAGCCGATGGCCATTTCATCGAGCGCGCGGATGGTCGGTTCCATCCAGTTGTCGTCATGCCGCACGAAATAGCTTGCGCCGATCGGGGCGAGGTGGCGCACGCCAAGATCGGACCACAGCGTGTCCCACACCGCGAACGCGGCGGGCATCAGCCGGGCATAGCCTTCCAGCTTGCCATAGGCATGGCGGATGATGCGGTGTTCATCGTGCGACGAGCCGCGCGGATTGGGCAGCGATCCCGCTTCCAGCACCGTCACCTGGAACCCGCGCCGGGCCAGCGCCCAGGCCGTGCACAGGCCATAGATCCCGCCGCCGACGACGATGGCCGTCTCCTGCTGAACGCTCATGTGCGATCCCCTTTCGTGAAATTCGGATAGTGCGCGGCGATGTAGCCGGCGGAAAACTTGCCCGACGCGATGTCCTCGGCGATCGCTTCGGGCGCGCGGCGCGCGGGATCGCCGTACCCGCCCGCGCCGGCGGTTTCGACGATCAGCGCCTCGTCCGGGCCGATCTCGACGAAGGCGGGCTTGGTCGGCAGTTCCTCTTCGCGGCCATCGGCGCGGCGGATCAGGAAGCGCCCGGTGCCGCCGGGGCTGCCGCCGAAGATGCCCCAGGGCGCGTTGCGGAACCGTTCGCCCTGCCCCGAAAACTGCGCGACATGGCCGCGCGGGCGCAGCACCCGCCGCAGCCCCAGGCCGCCGCGATGCTCGCCCGCGCCGCCCGAATCGGGAATGAATTCATAGGCATCGACGATCAGCGGATATTCGGTTTCGATCGCTTCCACCGGAAGGTTCGACGTGTTGATGAGATGGACCTGCACGCCGTCCTTGCCGTCCTTGGTCCGCCGCCCGCCAAAGCCGCCGCCCACCGTTTCCAGATAGACATAGCGCTGCCCGTCCGCGCCCAGGCCCGAAAGCACCGCCATCGTGTTCGCCCCGTTGGCGGCACCCACCGCCTGCATCGGCAGCGCCCCGGCCAGCGCGCCGATCACCGTGTCGATGATCCGTTGGCAGGTGTTGGCCCGCCCGGCGACGGCCGATGGAAAGGCGGCGTTGACGAGGCACCCTTCGGGCGCGATCACCTCTATCGCATCGAGCATGCCCTGGTTGATCGGGCATTCGGGATCGACCATCGCCCGGAACACATATGCGACCGAGGACTGCGTGGCATAATAGGGGCAGTTGATATTGCCCCGGACCGCGGGCGACGTGCCGGTGAAATCGAACGCCACCCGCCCTTGCGCGGCGGCAGCGCCGGCGGTCACGGCCACCTGGATGGGCATGTCGTGCGCGCCCTTGCCGTCATCGTCCATCACATCGGTGAAGCGGTAAGTGCCGGCGGGGATGCGCCCGGCGGCCTCGGTCGCCCGCGCGAACGTGCGCGCCACGATCTCGTCGTAGGCGGCCAGCAGCGTTGTGGCCCCCCGCGCCTCGGCCAGTTCCACGATGCGCCGCGCGCCCAGCCGGCAGGCGGCGACCTGGGCGTTGTAATCGCCGCGCCGCTCGTCCGGCACGCGCACGTTGAGCAGGATCAGGTCGAGCATGTCGGCGCACAATCGCCCGCCATCGAACAAGCGCACCGGCGGCAGGCGCAGGCCTTCCTGGTAGATCTCGGTGCCGCCCGACATCGATCCCGGCGACATGCCGCCGATATCGGCATGGTGCGCGATGTTGCACATGAAGCCGACCAGCACCCCGTCCGCGAAGACCGGCATCGACATGTTGACATCGGGCAAGTGCGAACCGCCGGCCGCATAGGGATCGTTGCCGACGAAGATATCGCCCGGCTTGAAATCGGCCAGGTCGTAGCGCGCGAGCAGCCGGGTGGTGAGGCCCAGCATCGACGACAGGTGGATCGGCTGAGCCGCCTCGCACAGCGCGATCAGCCGGCCCTTGGGATCGATCAGCGCGGTCGAGTGATCGTTGCGCTCCTTGATGTTGGTCGAATAGGCCGAGCGCATCAGCGAGATATAGGTCTCGTCCGCCACCGAGCGCAGCGCGTTGAGCAGGATCTCAAGCGTCACCGCGTCAAGCGCGCCGGCGGCTGGCGAAGTGGGATTGGGCTGGGTCATCGGCTGACCTCGATGATCAGGTTGGCGTGGGTATCGACTTCCACCCGGTCGCCCGGGAAGATGACGATGGTGGTGTCGAGCTGATCGACGATGGCCGGGCCGACGAACCAGTCCCCCGGATGCAGCGCCTCGCGCTCGAACACGGCGGCCATCGCCGCCTCGTCACGGGAGAAATGCACGCGGCGGGCGCCGGCGGGCGTGGCGGGCGCCGGCACCAGCGCTTCGTCGGGGCTGGCATCGTGCGGCTGGCGCGCGATCGCCACCAGCCGCGCGCAGACGACCTCGATGGCGCTTGCCGCGTCGCTGAAGCCATTGCTGCGCTCATGCGCGGCATGGAAGGCGCTGGCCAGCGCGGCGCGATCCGGCGCGGCGCCCGCCGGCAGGTCCAGCGGCACCGACAGTTCGAAGTTCTGCCCGACATAGCGCAAGTCGAGCGTGGCCTCGGTGGCGCGGCGACCATCGGGCACGTCCTCCGCCGCGAACCAGCGTTCCGCCTGATCGCGCAGCGTTTCCATCGCGGCGGCGAAAGCCGCGTCGAGGCGCGTATCCTCCAGCCGCATCGGGATCGGCTGGACCAGGTTCTCGCGGTCGTCCGACGCCAGCAGACCCTGCGCGCACAGCAGGCCCGGACTGGGCGGCACCAGGATGCGCTTCATGTCCAGCGCGCGCGCCACGGCCGAGGCGTGGAGCGGCCCCGCGCCGCCGAACGGCATCAGCGTGAACGCGCGCGGATCGAAGCCGCGTTCGACCGAAATCTTGCGCACCGCGCGCGCCATGTTGGCCACGACGATATCGATCACGCCCAGCGCGGTGTGTTCCAGCGACAGGTCGATCTGCGCGGCCAGACCGGCGATGACCCGCGTTGCCGCCGCCGCATCGAGCGCCATGTGGCCTTTCAGCAGCCCCGTCGCGGGCAGGCGGCCCAGCACCAGGTTGGCATCGCTGACCGTGGGCAGATCGCCGCCCCGGCTGTAGCAGGCCGGGCCGGGCACCGCGCCGGCGCTTTGCGGGCCGACTTTCAGCAGGCCATCGCGATCGCGCCAGGCGATCGATCCGCCGCCCGCGCCCACGGCGTGGATGTCTATGGCCGAAAGCCGCGCCGGATAGCCTTCGACCCAGCGGTCGCGCGTCATGTCGGCGGCATAGTCGCGAATCAGCGCCACGTCGGCCGAAGTGCCGCCCATGTCGAGCGTGATGACATTGGCCTCGGCCGCGCGGCGGGCGATCTCGATCGCGCCGAAGATGCCGGCCGCCGGCCCCGAAAGCGCCGTGCGGAGCGGAAAGCGCCGTGCCCGCCCCACCGATATGAGGCCGCCCGAAGACTGGCTGACGCCCAGCCGCGCGCCGGGCGCGTCCTCGGCCAGCCGCCGCTCCAGCGCGGTCAGGTAGCCGGCCATCACCGGTTGCAGATAAGCGTTGAGCACGCTTGTGGAGAGCCGTTCGTACTCACGAAATTCGGGCTGCACTTCGTGCGAGAGCGAGACATGGACGCCCGGCAGGGCCGCGCGCAGGGCCGCGCCGATGCGGCGTTCATGATCCGGCTCGACGAACGCGAACAACAGGCACACCGCCACCGCATCCACTTCGGCGCGGCGCACGTCTTCGACCAGCCGCGCGATTTCCGCATCATCCAGCGGCGTCAATATCTCGCCGTCGCGGGTGATCCGTTCGTCGGCCTCGAAGCGGCGCTGGCGGGGCACCAGCGCGGGCGGATGATCGCACTGGAAATCATAGATGCGCGGGCGCACCTGCCGGCCGATCTCCAGCAGATCGCGAAATCCCCGCGTGACGATCAGCGCCAGCTTGCCGCCGGTGTGCTGGATCAGCGCGTTCGTCGCCACGGTGGTGCCATGGCAGAAGCGGCCGATGCGGTCGGGCGCGATGCCGTTCGCCGCGCACAGTTCCTCCAGCCCGGCCAGGATCGCCTCGGCGGGGTTGGCCGGGGTCGAAGGCCGCTTGTGCAGATGCGTGCGGCCGGTGCCATCGTGATGCGCCGTGAAATCGGTGAACGTGCCGCCGACATCGACACCAATGGTCCAGCTCACGCCGCCGCCTCCGCGATGGCCATGGGATCGATCCCGGTAATCGCGGTGTAGCCCGGCTGGTCGACCGCGCCTTCGGTCACGATGGTCAGCACCACCGATCGCGCGTCCAGCCCCAGCGCGCCGCGGATCGCCGGATCGCGCGCCGCCTCGATCAGCCCGGCCAACCCCGCCGAACCGGCATCGCCGACAACCAGCGGTGCATCGCCGAAGCGGCCCTGCCCCAGCGCGGTCATGGTTTCGGTCGCGGCGCTGTCGGCAATGGTCAGGTAATGGCCGACGATCGGCTGGATCGTCTTCCACGCCGTCAACGAGACTTCGCCGACCGAAAGACCGCCCATCACCGTGTCGAGATCGCCCTCGATGCGCACCGGATGGCCGGCCCGCGCCGATTGATAGAGGCAATCGGCCTTGTCCGGCTCCACCATGACGAACGTCGTCGCGCCCCAGGCCTCGAACAGCGCGCCGAACGCCGCCGCTGCCAGCCCGCCGCAGCCCCCCTGGATGAACACATGCGTCGGCCGTTCGGCGCTTTCGCCAAGCTCGGCCACGATCTCGTCCATCATCACCGTATAGCCGGCCATGACCACGCCGGGCGCGGTGTCGTCATCGGCGATCGCCGTGTCCGACACCAGGTGCCAGCCATGGCGCAGCGCGTCCGCGCGCGCCTGGTGCGTCGAATCGTCGTAGTTGCCCTTGACGCGGACCACTTCGCCGCCTTGCGCGCGGATCAGATCGGCGCGGCTTTCGGCAACATTTTCATGAAGATAGATCGTGGCCTTGCACCCCAGCCGCCGCGCGCCCCAGGCCACCGACAGGCCGTGGTTGCCATCGGACGCGGTCACCATCACCGCCTGCGCGATCGCATCCTGCGTCATCCCGCAAACCGCCTGCGCCACCGCGAAGGCGCCGCCCAGCGCCTTGAACGACCCCAGGCCGAAGCGCCCCGCCTCGTACTTGGTGAGCACGCCGCCCACGCCGAGCGCCCGCGCCATCCCGTCCAGCCGCAGCAGCGGTGTCGGCGCATAGCCGGCCCACTGCGGAATCTCCGCCCTGGCCCGGGCGCGCAGTTCGGGCGGCACCGACAGGTCGAGCGGACTCGCGCCTCCATCGAAAGCGGCAGGCCCATCCAAAACGGCAAGCGGCGGGGAAAACAGGGCAGGCATGTTCGGTCAGACCTCGACTGGTTCGCTTGCGGCGATGCGCAAGCATGATCGTTCGACGGAGGAAGCCCGGCCAGGCAGCAACTGCCCGGAAATTAGGCAGTGCCCGATGGAAAATCGCGCATCGCCCGGTCGCCGGCTTTTTGCCCGAAAAGTGCGCAAATCCTTTGATTTCATCATCATCATTGGCGTTTCGCGCAGCCGCTTCCGAGCCGGATTTCCTCGTGCCGATGTGGCACTTTCTTTGCATATTGGAGACGGATCGGGACCGGCAGGAAATGCTGCGCTCGGCAATGATAGTTGCACGGGGAGCAAAGTATGGAACTGGGCATCAAGCGCTTTTCAGGGCGCATCAGCGATAACGACCTGCGGCTGCTGCGCACGTTCTGCACGGTCGTGCGGCACGGCGGCTTCGTGGCCGCGGAATCCGAACTGCAGATCGGCCTGCCTTCGATCAGCCGCTATATCAAGGATCTGGAAATCCGGCTGGGGCTGCGCCTGTGCGATCGCGGGCGGCGCGGGTTCACGCTTACCGCCGAAGGCAAGCAAGTGCACGAGGCCTGCCAGAAGCTGTTCAACAACCTCGACGATTTCGAAAGCGCGGTGCGCGATATCCACGCCAATCCCGGCGGGGCCTTGCGGATCGGGCTGGTCGATTCGCTGGCCAGCGATCCGCATTTCCACCTGTCCGACGCCGTGCACCGCTACAAGGCGGCCTTTCCCAACATCTTCTTCAGCATCGTCACCAAGACATCGAACCTGATCGAGCAGGAAATCATGGAAGGCACGCTCGACATCGGCGTCGTCTTCCAGCGCCGGCACATGGACCAGTTCAGCTATCACCCGCTCTACGAGGAGATCAGCTATCTCTATTGCTCGGTGGAACATCCGCTGTGGATCGAGCACGGCGGCAACATCGAAGGGGTGGACCTGTCGGACTATGAATTCGTCGGCTATCCGATGGCGCACACGATGCAGCGGATGGGCGTGAACGGCCTGTTCAACCGCACCGCAACGGCGACGAACATGGACACGATCGCCATGATGGTCAATTCGGACAACTTCCTGGGCTTCCTGCCCGAACAATACGTCAGTTCACACTGGTGCCGCGATCGCCTGCGCGCCATCGCGCCGGACAGTTTCTTCTACGGCAGCCAGATTTCGGCGATCACCCGCGCGGGCGCGGTTTCGCCGCTGATCGGGGCCTTCGTCGATTTCCTGAAACCGCAAGGTCTGCCCCTGCCCGAACGGGCGCGGGCCTGACCGCCGCGATCACGTGCGGTGCGCCGCAACTAAACTTGGCGATGTCGCTATCGATGGCGCGGGCAAGCCATGGCGACATGGCGGCATGGCCCATTCCACCACTGCAGACGACGGCGACCTGATCCACGCCCATCCCGCCCCTTCGCCCGCCGCCGTTTCAACGAGGGGCGCGTGGATCGCGTTGCTGCTGCTGACCCTGGCCTACAGCTTCAGTTGGATGGACCGGTTCCTGCTGGTGATCCTGATCGATCCGATCAGCCGCGATCTGCATGTGTCCAACACCGAAATCGGGCTGCTGACCGGCTTTGGCGCGTCGCTGCTCTATTCGCTGTCCGGGCTGGTCATCGCGCCGCTGGCCGACCGGCGATCGCGCAGCACGATCATCGCGCTGGCGGTCGGCACGTGGAGCGCGCTTACCGCCGCGATCGGCTTTGCCGGCTCGTTCGCCACATTGGCGCTTTCGCGATTTGGCATCGCCATCGCCTCGGCCGGTTGCTCGCCGGCCGCCTATTCGCTGATTTCAGACCTGTTTCCGGCCCGCAAGCGCGGCACGGCGATTGCCATCTACTCGCTGGGCATCTCGCTCGGGACCTGGGCTGGGCTGACACTGGGGGGCCTGGCCGCCGACACGCTGGGCTGGCGCAATGCCTTCCTGGCGCTGGGCCTGCCCGGCCTCGCCGTCGCGCTGGTGCTGCGCCTGGGCCTGCGCGAGCCGGCGCGCGGCCGCTTCGAAACCGATCAGGCAGACGTCGATCACCACTATAGCGCGCGCGAGGCGCTGCGCTTCTTCGTCGGCCATCGCGGTTTCGCCGGCATCGCGCTGGGCTTTGCCTTCCTGTCCTGCGCCACGTCGGCCTTCGAAAACTGGGTGCCGACCTACCTGATCCGCGCCCACGCCCTCAGCGCCACCGAAGTCGGCTCGGTCAGCGGGCTGTTCCAGGGGCTGACCGGCATCTTCGGGGCGCTGTTCTTCGGGATCATGTCCGATCGGCTCGCCCGGCGCGATCCGCGCTGGTATCTGTGGGTGCCGCTGATCTGCGCCGGAATCGCCGGCCCGGTGATCGCGCTGTTCTTCCAGCTTCCCAAGACCGGGTCCTATGCCTGCTACTTCGTGATCGAGTTCTGCGTTTCGGGCTATTCGGCGCCGCTTTTCGCGGCAAGCCAGATGGTGCTGCCACCGCGCCTGCGCGCGCTGGGCATGGCCACGATCCTGTTCTTCCTCAACGTCATCGGCACGGGCCTGGGGCCGTTCCTTACCGGCTATGCCAGCGATCTGATCGGCGGCCCCGGCCCGGTGGGCGGCCTGGCCCAGGCCATCGTGCTGATGCAACTGGTGGCGCTGCTGGGGGCGGCGGGGCTGCTCGTCGCGGCGCGATCCTTCCGGCGCGACTGACCGATGGTGGCCGCATCGCCCCATTCCCGGCGCCTGATCGCGGAAACGCTGCGCTTCCTGTGCCAGACGCTGCACATGCGCGGCGCGATGTTCTACTGGATCGAGCCGGAACTGGAGACCACCAACGATACCGTCATCGGCCTGCCCGATGGCCTGACCGAGCGCTATCGCCGCGAGATGTTCCGGCTGGACCCTCTGCTCGCCGCGCGGCTGGTGCGCGCGGGAAAGCGCATCGCCGATCTGGAATGCGAAGCCCTGGCCGTCCCCGCCGCCGGCACCGGGCGCTATCGCGCCTTCCTGGAAAGCTACGGCGTGCGCGGCAACATGGATTTCCTGTTCTGGACCGGGGCGGAACCGGCCGACCGCGCCTTTGGCGGGATCAGCCTGGTCCGGCTGGAAGGCGATCCGCCCTTCCCGCAGGATGCCGCGCCCCTGCAGGCGCTGCATCGCTACGTCGGCTTTGCGCTGGGCACGCACGAGCGCGTGCGGCGCGAGCGCCTGCGCGGCGTGCTCGCCCGTGGCCCGCGGCTTACCGCGCGCGAATGCGATATCTGCGAACTGATCGCCGATGGCGCGACCAACCAGGACATCGCCGACGCTCTGACGCTGACGATCGCCACGGTGAAGACCTACGTGCGGCAGATCTTCGACAAGATGGGCGCCGACAACCGCACCGCGCTGGCGGCGCGCCTGGCCGCGCTGCAACTCGATTGAGCGGGACCGGTTCCTACCGGTCGATATCGCGCAGGAACTCCGCCACCGCCGCGTTGCCCGCCGCCGCGCTTTCCTGAAGCAGCGCCAGCCCAAGCGGCGGAACCTGCGCGGGATCGCGCAGCGTCACCAGCGGGTCCTCGAAATCGCGCACATAGCCCATGCCGAGGCAGCCCATCTGATACCCCATGAGCTTGAGGAGATCGTCGGGCAATTCGCGCGCCACCTCGATCGGCGTCGTCAGGTACTGATTCTCCTCCTGCCGCAGCCAACCGGCCGCGTAGGTGATGTTCAGTGCCATGCGTACCCCGTCTGAACGGTTCTCTCCCGCCCCGTGGAACACCTTGCCGGTATAGAGCAGCGCCGATCCGCGCTTCATTTCGGCGGGAACGCTTTCCTCGATGCCGTACGTCCGGCCCTTCTGGTCCTGCGATCCCGGCACGATCCGCGTCGCGCCGTTCTCCTCGGTGTAGTCGGTCAGCGCCCAGAGCACGCTGCATTGCGGATGGTAATCGAGCGGAAAGGGGAAGAAGTCCCAGATCGTCTCGTCCTGGTGGAGCTTCTGCGCCGGCGAGCCGGGGAAAACGCTGATGATCTGGGTAAGCTGGAGCTGGAACCGGCTGGCCTTCTTCAGCAGCCCGGCGCACGCGCCCAGCACCAGCGGATCCTGGATCAATTGGTGCGAGGCCGGCGACCGCGCGATCAACGCGCCGGTGCGCTTGGTCTTCTTGCCCAGGTAATTGTCATAGCCGAACGCCGAGGCCGAAACGTGATCGGCCATGTCGCGCATGATCGCGTCCATCGTTTCGGGCGCGGCCAGTTCGTCGACGATCGCATAGCCTTCGGTTTCGAGCGCGGCCACGATCGCGTCTGCGGGGGCATCCTTGGGGAAATGGATCAAGCTCATGCGCGGCTCCGTTCGCTGCTGTGCGCACAGGATGCACGCCAGCCAGCCACGGCGGCAACTCTACTTAGGAAGGGGGGCAGTTCAGCAGGGCAGCGGCCGGCATCCCCCCACGAAAGAGACCGCACAACGAAAAAGACCGGCGCGCGAGGCAGGTGCCTTGCGCGCCGGTCCTGTTTCCATGAACGCCGCGAAACACGGCGCTCCTTGGGGTGTCAGATGTCGTCGTCCGCGTCCGGCCCCGCCATCATCTCCCCGGCCAGACCTTCGGTTCGGCCGCGAATGGCGGCTTCCAGACGGTCACAAACTTCGGGATTTTCCTTGAGATAGGTCTTCGAATTCTCGCGGCCCTGGCCGATGCGGATACTGTCATAGCTGAACCACGCGCCGGACTTTTCGACGATGCCGGCCTTGACGCCCAGATCGAGAATCTCGCCGATCTTGGAAATGCCCTGGCCGTACATGATATCGAATTCGACCTGCTTGAACGGCGGCGCGACCTTGTTCTTGACCACCTTGACGCGCGTGGTGTTGCCCGTGATCTCGTCGCGGTCCTTGATCTGGCCGGTGCGGCGGATGTCGAGCCGGACCGAGGCATAGAACTTGAGCGCGTTGCCGCCCGTCGTCGTCTCGGGATTGCCGTACATCACGCCGATCTTCATGCGGAGCTGGTTGATGAAGATCACCATGCAGCGCGACCGGCTGATCGAGCCGGTAAGCTTGCGCAAGCTTTGCGACATGAGACGCGCCTGGAGGCCGACATGGCTGTCGCCCATCTCGCCCTCGATCTCCGCCCGGGGGACCAGCGCGGCGACCGAATCGATCACCAGCACGTCGATCGCGTTCGAGCGCACCAGCGTATCGACGATTTCCAGCGCCTGTTCGCCGGTATCGGGCTGCGAGACGATCAGTTCGTCGATATCGACGCCCAGCTTGCGGGCATAGACCGGATCAAGCGCATGTTCGGCATCGACGAAGGCCGCCGTCCCGCCGTTCTTCTGGGCTTCGGCGATGACATGCAGCGCCAGCGTGGTCTTGCCCGAGCTTTCCGGCCCGTAGATTTCGATCACCCGGCCGCGCGGCAAGCCGCCGACGCCCAGCGCGATATCGAGACCCAGCGAGCCGGTGGAAATCGCTTCGACCTGCATCGTCTCTTTCGAGCCGAGCTTCATGGCCGAACCCTTGCCGAAGGCACGATCGATCTGTGCCAGCGCTGCTTCGAGCGCTTTCTGACGGTCCATGCTGTCCTTTTCCTTGCCTTCCTGAATCAGCTTTAGCTGAGCAGCCATCGTTCGTTCCCTTGCCTAAACAACCGACCCGGAAGGTCAACCAAGGCAAGGTGTATCGGATTTGTTCTCATCGAACAAGAGGGGAACAAATTTTTGTCGAAAGGCCGTGTAACGCGCCCGCGGACCTACCCCCGCCCGGCCCCCAGCACTTGCCCCACCTTGTCCGAAATCTGCTGTACCGAGAATGGCTTGGGCAGAAAATGGACATCGTCGATATCGATCTGCCGGCGCAGTTGTTCCTCGGCATAGCCCGACATGAACACCACCCGCATATCGGGCACTAGCTTGCGAATCTCGCGCGCCATGGCCGGGCCGTCCATCGACGGCATGACCACATCACTGACGACGATATCGAACAGGCCCCCATCGCGCACCTTGTCGAGGCCTTCCTCGCCGTCGCGCGCGGTGGTGACGGTGTAGCCCTGGCGCACCAGCGCGCGTTCGGCGACCATGCGCACCGGGTCTTCGTCCTCGACGATGAGCACGTGGCCGCCGCCTGCCCAGGTGCTGGCCGGGATCGCCTTCACCGGCGGCGCCTCCGCCGGCACCGCGCCGTGGTGCACCGGCAGGTAGATCGTGAAGCGCGTGCCTTTGCCCGCTTCGCTTTCAGCGAAGATGAAGCCGCCCGATTGCTTGACGATGCCATAGACGGTCGACAGGCCCAGCCCGGTGCCCTTGCCCTGTTCCTTGGTGGTGAAGAACGGCTCCCAGATCTTGCCGAGATGCTCGGGCGGGATGCCCGCGCCGGTATCCTCGACGATCAGCGCGGTATAATCGCCCGCCGGGATGATCTCGCTGCGCATCGCGCGCACGTCGGCGGTGGTGATGCGCCGGGTCATCAGCGTCAGCCGCCCGCCGCGCGGCGCCATGGCATCGCGCGCGTTGACGACGAGGTTCATGATGACTTGCTCAAGCTGCGTCGGATCGGCGCGCACCGGGCCAAGATCGCGATCGTGCATGACAACGAGCTGGACTTTTTCCCCGATCAGCCGCTTCAGCATCTGCGAGACGTCGGACACCACATCGGGCAATTGCAGCACTTCGGGACGCAGCGTCTGCTGGCGCGAGAAAGCGAGCAACTGGCGCGTCAGGGAAGCCGCGCGGTTCGAATTGGCGCGGATCTGCTGGATATCGTCATAGTCCGAATCGCCGGGCGTGTGGCGCAGCAGCATAAGGTCGCACGTGCCCAGGATCGCGGTCAGCACGTTGTTGAAATCGTGCGCGACGCCGCCGGCAAGCTGGCCCACGGCCTGCATCTTGGTGGCCTGCGCGACCTGGCGCTTGAGCCGGGTTTCCTCGGTCGAATCGGTCAGCCCCAGCAGCACCGCCGCTTCGCCCAGCCCGCGCACCCCGGCCAGGCTGAGCGAGACGGGTTCCTCGGGCTGCGCGCCCAGCCGCACCGCGATATCGCCCGCCGCCGCCGGGCCCTGCCCGAAGCGGCGGATCGAATCGGACAAGGCGCCCTTGTCCTCGCGCACGACGAGATCGGTGGGATAGGTCGGCGGCGCTTCGCCATCGTGCCCGGCCGCGCGCATGAACGCGGCGTTGGCGAAGAGCAGGCGGCCGTCGCGATCGGCCATGGCCAGGCCCAGCGGCAACTGGCTGAGCAGCGCTTCGAGATGTGGCACCGCCGCGCTGCCTTCGGCCGGCGCGCCGCCGATGCCGACGCCCGAATCGGCCAGCAGCATCAGCGAGGGCGTGGTTTCGGGATCGTGGTCCTGGGGGATGTCGGGATCGGCGACGGGCAGGTAATAGAGCATCAGCGGCCCGCCCCGGCTGCCTTCGCGCGCCCAGGAAATGCGATCGCCGTCTTCCTGGTTGATAAGCGAGACGAAATCACGCCCCACCAGCGAGGCCAGCGCATCGCCCGCCGCGCGCAGCGAGAAGCCGGCGCTGGCGGCGCGGATCACGCCATCGGGATCGACGATTGCCGAGACGATCCCCGCCTTGTCGAGCGCGCGGCCCAGCTTGCCGTCCAACTGGCGGACCAGATCGGCCACCGGATCGGCGGCGACGATCGGGAACAACCGCCAGACCAGGAAATCATCGCCGCGCCCAGTGCGCTCCGCCTCGCCGCGCCAGCGCGCGCCGCTATCGCCGCGCGTCGGGTCCTCGACGAGATCGACCCGCCCGCGCCCGTCGCGCCAGGCGATGCGCCCCGCGCGGGCCAGGCGTTCGAGCGAGGCCTCATCCACCGGCAGGCGCGGCGGAGCGCTGCTTGATCCAAACCATTCCTCGAAGCGGGCATTGGCGCAGACCAGCCGACCGGCACGATCGGTTACGGCCACGGCGGCATCGGCGCGGTCCATCGCCGCCACCGTCACCGACCAGTCGGGCTGGGCGAATTCCGGCTCGCGCTCGGGCGCGCGGCGAAGCGCCACCGCGCCGGCCAAGGCCCCCAGCGCCAGGATGCCGGCGCCGAACGCGCCCACCGCCACCGGTTCGCGCGTGATCAGCCACAGGATGACCAGGCTGGCCAGCGCGGCGCCGGCAACGACCAGCCAGTCCAGGCCGCGCCGCGCCTGCGCCGCATCGGCGCTCATTCGGCGAAGTCCTGCGTTGCCTGCATGCGATCCAGGCTGGTGCGGCGCTTGCGCCCCACCCACCAGCGCCAGGCGAACGCCGACACCACATAACCGATCGCCGCCGACACCACGGAAATGATGAACAAGCCGATCAGCAGCGCCGGGGCGGCATCGGACAGCAGCCAGTACCCCCACTGGCGAACCCCCGCACCGTCTTCATAAAGCCGGTAGAACGTGCCCAGATCGGCGTGGAAGCCCAGCTTGTTGCCTAGGAAGATCGAGGCCGCGAGGATCAGCGGCGTGGTGCCCGGATTGGACAGGAAAGTCATCGCCGCCGCGATCGGGATATTGCCCCGGAAGGGCACGCACATCATCGCCGCGCCAACGATCTGGATGCCGGGGATCAGCGCGAAGATGCCGATCAGCAGGCCCACCGCCACGCCGCGCGGCACCGACCGGCGCGTGAAGCGCCACAGTTCGTGACGGCGCGCGAAAGGCGCCACGAAGCGGTTGGCTTCGAGTTCCTCGCGCTTGGGCATCGTGCGATGCACCCATCTGGTGAACCTGTTGTCCATTGCCGTTGCGGCCGTAACCCTATCTGCGCGCGCGGCGCGGTGCTGTGCTGTGCTGCGGGTATGACGCCGGATCAGCCGTGATCCCGCATAACGCGCGCCTGTTCCCGCTTCCAGTCGCGCTCCTTGATGGTCTGGCGTTTGTCCGCCGCATTCTTGCCCTTGGCCAGCGCCAGTTCAACCTTGGCGCGGCCGCGGCTGTTGAAATAGACCGACAAGGGCACCAGCGTCATGCCCTTGCGCTCCACCGCGCCTTGCAGGCGATCGATCTCGCGCTCGTGCAGCAGCAGCTTGCGCACGCGCTTGGGTTCGTGATTGAAGCGGTTGCCGTGGCTGAATTCGGGCACGTTGGAATTGACCAGCCAGGCCTCGCCATTGCGGATTTCGGCATAGGATTCGACGATCGAACCCTGGCCGAAGCGCAGCGACTTCACTTCGGTGCCGGTCAGCGCGATGCCGGCCTCGAAGGTGTCCTCGATAAAATACTCGAAGCGCGCGCGCCGGTTCTCGGCAACGGTCTTCGTCTTTTCGAACTGCGGGTGTTTCGGGCGAGCCATGGTGAAAGGCCATGTAGGGATTGCCGGGCAAATGTGAAAGCGCTCAAAATCCGGCCCGCGTCATCTTGCCTCCCGGCCCGTTCCCCGCACCGCCCGGCACGGGGAACGCAAAAGCGGGACTGGCGCGCGCGTCAGATCAACCCGGCGTGAACCAGGGCGGAGTCCACCGCGTTGCGGGCGCCTTCGTTGCAGGCCACCAGCGGCAGGCGCATTTCCTCACCGATCCAGCCGTGGACGCGCGACAGCGCATATTTGCACGGGCCGGGCGAGGCATCTTCGAACATCGCGTAGTGCAACGGATAGAGCAGGTCGTTGATCCGGCGCGCTTCCACGAAATCGCTGGCGGCGCAGGCCTTCTGGAATTCGGCGCAAAGCCCCGGCGCGACATTGGCCGTCACCGAAATGCAGCCGATGCCGCCCGCCGCGTTGAACGGCAGGGCCAGTTCATCGTCGCCCGAAAGCTGCACGAAGTGCGCGCCGATGCCCATGCGATGATCGGTCACGCGCGAAAGATCGCCGCTGGCGTCCTTGATGCCGATGATCCGGTCGGGGAAGCGGCGCGCCAGTTCGCACACCGTTTCGGGCTGCAGGTCGGTCACCGTGCGGCCGGGCACGTTGTAGAGCACGATCGGCAGGTCGCTGTGTTCCGCCAGGTACGAGAAGTGGGCAAGCAGCCCCTCCTGGCTCGGCCGGTTGTAATAAGGCGCGACGAGCAGCGCCGCCTTGGCCCCGCACTTGCGCGAAAAGGTCATGTGCAGGAGCGCGTTCATCGTATCGTTGCTGCCGCAACCGGCGATGATCGGCACGCGGCCCGCCGCCTGTTCGATGCAGACTTCGATGACGCGGTGATGCTCCGCGTTGGAAAGGGTGGAATTCTCCCCCGTTGTGCCGCAGGGAACGAGCGCGGACGAACCGTTCTCGATCTGCCAGTCGACAAGCCGGCGGAAGGCTGGCTCGTCGAACGCCCCGTCGCGGAACGGGGTGACAAGAGCCGGAATGGAACCGGAGAACATGGACTTTGACCTTGTTGTTGCCCAATCTAGAGGTTCCTGAGGCGGAAACCCTCTTTCATTCAGCGCCTGATAAGGAGCCTTCCCCCGTTATGTCCAGCATGGTGCGTGCGACAACCCTTGTTCTGCTGTTGGCGACGGCTTGCCTTTCCACCCCCGCGCTGGCGCAGGACGGCAGCGAGTGGGACCGCGCGCGGGCGCAACTCATCACGGCGGGCCGCGGCGGAATCGCCCAGGCGATCGACCGCTGGAAGGTTTTGAGCACCACCGATCGCTTCGGCTTTGGTGATTACGCGACTTTCATCCTGACCTATCCCGGCTTTCCCGAAGAGGAAAAGCTGCGGACTTATGCCGAACGGGCGCTCGATCGCGAATCGCCCGAACCGTCGCGACTCGTCGCCTTCTTCGATCGCAACCCGCCGCTGACCAATCCGGCGCGAGCGCGCTATGCGCTGGCGCTGGCGGCGTTGCAGCGGCCCGAGGCGCGCGGCGTGGCGTTGGCCGCCTGGCGCGGCGGCGAAATGAGCGATGCCGCCGAAGCCGCGCTGCTTTCGCTTTTTGGCCCCGGCTTTGGCCCGGCCGATCACGATGCGCGGATGAATGCGTTGCTCTGGGCCGGATCGCTGGGCCAGGCGCAGCGGCAGATCGCCTATGTCTCGCCCGATGCGCGCACCGGCTTTACCGCGCGGCTGGCGCTGCTGCGCGGCGCGCAGCCGGCCTCGCTGGGCCTGCCGGTGCCGGGCGACGCGCTGCGCGATCCGGGCTTCGTCTACAACAGCGTGCGGCTTTCGCGCCGTTCGGGCAACCTCCCCGCCGCGATCCAGCTTCTCGTCACGCGCCCACCGCTGGCCGCGCTCCCGCTCGACCCGACGAAATGGGTGGCCGAACTGCTTGCCGCCGCGCGCGGAGCCGATTCGGCCAGCGCGGTGCGCAGCGCGCTGTCGGCGCAGGATGCCTTCCCGCCCGGCGCCGATGTCAGCCGCATGCCCTACAAGCTGCGCGACGATTACACGTCGCTGATGTGGCTGGGCGCCACCAAGGCGCTGTGGACGCTGGGCGACGCCACGCGCGCCGCGCCGCTGTTCTACCGCTATGGCGCCGCCGCGCAGACGCCGCAGACGCGCTCGAAGGGATTCTACTGGGCCGGCCGCGCGCAGGCGCGGGGCGGCGACGTGGCCGGGGCCAACCGCTATTTCGAAATGGCCGCCAACCATCCCGATCATTTCTATGGGCTGCTCTCGCTCGAACGACTGGGCCGCGGCGTGCCGCGTTTCGACAACATGCCCCGCCAGGCGCCCTCGCCCGCCGATCGTGCCGCCTTCCAGGCCAAGCCGATCACCGTGGCGGTGCGCGAAGTCGCGCGCGAATATGACTGGCCCACCACCGTCCGCTTCTTCCGCGAGATCAGCGATCAGGCCGAAAGCGAGGCCGACCACGTGCTCGTGGCCGAACTCGCCGCCAGCATCGGTCGGCGCGATCTGGGCGTGATCCTGGGCCAGTCGGCGCATACCGACGGTTTCGGCGATTTCCAGAAGATCGCCTTCCCGCTGATCCCCACCCCCGCCGGCACCGACTGGACCATGGTCCACGCCATCACCCGGCAGGAAAGCCAGTTCGCGCAGAACGCCGTCAGCCACGCCGGCGCGCGCGGGTTGATGCAGCTGATGCCCGGCACCGCGCGCGAACAGGCCGGCAAGATCGGCCTGGCCTATGACATGAATGCGCTGATCGCCGATGCGGGCTACAACATCCGGCTGGGCGACGGTTTCTACGCGCGAATGATGGACTATTACGGCGGTTCCTATCCGCTGGCCGTCGGCGCCTACAACGCCGGGCCGGGCAACGTGAACAAGTGGCTGCGCGCCAACGGCGATCCGCGCGCCGGCGGGATCGACTGGATCGAATGGCTCGAACGCATCCCGATCAGCGAAACGCGCAACTATAGCCAGCGCGTGCTGGAAAACGCCGTGGTCTATGAAGCGATGAACCCCGATCGCGCATCGTACCGGGGGCCAAATCCCCTCAGCCACTTCCTTGGCAAGCGCAATCCCGGCTAGGTCGGCGACATGAAACCTGCCGGACCACCGATCACGCCGCCCGGAATGGCGGCGCTGCGCACGCGCTATGACCACTTGCTGGGCACCGAGCGGCCGGCCATCGTCGAGATCGTGAGCTGGGCCGCCGGCAATGGCGACCGCTCGGAAAATGGCGATTATCTTTATGGCCGCAAACGCATGCGCGAAATCGACCGGGAGCTGGCCTATCTGGCGCGGCGGATGAAGGCGTTGCGCGTGGTCGATCCCGCCGCGCAGACCGATCGCAGCAAGGCGTGGTTCGGCGCCACCGTGACCATCGCCGACGAGGATGACAACCAGCGCGTGCTCACGCTGGTGGGCGATGACGAGCAGGATGCGAGCACGGGCCGCATCGGCTGGAGCGCGCCGATCGCCCGCGCACTGCGCGGCGCATCGCTGGGCGACTTGCGCCGGGTGCTACTGCCGGGCGGCGAAAAGGAATGGGAAGTGATCGCGATCGCTTATCCAGGCGAGGGTTCGGCCACCGATTCGCTCTGACCGCGCGCTTGCGCCTTGCCCTGCACGCGAGTGCAGCATCCCAGATAAATATTTGTTTTTCATCATATAATATGGGGATTCCGCAGGCTCCAAGAGGACCTCGATTCCCCTATTGTCGGCGGCGCGCTGGCGCGTTAGGCTCCCCTTGAAATCAACCGCGAAAAGATAAGCGCGGCAGAGCAGGAGATGGCTCAGCATCGCACCGAAGTGGAGCGAGGCGGGGAGACACGGAGAGGACGGAAACCGTGGGAATCGGGGCTGCGTCATGCAGTTCAGTGGCCCACGTCGGATTGGTTGGCGCGCGTGTGCCGCAGCCTGACCCGTTTGAGGACGGCCCGGACTGGCGATTTCGCCGTCCGCGGCTGGCCCGGGGATGGAGCGTAACGCAAGGCACCGGTCCGGTTTGCTTACCCCTTCCCCTGGGGTGGAAACGACGCCCCGGTCGCGGCAGCGGCCGGGGCGCTCTTCGTCAGGGGCCTCCCTTCTTCCAGCATTTGCACCTTACGCGCCGATCTATCGCACGGCGAACCTGCGCGATGGGGCATCGTGGACCTTTTCCGCACCCGCGCTTTCTGCGATCAGGCGTGGTGATGCCGCCCTCAAACGCCCGCCCCTTCCCCGCTCGCCTGCTTGGCTGCCTTGTGCTTGCGGCGGGGCTGGCGCTTGGCGCGATCGCCCCGCCCGCGATCGCGCGCGACAGCCTGGGCATCTACGACGGCTGGGGGGTGTTCCGCGATCCGCTGGTGCCGCGCTGCTATGCCATCGCCATGGCCGAGCCAAGCCGCCTCTCGCGCGAGTTCCAGGCCTATGCCACGGTCGGCACCTGGCCCCGGCGCGGCGTGCGCGGGCAAGTCCATGTGCGCCTGTCGCGCCGCACCGCGCCGGGCGCGCGCATCGTGCTAGCCATCGGGCGCGAGCGTTTCGTGCTGACCGGCGGCGGCGGCGATGCCTGGGCGGCCGACCGGCGCATGGACGCGGGCATCGTTGCCGCGATGCGATCCGCCCCGGTGATGACCGTTTCGGCGCGCGACACCGCCGGGCGCGGCTTCTCCAACACCTGGCAACTGGCCGGCGCGGCATCGGCCATGGATGCCACCGCCATCGCCTGCGCACGGCTGAGGTAGCTTTTCGCGCCGATCGCCCTTATATGCCGGCGTTCCATGCCTGACACCAACCTGATGCAGATCCCGGGGCACATCGACCCCGTCACCGTCGCGCGCGACATCACCCCGCGCGCCGATGGCCGTGTCGATCTGATCGGCCTGCCGCGCGCGCGCATCGCCGAATTGTTCGGCCAGGCCGGGCTGGATACCAAAGCGGCCAAGCTGCGCGCCAAGCAGGTGTACCACTGGCTGTACCATCGCGGCGTCACCGATTTCGAAAGCATGACCGATATCGCCAAGCCGATGCGGCCCTGGCTGGCGGAACGCTTCGTCATCGGGCGGCCCGAAATCGTCGAAGCGCAGGTTTCCACAGATGGCACGCGCAAATGGCTGCTGCGCACTGCCGATGGCCATGATTTCGAGATGGTGTTCATCCCCGATGCCGATCGCGGCACGCTGTGCGTATCCAGCCAGGTCGGCTGCACGCTCAACTGCCGGTTCTGCCACACCGGCACGATGCGGTTGGTGCGCAACCTGACCGCGGGCGAGATCGTGGGGCAAGTCATGCTGGCGCGCGACGGACTGGGCGAATGGCCCAAGGGCCGCATGGATTTCGCCTTCGAGGATACCGACGACGCCGAGCCAGAAGCCGCCGATCAGGACGGCGGCGGCTACAGCGCCGACGGGCGCCTGCTCACCAACATCGTGATGATGGGCATGGGCGAGCCGCTCTACAATTTCGACAATGTGCGCGATGCGCTGAAGCTGGTCATGGACGGCGACGGGCTGGCGCTTTCCAAGCGGCGCATCACGCTGTCGACCAGCGGCGTGGTGCCGATGATGGCGCGCTGCGGCGAGGAAATCGGCGTCAACCTGGCGGTTTCGCTCCACGCGGTGACCAAGGACGTCCGCGACGAGATCGTGCCGATCAACCGCAAGTTCGGTATCGAGGATCTGCTCCAGGCCTGCGCCGACTATCCCGGCGCTTCGAACGCGCGGCGCATCACGTTCGAATACGTGATGCTGAAGGACAAGAACGACAGCGACGCCGATGCGCGCGAACTGGTGCGCCTCATCAAGCACTACAACCTGCCGGCCAAGGTCAACCTGATCCCGTTCAATCCCTGGCCCGGCGCGCCTTATGAATGTTCGACGCCCGACCGCATCCGGCGCTTTTCCGATATCGTGTTCGAAGCCGGCATCAGCGCCCCGGTGCGCACCCCGCGCGGGCGCGACATCGATGCCGCCTGCGGCCAGCTCAAGACCGCCGCCGAGCGCAAGAGCCGCGCCGAGCTCGAACGGCTTTACGCGGAAAAGGAAGCCGCGCTGGATTGATCGCCATTGCCGGGCGGCAGGGCGTTCATCCCGCCCGGGCATCGCTTCGCCGCGCCCGGCGCGGCCCGGCAAGCGATATTCATCGGGCGTTGTGGATCAATCGACCACGCCCGGCGTTGCAGGGGGAAAGAACCATGCAACCTGAGGATACAACCATGCGCAAAGCCCTTCTCGCGGCCGTGCTCGTCGCGGTCACGCTGCCGGCGAGTCCGGCCCTGGCTCATCGCGACAACCGCTATCACAACCACAATGGCAACCACCGGGTGTACGATTCGCGCGGTCGCTATGTCGAACCGCGCCGCCTGGGGCGCGATGATCGCGTGTGGCGCGGCCGTGATGGCCGCTATTACTGCCGCCGCAGCAACGGCACCACGGGCCTGATCATCGGTGCCGCGGGCGGCGCACTGCTCGGCCGGGCGATCGATGGCGGGCGGGATCGCACCGCCGGTACACTGCTGGGCGCGGCCGGCGGCGCATTGCTGGGCCGCGAGATCGACCGCAGCAACGCGCGCTGCCGCTGATCCGCGCGAGCCTTCATGATGGCTGCTCCGGCGAAGAATGCCGGGGCGGCCATCATGACGGGTTTTCAGCCGCCGCCGGCTGTGCTTGGCTAATCCGATGCAACCTTCGATCCTGATAACCGGCGGCGCAAAGCGGATCGGCTCCGTCATCGCCCGCGCGTTCGGCCAGGCGGGCTGGCACGTAGTCCTCCACTATGGCCGCTCGCGCGATGCGGCGGAGGCGCTGGCCGCAACGCTGCCTTCGGCCGAGACCGTTTCGTGTGACCTTGCCGACAGCGACGCTGCCGTCGCCATGGTGGAAACGCTGGCAGGCCGGCTGGCGGACTGGCGTGTGCTGGTCAACTGCGCCGCCGTGTTCCGCAACGACAGCGCGCTGGCGCTCGATCCCGCCACGTTCGCCGAAGCCATCACCGTCAACGCGCTGACGCCGACACGCATGGCGCAGGCCTTCCTGACCCATGCCCAGGCGGGCGGCGGGCGCCGCGTGATCGCCCTGACCGACCAGAAGCTGCTCAATCCCAATCCCGATTTCTTCTCCTACACCATGGCCAAGCACGCTTTTGCGGGAACCGTGCGGCTGCTGGCGATGGCCGCGCCCGATCCGGCGGACCGCGTCTATGGCCTTGCCCCCGGCGCGATGTTGCCCAGCTTCGACCAGCATCCCGACGAACACTTGCGCAGCGGCCGCATGAACCTGCTCGAACGAATCACCGATCCCGCCGAACTGGCGCAAGCGGCGGTGTTCCTGAGCGCGGGCTGGCTTGCCAGCGGCGAGACGCTTTTCGTCGATTCGGGCCAGCACTTGCTGTCACAGCCACGCGACGTGCTCTACCTCGCTCGCCAATAGGCCGGCGCATCATCACTTGCATGCTGTCGTGGGGAAAGAGTAGCCTGCCCATATGTGGCTGCTCGACAAGATGCTGAAGACGCTGGTCCACCGGGGCCGGCTTGTCGTTACCGACCATGATGGCAAGGTCTATCGCTACGGCGAGGGTGTGGACGCCGAAGCCATCGCCATCCGCCTGACCGACAAGGGCGCCGCCTTCCACATCGCCAAGGACCCGCGCGTCGGCGCGGGAGAGGCCTATATGGATGGCCGGCTGGTCGTCGAACCGCCGCACGATATCCGCGATTTCGTGCTGTTCGTGACCAGCCAGAAGCGGCGCGACACGTTGCGCGCGCGCGGTCCGCTGCGCCGGGCCGGCGAAGTGATCGCCTCGCGGATCGACCAGTTCAACCGCCGTTCCGCCTCCAGCCGCAACGTGCGCCATCACTATGACCTCACCCGCCAGTTCTATGAGCAGTTCCTGGATGAGGACCGGCAATATTCGATGGCCTATTACCGCGATCCCGCGAACACGCTGGAACGCGCGCAGATCGACAAGAAGGCGCTGATCGCCGCCAAGCTGCGCCTGCAACCCGGCATGCGCGTGCTCGATATCGGCGGCGGCTGGGGCGGACTTGGGCTTTATCTCAACCGCCACTTCGGCTGCGAGGTGCTGGGCGTCAGCCTGGCCCCCGATCAGGTGCGCTTCGCCAACGAACGGGCCGAGGCGGCGGGCGTGGCCGACAAGGTGCGCTTCCAGTTGATCGACTATCGCGACGTTGCCGGCACGTTCAACCGGATCACCAGCGTGGGCATGATCGAACATGTCGGCGCGCCCAATTTCGCCGAATATTTCGCCAAAACGCGCGAGCTTCTGGCCGATGACGGCATCATGCTCACGCATACCATCGGCCGGCGCGGCCCGCCCGGCACGACCGACAAATGGACGCGCAAGTACATCTTCCCCGGCGGCTACATCCCGGCGATGAGCGAACTGGTGTCCGCGCTGGAACGCACGCGTTGGGAAATCGCCGATATCGAGGTGCTGCGCTATCACTATGCCTATACGCTGGCCGAATGGTATCGCCGCGCCACGCTGCACGAGGCCGAGATCACCGCGCTTTACGATGCGCGCATGTTCCGCATGTGGCAGTTCTACCTCGCCGGCGCGGAGCAAAGCTTCCGCCACGGCTCGATGGTCAATTTCCACATCCAGACGGTGAAGCGCCGCGATGCCGTGCCGATGACGCGTGACTATATCAGCGCCGAAGCCGCGCGCCTTTCCGCGCTGGATGACGCGCCGCAATGGCATCTGGCCAGCGCGGCGGAGTAGGCACGGCCTTCGCGATAACCCGTGGCACCGCCCAGACGGTTGCGATGCGGGGCCGGTACTGATAGGCGCGCCCCGCAAGTACACCCCTCGCGGAGCATGGCATGTCGGACATCAAGAAGGTCGTTCTCGCCTATTCGGGCGGCCTCGACACCTCGGTCATCCTCAAGTGGCTGCAAGTCACCTACAATTGCGAGGTGGTGACCTTCACCGCCGACCTCGGCCAGGGCGAGGAACTGGAACCGGCGCGCGCCAAGGCCAAGCTGATGGGCGTGCCCGATCACAACATCTATATCGATGACCTGCGCGAGGAATTCGTGCGCGACTTCGTGTTCCCGATGATGCGCGCCAACGCCCGCTACGAAGGCGATTACCTGCTCGGCACCTCGATCGCGCGGCCGCTGATTTCCAAGCGCCTGATCGAAATCGCGCGCGAAACCGGCGCCGATGCGGTCGCCCACGGCGCCACCGGCAAGGGCAACGACCAGGTCCGCTTCGAACTGTCCGCTTATGCGCTGGAACCGTCGATCAAGGTCATCGCGCCGTGGCGCGAATGGGATCTGACCAGCCGCACCGCGCTGATCGCCTGGGCCGAACAGCACCAGATCCCCGTGCCCAAGGACAAGCGCGGCGAAAGCCCCTTCTCCACCGACGCGAACCTTCTGCACACCTCGTCCGAAGGCAAAGTGCTGGAAGACCCGTGGCAGGAAGTGCCGGACTATGTCTATTCGCGCACGGTCAACCCGGAAGACGCGCCCGACCAGCCGGAATACATCACCATCGACTTCGAAAAGGGCGATGGCGTGGCGCTGAACGGGCAGGCGATGTCGCCCGCCACGCTGCTCACCGCACTGAACGAACTGGGCCGCAAGCACGGCATCGGCCGGCTCGATCTGGTCGAGAACCGCTTTGTCGGCATGAAGAGCCGCGGCATGTACGAGACGCCGGGCGGCGAGATCTATGCCCGCGCCCATCGCGGCATCGAACAGATCACGCTCGATCGCGGCGCGGCCCACCTCAAGGACGAACTGATGCCGCGCTATGCGGAACTGATCTATAACGGTTTCTGGTTCGCGCCCGAGCGCGAGATGCTGCAGGCCGCGATCGATCATTCGCAGGCCCGCGTCAGCGGCACCGTGCGGCTGAAGCTGTACAAGGGGCTGGCCGGGGTGGTTGGCCGCAAGTCACCCGACAGCCTCTATTCCGAACGCCACGTGACCTTCGAGGACGACGCCGGCGCCTATGACCAGAAGGATGCGCAGGGCTTCATCAAGCTGAATGCTTTGCGCCTGCGACTGCTGGCGCAGCGCGGCGGCTAGGCGGCTTGCGGCGCGCGGCCACTGAAACGGCGCAGAATCAGGTTCTTTGACGGGGTGGCTTCATTTTGTCCACCGCTAAGCCATCACCTGTGGATAACTCTTGCAGATTTCTCTTGCGCGACTCAGATTCGAGGCGCAGCTTTGGTGTGTCGAGAGGGAAGAAACAACCTCAGCTTTCGGAATTAACCTCCTGAAAGTGAAAGGAGAATTTTAACCTGATCGAGGCGGCAGTGATGCCCGCAGCAGCGTCGGAAAACACGTCTTGCAAATCCTTTGAACGCGCCTTCGGGTATGTTCCATGGATGGCCTGACGAACCGCAGATGCCGCGAGAGGCGCACCGACGTCGGCTTGATCGACACTGAACGGTGTCCGATTCGCGATAGAGCTCTGGAATGCTTCGCCTTGGCGAGGCGGCCCGCCGGCTCCAGACCGAAACGGAGCAAGCGACATCCTTGCTGATGCCGCCCCACCCGAAGGAACGTCCGGTCAGCCTTGGGACCGCCAGACGGAAGGATACGCTCCCTGAGAGCCGATCCAACCGCCTGACGGGACCGACACGCCACTCCGCTTCGAGGACGAAGCGTCCGCTTCTGGATGGCCGCCTGGCCGGAAGGGAACGGACCGTCGGAACCGACGCAAGGGATGGTCCGGGCTTCCCAGCCCTGGCGTACCCGGCCCGATGCGACGAGCATCACGATGCGAAGGCACTTGCGGTGCGCGAGCTCGCGAGGCGCTCGTCAAGGCATCACCGCGGCCCGCGTCATGAACGGCGAGGAAACGTCTGGACGGTTCGGGGCCATGCCCCATCCCGCCAACGAACGGACAAGCGAACCGGGGCCGGCAGCAATGTCGGCCCCCTTTTTCGTGGCGATTGCGCGATGGGCAAGGATCTGGCGCCTGTCAGCCGGACACACGACCATTCGTCATTCCCGCAAAGGCAAGCTGCGGTGCCGAAGGGGATACATGCCCCCGGCACCGCCCCGGTCAGGCGCCCGCAGTCTCGCGTTTGCGGCTGAGATCGAGCGCGATATCGACGATCATGTCTTCCTGCCCGCCCACCATCTTGCGGCGCCCGACTTCGGCCAGGATCGAGCGGGTGTCGATGCCATAGTCGGCGCTGGCCTTTTCGGCGTGGCGCAGGAAGCTGGAATAGACGCCGGCATAGCCAAGCGTAAGCGTTTCCCGGTCGACTCGCACTGGCCGATCCTGCAACGGGCGGACCAGTTCTTCGGCCGCATCCATCAGCGCGAACAAGTCGCAGCCGTGGTTCCAGCCATAGCGATCGGCGGCGGCGATGAAGACTTCGAGCGGCGCGTTACCCGCCCCCGCGCCCATGCCGGCAAGGCTGGCATCGACGCGCACCGCGCCGTTCTGGACTGCCACGATGCTGTTGGCGACGCCAAGCGACAGGTTGTGGTGGGCATGCACGCCGCGCTGCGTCTCGGGCTTGAGAACGCGATCATAGGCCTGCAGGCGCGCGGCGTAATCGTCCATGTTCATCGCGCCGCCGCTGTCGGTCACATAGACGCAGTGCGCGCCATAGTCTTCCATCAGCCTGGCCTGCTGGGCCAGCGCATCGGGGCTGGTCATGTGGCTCATCATCAGGAAGCCCGAAACGTCCATGCCAAGATTGCGCGCTGCCTCGATGTGCTGGCGGCTGACATCGGCTTCGGTGCAGTGCGTGGCGATCCGCACCGATTTGACGCCCATCTCGCAGGCGTGCCTGAGATCGTGCACGGTGCCGATGCCGGGCAGCAGCAGGGTGGTAAGCACCGCGTGTTCCAGAACTTCGGCAACCGCGCCGATCCAGTCCCAGTCGGTATGGGCGCCGAAGCCGTAGTTGAACGAAGACCCGTTCAACCCGTCGCCATGCGCGACCTCGATGGCATCGACGCGCGCCTTGTCGAGCGCGCGCGCGATCGCCTGGACATGCGCGATGCCATATTGGTGGCGGATGGCATGCATGCCATCCCGCAAGGTCACGTCCTGGATGTAGAGTTTGCTGGTGGTGGGATCGAAAGTCATGCCGCTGCTCCCGCAAAGTGACGCTGCGCGATCTTTTCCGCCGTCTTCAGCGCGGCCGAAGTCATGATGTCGAGGTTGCCGGCATAGGCGGGCAGATAATGTGCCGCCCCTTCCACTTCGAGGAAGACCGAGACCTTCAGACCGGTGAACGCTCCGTCCATTTCGGGGATGCGCAAGGGCTGGTTCGAACCGATATGCTCGAACTGGACTGCCTGCTTCATCCGGTAGCCGGGGACATAGGCCTGCACTTCGGCGACCATGTCTTCGATCGACCGGCGGATCGCGTCGCGATCGCCGTCCTCGCACAGGCAATAGACGGTATCGCGCATGATCAGCGGCGGTTCGGCGGGATTGAGCACGATGATCGCCTTGCCGCGCGTCGCCCCGCCCACGTCCATGATCGCCTGGCTCGTCGTCTCGGTGAACTCGTCGATGTTGGCGCGCGTGCCGGGGCCGGCGCTCTTGCTGGCGATCGACGCGACGATCTCGCCATAATGCACTTTCGCGACCCGGTTGACCGCCGCGACGATCGGGATCGTCGCCTGCCCGCCGCATGTCACCATGTTGACGTTGCGGGCATCGAGGTTCGCATCGCCGTTGACCGAAGGGACCGTGTAAGGCCCGATCGCCGCCGGAGTCAGGTCGATCATCCGCTTGCCGGCCGCCAGCACCAGTTCGCTGTTGCGCTGGTGCGCGCCCGCGCTGGTCGCATCGAAGACGATGCCGATGTCCGCGAACTCCGGCATGGCGACAAGCCCGTCGATGCCCTGGGCGGTAATCGCCACGCCCATGCGCGCCGCGCGCTTCAGCCCGTCGCTGTCCGGGTCGATGCCGACCAGCACGCTCATTTCAAGCACGTTCGACAAGCGCATGATCTTGATCATCAGGTCGGTGCCGATATTGCCCGACCCGATGATGGCGACTTTTGTTTTTACCATCTTTTCAATCCCTTCCATAGGAAAAGGAGCAGGCACCGATCCCGCCGACGATCGCCCGGACGTGATCGCCCGGATGAAGCGCCACCATCGGGCCAAGCGCGCCCGCCAGCAGCACGTCGCCGGCCCGAAGCGGCTCACCACGCGCGGCCAGCGTGCGGGCCAGCCAGGCCGCGGCATTCAGCGGATTGCCCAGCGCCGCCGCGCCCACGCCTAGCGAAGCGATCTGGCCGTTCACTTCCATCACCATGCCCGCGGTATAGAGGTCGGCGCCGGCCAGCGGCTTGCCCGCTTGCGCCAGCACGAAGAAAGCGGACGAGCCATTGTCGGCCACGGTATCGGCAAAGCTGATCTTCCAGTCGGCGATGCGACTGTCGACAATTTCGATCGCGGCATGGACCGATGCGACGGCCGCCGCCGCCTGATCGGCCGTGGTATCGGGATCGGCCAGGTCCGCACCCAGCACGAACGCGATCTCGGCCTCGGCCTTGGGCTGCAGGCACGATGCGGGCGACAGCGTGCCGCCATCGGCGATGCGCATGTCATCGAACAACACGCCGAAATCAGGCTGGTCGACGCCGAGCTGCGCCTGCACCGCCTTGGCCGTCAGGCCCGCCTTGCGCCCGACGATGCGGCGGCCCTGCGCTTCCCAGAACCGGGTGTTGATTTCCTGAACCGCGTAAGCCCCCGCCGCATCCACGGGATCAAGGCCATCGCGCAATGGCGGCACTGCCCCGTGGGTATAGGCATCGCGCAAACGCCGTGCGAGGTCTTCGTATGAGACGTCGGTCATGGTGCGTCCTCTCCTGATGTCCTGGCAGGGACTAGCCGCCGGCATCGGGTTGTGCCAGACCGCAATCGCGCTATTGTCTCACATCATGAGACAAGGAACGCCACCAATCGCGGCGCTGAGCCGCAGCCTCGCGCTGCTCGAAGCGGTGCTGACCGATCGCGACGGGCGCAGCGTGCCGGCGATCGCGCAAGACCTTGGCCTGCCGCGCGCCACAGCACATCGCCAGATCGCCACGCTGGTGGCACAAGGATTCCTGACCCGCGTGCCGGGAGGGCGCATCGGCCCCGGCCCGCGGCTGCTGGCGCTGATGCAGCAGATCGACGCAAAACAGGTGGTCGTGGCGGCAGCGGCCCCCTTGCTGCATGGGTTGGCCGGCCAACTGCGCTGCCTTGTCCAGCTTGGCACCCTGGAAAATGAAATGGTCACGTACCGGATCAAGACCGGGCGCGGCGCCGGGGATTTCTTCACCAAAGTGGGCATGCAACTGGAAGCCTATTGCACCGGCATCGGCAAAGTCCTGCTGGCCCACCTGCAAGACAAGGACCGCGAAGCCTATCTGGCCACCGGGCCGTTTCCGGCGTTGACGCCCCGGACCATCACCGATCCCGGCCTGCTGCGGCACGAACTGGCCGGCATCGCGCAACAGGGGTTCGCCCGCGACACCGAGGAAATCGCCGAAGGGCTGGTGTGCCTGGCGGTTCCGATCTTCGGCTATGACGGCAGCGTCGTGGCCGCAATTTCGGCGTCGCGCACCGTGGCCGCCGCCAATCGCCAGCCCGAGGCGATGGTGCTGGATGCCCTTCGGTTGACGGCGAGCCAGATCCAAGCCCGGATCGCGCAAGGGGATGCCCCACCCCTTGCCGGCGGCGCGGCGGCTTCGTGATGTCAGGGCCGCGTTCTCGATGAAATAGACCACGGCGCTGCCGCTGGGATGATCGCGCCACGCGCACCCATCATCTGAGCGCGCATGCCCGGCATCCCGGCTTCAGATCACTGCGGCGTCAGGCTCGCCGGCCCGAAGGCGTGCGGCAGCAGGGCGGACAGGCGCAGTTCGAGCACCCCATCGCCCCCCGCGCACCAGATCACCGGATCGGTGCCGCCCAGTTGCGCCAGTTCGTTCAGCACCTGCCGGCACCGCCCGCACGGCGTAACGGGAGCGCCCTGCCCCACGGCATCCACGGCCCCGCCGATCACCGCCACCGCCACCAGCCCGCCGCGACGGCCATCGTTCAGCGCGCGCGCGGCGGCAACCGTTTCGGCGCATAGCGACAAGCCGTAGCTGGCGTTTTCCACGTTGCTGCCGGTCAGCACCGTGCCATCGGCAAAGGCCAGCGCCGCGCCCACATGGAAGCGCGAATAGGGCGCATAGGCGCCCCCGGCAGCGGCGCGCGCGGCGGCGACAAGGCTGTCGCGATCGGGAACGCTCATGGCTGCACCACCACCCAGTGCAGCGGCGCTTCGCTGGCTTCGTTGGCAAGCGAGGCGTTCGCGGTCCACAGCGTCCACGGACGGCCGGCATAGTCGGGCACGAAGCGATTGCGCACCAGCCACAAGTTGCGATCGAGCGCGTTGGCGATGCGGTAGCGGCTTTGGAACCGGGACGAGATCTTGAGTATCGCGGGCTTGCCGGTGTGCGTTTCCACCTGGTTGAGGAAGGTCATCAGTTCGCTTTCGATCGCCGCGTCGCCGACTTTCATGGGGCAATCGTCGCCCAGCCGGTCAAGCTCCACCGCCGGGGGCAGCAGCGCCGCATCGCGCGGCACCACGGTGACGAAATTCGCCGACTGGCGGTCGGCCGGCTGGCAGGGATCATAGCGATGCACCGCCCCCACCTGAAGCCCGGCGGCGCGCGCCGCTTCCAAATTGCGCACGAACGCCGGATCGCGCGCAAAGGCGCTGGCGCTGGCATCGATATAGGCGAAATCGGCGCCGATCGCCTTCACGGCGCGCCAGTCGATCTCGCCATCGTCGGCGGCGGCTTCCACGCCCTGCACCGGATAGACGGCGCGATCCGGCCGCCAGTGGTGCAAATGCCACCAGCCATAGACGCCGCCCACCAGGGCGATCAGAAACGCCGCCCCCAGCAGGCGCAGCCGTGTGCGGCCGCCTTGCCTCCTCGCCATGATTCGTATCGTTTCCCGAAATTGCCCCTGAGGGCGTCCCTACCCCCTGATATGCAGCACGCAGATCAGGGTAAAGAGGCGGCGAGCCGTGGCGAAATCGGTTTCCACCTTGCCGTCCAGTCTTTCCAGCAGCATTTCCGCCGCTTCGTTGTGTACGCCGCGCCGCGCCATGTCGATCGTTTCGATCTCTGTGGCGGTGGCCTTGCGAATCGCCTGGTAGTAGCTTTCGCAGATCGCGAAATATTCGCGGATCGACCGGCGGAAGCGGCCCAGCCCCAGCACCAGCGTTTCCAGCGGCCCACCCGCTTCGTCGGCGATGTCCAGCACCAGCCGCCCGTCGTTGACCGAAAGGCGCAGGCGATACGGCCCTTCGTGGCCGCCGGCGAAAGAGCGCACCGGGCGGAACAGGTTGTCCTCGATCAGATCGAAGATCGCGATGCGCCGTTCCTGCTCGATATCGGCGTTGCGCCACAGGATCGTCGTCTCGTCCAGATCGATATCGATGATGCGCGGGTTCGCCATGATTGCCTGCTGCATTCGCAAATGCAGCACGAGCGGGCAACCCGTGATTTCCCGGTGGGGTTTTACACAGGGCTGTCAACGATGCCGCACGCGCCGCCCACTTGCCGGGACTCCCCTGAAAGCGCATCTAACGCCGCTTATGGCCGACACAGACCTCCTGACCCGCACCACAACCCCCGAACCCCGCATGCTGCCGTCGAATCTGGAGGCGGAGGCCGCGTTTCTGGGCGCGGTCCTGATCGACAACCGGGTGATCGAGGAACTTCCGGTCAACCTCACGCCGGCCCATTTCTTCGAACCGATCCACGGCCGCATCTACGAACGCATCCTCCAGTTGCTGGATCGCAAGGCCGTGGTCACCCCGGTCACGCTGCGGCCCTATTTCGAATCGGACGAAGCGCTGAAGGAACTGGGCGGGGTCGCCTATTTGGCGCGGCTGACCGCCGACGGGCAGGGCCTGCTCGCCCCGCGCGAACTGGCCGAGCAGATCTATGAGCTGGCGCTGCTGCGCGAACTCGTCGCCGTGGGGCGCAACCTGGTCGAAAACGCGATGGATACGTCCGAATCGGTCGCGCCGCTCGAACAGATCGAACGCGCCGAAGCCGCGCTCTATAACGTGGCCGAAGGCGCCGGATCGCAAAGCGAGGCGCAAGGGTTCTCCACCGCCACGCGCACCGCCATCGCCGCCATCGAAAAGGCGCTCAATTCCGGCGGCCACATCTCGGGCAAGACCACGGGCCTGACCTCGGTGAACGAGAAGATCGGCGGCCTGCACGATTCCGACCTTATCATCCTGGCCGGCCGGCCGGGCATGGGCAAGACCTCGCTGGTCACCAACATCGCCTTCAACGCCGCCGACCGCATCCGCCGCGACCGGCTGGACGGCATCCCCGATGAAAAGTCCGTGGGCGCGGCCTGCGCGTTCTTCAGCCTGGAAATGAGCGCGGACCAGTTGGCCACGCGTATCCTGGCCGAACAGTCGGGCATCAGTTCCGAAGCCTTGCGCATGGGCAAGATCAGCCGCGACGATTTCCAGAAGCTGTCGTTCGCCAGCCAGACGCTGGCCGACCTGCCGCTCTACATCGACGATACACCCGCGCTGACCATCGCCGCGCTGCGCGCCCGCGCGCGCCGGCTGAAGCGCCGGCACAACATCGGCCTGATCGTGGTCGATTACCTCCAGTTGCTCCAGGGCACGGGCCGCGCCGGGGACAACCGCGTCAACGAAATCTCCGAAATCAGCCGTGGCCTGAAGACGCTGGCCAAGGAACTGTCGCTGCCGGTGATCGCGCTGTCGCAGCTCAGCCGCGCGGTGGAACAGCGCGAGGACAAGCGCCCGCAACTGTCCGACCTTCGCGAATCCGGCTCGATCGAGCAGGACGCGGACATGGTCTGGTTCGTCTACCGCGAGGATTATTACGTCGCCGCCAAGGAACCCAAGCAGCCCACCGAAGGCGACGACGCCAAGACCCACGAGGCCCACGCCACCTGGCAGCAGGAAATGGAGCGAGTCTATGGCCTGGCCGAACTGATCGTCGCCAAGCAGCGCCACGGCGCCACCGGCAAGGTACGCATGCGCTTCGAAGCGCGCATCACCCGCTTCTCCGACCTGGCCAGCGACGACTTGCGCGCCAACAGCTACGACGACGGGGATTGAGCGGGGGGGATTGAGCGGGGGGGTTAGACAACTACCTCACCGTTTCCCGGAACGCCGCCAGCCGCGCCACCGCCTCGTCCAGCACATCGTCGGCCTTGGTAAAGCAGAACCGCACGATGTGGCGCGGGCCTTCGCCTTCGAACAGCGCCGAAACCGGGATCGAGGCAACGCCCGCCTCGCGGATCGCGCGTTCGCTGAAAGTGCGATCGGGCAGGTCGATGCCCGAGGCCGCCAGATCGACGCACAGGAACCACGTCGCCGCGTTGGGCAGCACGGTATAGCCGGCCGCCGCAAGCCCGGCGCGCAGCCGCTCGCGCGAGGAGGCCCAGGCGGCGTTGCGCGCGGCGAACCAGGCGTCTGGTAAGGCCAGCCCTTCCGCCCCCGCCCATTGCAGCGCCGGCGCGGTGGTGAACGTCAGGAACTGATGCGCGCGGGCCACCCCCGTCAGCAGCGCCGGCGCGGCGCAAAGCCAGCCGATCTTCCACCCGGTCAGCCCGAAGATCTTGCCCGCCGACCCGATCTTGACCGCACGCTCCGCCATGCCGGGCAGATCGAGCAGCGAACGATGGCCGATGCCATCGAAGCGCACGTCCTCCCACACTTCATCGCAGATCACGCGCAGATCGTGCCGGCGGCAGGCATCCGCGATCATCGCCAGTTCCGGCGCGCTCGCCACCGTGCCCGCCGGGTTGAGCGGATCGTTGAACATCAGCAGCGTGGTGCGCGCCGTTATCGCCGCTTCAAGGTCTTCCGCACGATAGGTCCAGCCGGGCGGGCTGAGCGGCACCGAAACCGGCACCCCGCCGGCGCGGCGCACCATCGGCGCATAGGCATCGTAGGCCGGCTGGAACAGGATCACTTCGTCGCCCGGCTGGACCAGCGCCAGCACGGCGGCGGCGATCGCCTCGGTCGCGCCGGAGGTGACCAGCACGTGTTCGGGCACGATCTGCAGGCCCTGCCGCCGCGCATAGAACGCCGCGATCGCCGCGCGCAGGTCGGGCAGCCCGCCCGAGGGCGGATACTGGTTCGATCGTTCGGCCAGCGCCCGCGCCGCCGCCGCGATCAGTTCGGGCGGCCCTTGCGAATCGGGAAAACCCTGCCCCAGGTTGATCGCGCCCAGCGCGCGGGCCAGCCCGGACATTTCGTCGAACACCGTTGCCGTCATCGCGGCGTAAACTGGATGGATGTGTCCCATGGGCCTGTTCAGACCAGATTTCAGGCCAGCGCGAAAGGGGTTCCACCCGCCCTTGCGACGCCGCGCCGCCGCCCGGCATTCGCAAGCGTTGGCCATCGGCAGCCCTGCTAACTTGCGATTCAGCGGTTCGCGCCTACATTGGCCTGCGAAAGGACTTCGCGCGCATCATGAACGAAGAACAGCCAAACGGTAATCCCTGGGTCAAGAGCCTCCTGGTCTGGGGCGGCATCTTCCTCGCCCTGCTGATGGTGGTGTCGATGTTCAGCGCCCGCAGCGAGGTCGGCACGTCCGTGCGCTATTCCGATTTCCGCACGAAAGTGGCGGAAGGCAGCGTTTCCGAAGTCCAGATCGGGCAGGAGCGCATCGTCGGCAAGTACAAGAACGGCGACAGTTTCACCACGATCCCGATCCCCAACGATACCACGCTGCCGCAACTGCTGCAGGACAATGGCGTGAAATATGCCGGCAAGGCGGCCGACGAGCCGAACCTGCTGATCTACATCCTGGTCCAGGCGCTGCCGTTCATGCTGATCCTGGGCGTGGCGTTCTTCGCGCTGCGCCAGGTGCAGAAGGGCGGCGGATCGGGCGCGATGGGCTTTGGCAAGTCCAAGGCCAAGCTGCTGACCGAACGCCAGGGCCGCGTGACGTTCGACGACGTGGCCGGCATCGACGAAGCGCGCGAGGAACTGGAGGAAATCGTCGAGTTCCTGCGCGATCCGGGCCGGTTTTCCAAGTTGGGCGGCCAGATCCCCAAGGGCGCGCTGCTGGTCGGTTCGCCCGGCACCGGCAAGACGCTGCTGGCCCGCGCCATCGCGGGTGAAGCGGGCGTGCCGTTCTTCACCATTTCGGGGTCGGACTTCGTGGAAATGTTCGTCGGCGTCGGCGCTGCCCGTGTGCGCGATCTGTTCATTCAGGGCAAAAAGAACGCCCCGTGTCTCATCTTTATCGATGAAATTGACGCCGTCGGGCGCCAGCGCGGCG